>VAYG01000012.1:1923-7935 GCA_005885015.1 Actinomycetota bacterium | reverse complement strand
AGGAAGAACGGGGGCCGGCGGGGGCCGCCCCGAAGTCGCCGCCGCCGCTGACCGGTCGTCCCGCAACCCCCAGAGGGCCCTTCCCACCGATGGCCGTTTTGTTGAAGAATCCACCCCAATCGCTCCATCTGGGCTCGGCCGTGGGAGGTGCCGGATGAAAGTCAGCGCTCCGAACGAGGGTTCTTCCGTCGACACCGAAACGAGGGCCCGGATCGCTCCGGAGACGCGGCTCGGGAGCATCCACACTGGGAGCCGGTACGTCCTCGGCTTCGGTCCCGAGTCGTACGGGATCTGGGACGAATACTCCAAGGACGCGCCCGCAGAGCTGTTCCCCGCCACCGACGAGGGTCGCCGTGCCGCCCTCCAACGCTACCTGGAGCTGGAGCCCTCGGCGAGCCCGGACGTCGACGAGCGGGAACGAGCCTTCGCCCCGGACGTCGAGGTGGTGACCCACCGCCGGCGGTGGCCGATCGTCGTCGTCATCGCCGTGGTGGTCATCGGAGGCATCGTCGCCCTCCTGCTGGCCAAGTCGAACGGAGGAGGTGGCGGGGCCACGCAGGCGGCCTCGGTCGGCAAGGAGGCGCACCTCGACATCACCGGGGCCGAAACGGCCTCGGAGGACCTGACGCTTTCCAACTTCAAGGCGTCCGGGACCCAGGCCGTGTTCGGGGGCGTGACCGAGGCCACGTGGAAGGGCGCCACCACGCAGCTGCACATCGAGCTTCACTCCCCCCAGACCGGGCGGAGCACCACCACGCAGATCCCGTTTCGCTCCATCGACATCACGATCACCCCGGCGGGCGGCACGGCGATCGAGCTGTCCTCCAGCCACGGCGAGTGCTCGATCAACGTGAGCACGGTGGCGGACGACGCCCTGGCCGGGGACTTCGAATGCGCCGGACTGGTTCCCGCCGGCGGCACCGAGGGGATCGACGTGAAAGGGACGTTCGCGGCCTCGTCGTAGATCGGGAGGGCGAACCGTCTAGCGCCTGGCGGGCGGCCACGATCCCGGCCATGATCGACAGGGCGATCTCCTCGGCGGTCCGCGCTCCGATGTCGAGTCCGACCGGCGTGCGGATCCTGCCCAGGTCTTCCTCGCCGAACCCTTGCCGCTGCAAGGCCTCCATGTGGGGGCCGACGTGCCGGGTGCTGCCCATCACGCCGATGAATCCGGCCGGGGACCGAAGGAGGAGCGCGACGGAGTCTGCGACACCTGGAGCGTCATGGTCGGTGTGGACGGCGGCCGCGCCCTCCGGGATGCCCGCCTCCTCCAGAGCCGGTACCACGCGCGCGGCCGCGCGGTGCTCGGGCGTCACTCGCTCGGCCCGGGGTTCGACCAGCACCGTCTGGAACCCGAGATCCCGGCCCATTCGGAGCAGGTGCCGGGCCACCGGCGTGGCGGAGAACACGATCAAGGTCGGGAGCGGGAGAACCGGCTCGAGGAACACCTCGATCGACCCGAGCTCGTGCGCGTAGGACCGCGTCTGCGGCTCTCGCCCACCCAGGACCGCGGGGGCGTCCGACGCGGCGGCGTCGTCGAACTCCGCGCACCCCAGCGTTCCGGCGAGCGGACCCCCCGTGCCGAGCAGCATCTTCTGTCCCACCCGGCACGGCGGGTCGCCGTGCACCGCCACCGCGGTGGCCACGACCAGCGGCTGGCCGGCGTCTCGGCGGGCCGCGAGCTCCTCGTCGATGGGACCCGGACCGGCGACGGCCTTTTCCGCTGATCCTTCATGGGCGTGGCCATGGGCGGCGTCCGGTCCGTGGCTCGTGCGACCCGACAGCAGGTCCAGCGCGTGCGGGAGGCTGGGCAGGATGGCCGCCAGGCTCTCCCGCGCCCCCCGCTCGCTGCCCGGCAGGTTGACGATGAGCGTGCTGCCCCTGGCGCCCGCCACGCCGCGGGAGAGGGTTGCGAACGGGGTGGACCCGCGCCCGGCGGCCCGCATGTCCTCCGCCAGACCGGGCGCTTCCCGCTCGATGACCGATCGGGTCGCCTCGGGTGTCACGTCCCTCGGCCCGAGTCCCGTCCCCCCCGTCGTCGCGATGAAGGCCGCTCCCTCATCGGCAAGCTCCGCCAGCAACCGCTCGATGTCCGCGCGTTCGTCCGGCACGACCTCGCGCCGGGCCACCTCGAATCCGGCCCTCTCGAGCATCTCGGCCACCGCCCGTCCCGACGCGTCGTCCCGGACCCCCCGAGACACGCCGTCGCTGACCGTGACGACGGCTGCTCGGCGACCATGTCCTTCAGCCAAAGCATCCTCCGCGTGCGCAAACGACGTTCCGATACTAGGCCGCGCCCGTGCCCAGGTCAGGTCAGCGAGGGTGCCCACATGACCACTGGGCCGCCAGGGGGATGCTCCTTTCGGAGCTTCCTCCTATGCTGGTGGGTCGAGGAGGATCGAGCGGTGACCGAATGGATCGGCCTGTCCAGGGCAACCGAGGGGGTTCCTGGGTCCGCGCCCCCGCCGGAGGCCCTGCGGACCCCGGCCCCGACTGAGGGGCCGCTCGTCGACACCTACGGGAGGATCGGCGACGACCTGCGCATCTCGGTGACCGACCGGTGCAACTTCCGCTGCACCTACTGCATGCCGGCGGAGGGTCTTCCCTGGCTCCCCAAGAGCGAGATCCTGACATTCGAGGAGTTGACCCGGGTGGTGCGGGTCTTCCTCGGGCTCGGCGTCCGGTCGCTCAAGCTCACCGGAGGGGAGCCGACGGTCCGGGCCGAGCTCCCCAAGCTGGTCCGGATGCTTCGCGACCTGGACCCCGACGTCGACATCTCGATGACCACGAACGGCTTCCTCCTCGACCGGTTGGCGGGTCCACTCGCCGAGGCCGGGCTGGACCGGGCGACGGTCTCGCTCGACTCACTTCTTCGCCACCGATTCCAGGAGATGACCCGGCGGGACGCGCTCGACAAGGTGATCGACGGGCTCCGGGCGGCCGAGGCGGCGGGCCTCACCCCCATCAAGCTGAACTGCGTGGTCATCGCCGGCACGAACGAGGACGAGGTGGTCGACTTCGCCCGACTGGCTCGGGAGAACGCCTACGAGGTCCGGTTCATCGAATACATGCCGCTCGACGCGGAGCAGCGGTGGGAACGAGCGAAGGTCGTGCCCTCGGCCGAGATCATCGAGGCGATCGACCGTGTCTATCCGTTGATCGCCGAGCACGAGGGGGGCGTCGAGCCCGCCTCCACCTACTGCTTCGCCGATGGAGCGCCCGGAGCGATCGGGGTGATCGCCTCGGTCACCGAGCCCTTCTGCGAGACGTGCAACCGGCTGCGCATCACCGCCGACGGGCAACTTCGAGCGTGTCTCTTCGCCATGTACGAGACCGACCTCCGGACCCCGCTGCGGGAGGGGGCCAGCGACGCGGATCTCCAGGAATTGATCCGCCGCAACGTCTGGGCCAAATGGGAAGGGCACAAGATCAACCACCCTGACTTCGAGCGCCCCACTCGCTCCATGTCGATGATCGGCGGCTAGAGCCGCCGTGAAAGTCGACTACGCGTTCATCGCCGAGGCGGCCGACTCGCAGGGTGGGCTCTTCTACGTCACCCGCGGTGGAGCCGACATCTACTTCCGAGTGGTCGGTGAAGCGCACGAGATCGGCCAGATCTTTCCGGTGACCTACAAGATCGTGGACGCCGACGGCAGAGCGATCGGGTTCAGCCAGGAGATGCCGGCCAGGTTCGAGCCGCACCCGCTGGACCCGACCCGGGCCACCGCCAACGTCGTGGCCTTCCGCCTGTACGGGTTCCCAGTTCCGGAGTTCGGCACCTACCTGTTCGAGGTGCATCACGGAGACGAACGCCTGGCCCAGGTCCCCTTCTGGGTCGTCCCCGCGGACGAGGCCCCGCAGGGCGGGGGCACCGTGGAGATGTAGCTACCGGGCCTGCCGGACCAGCTCGTCGAACAGGGCCTGCTGGGCCGGGTCGGTGGCCGCGGTGCGTTCCGGGTGCCATTGAACGCCGACCATCCACCCGTCCTCTCGTTCGAGGGCCTCGGCCAGACCGTCCTCGGACACGCCCACCACGCTGAGCCCTTCCCCGACACGGTCGATCCCCTGGTGGTGTGCCGACCAGCAGCGGAGTGCGCCCGACGAGGTGGCCTCGGCCAGACGACTCGACTCGGAGACCTTGACGTCGTGGGTGGTGGATCCCCCGGGCGGGAGCCGGTGCCGGTCGAACCCAGAGACGTCCCCCAGATGTTGGTGCAGCGTGCCGCCGAACGCCACGTTCATCACCTGGATGCCCCGGCAGATGGCCAGGGTGGGGAGGCGGGCTTGATCGGCCGCCAATACCGCGTCGATCTCCACGCTGTCCCGGGCCGGGTCGATCCCGTAGACCCTCGGATGGCGGTCGGTCGCGCCGTACTCGCTGGGGTCCACGTCCCCCCCTCCCGCCAGGACAAGCGCGTCGAAGGGCTGCAACAGCGACTCGGCCGGCTCGTCATCGCGGCCCAGGAGCAGAACCGGGCGGCCACCGGCCCGGCGCACCGCCTCGACGTAGACGTCGGGGACCGCGAACGCGCCCTCCTCCCAGTTGGTGACCCGGCCGGGCTCCAGATGGTAGCCGGCGATAGCCACGAGGGGCTTGCTCACGTGGCCAAGTGTAGGGGAGGGCGGCGGCGAGCCGCCTCAGGCCACGGCCTGTCCGTAGGAGTCGAGCAGCGACAGGATGATGCTGAAGTCGGACGGATCCGGGATACGGACGCGGAAGGCCGTTCCCGAGGGGCACGTGCCGTCGATCCGCTGGGCCAGCCGATCCACGAAGCTCACCCGGTGGAACTCGATGGAGGTCTCGCCCACCGTCAACAGCTCCGCGAGCTTGGCCGCGGTCCACAGGAACAGCGCGGACCCGCCGATGATGGCGAAGCTGATCAGCCCGCCGCCGACGAAAAGCGAGACCACGGCGGAGAGACCGAGGATCGTGCTGATCACCCGGAGCACCAGAGAATAGGTGAGCCGCTCCTGGTAGATGAGGCGTGAGCGGGTGACGCCCAACACGGCATCCGCCCCCGCGGAGTGGGCTTGCGAAGTCTCCGTCGGCTCGGGGGAGACGTTGGACAGGCCGGCGACGGATGGACCCTGGCACCACGTCAGCATGATCAGGTCCTCTCCGGGCCAGCGCAGGCGGACGGCTCGATCGAGGAGTTCGCGGAGCTCTTCCTCGGAGTAGCCGACCAGTCCCATTTGGCCCGTTGTACCCGGACCCTCTATCTCCCAATCGCCGAGCCGCCGGTTCGCCGGCTAGATCCGCTCGAAGTAGCGAGCCAGCTCCCAGTCGGTGACCGTGGCGTTGTCGAAGATGCTCTGCTCCTGGCGGGCCGTGTTCAGGAGGTGCTCGAAGACGAAGTCCCCGAACGCCTTGCGGGCCACCTCGCTCCCTTCGAAGGCGGGGATCGCCTCGTGGAGGGCGGCCGGCACCCGAGGGACGTCGGTGGCCGCGTAGGCGTTTCCCCGGAACATGTCGGGAGGATCGATCTGGTTCTGGATCCCGTGCAGCCCCCCGGCGATGGTCGCGGCGAATGCGTAGTAGGGGTTCGCGTCCGCTCCGGGGATCCGGTTCTCCACCCGGTGGGACGTGTGCTCGCCCACGATGCGGAACCCGCAGGTCCGGTTGTCGTGGCCCCACACGATGGCCGTCGGCGCCCAGGAGGCCAGCTGATACCGCTTGTAGGAGTTCACCGAGGGGGCGAACATCCAGGCCATCTCGTGGGCGGTGGCCATGAGCCCACCCAGGTAGTGGCGGAAGGTCTTCGACTGGTGATGGGATGCCTTCTCTTCCCACATCAGCGACTCGGACCCATCCTCGTTCCACACGCTGGAGTGCAGGTGGAACGACGAGCCGGCTTCGACCATCGAGTACTTCGCCATGAACGTGATGGCTCGCCCCGCGGCCGCCCCGATCTCCTTCACCCCGTTCTTGTAGATGACATGGCGGTCCGCCATCTCGAGGGCGTCCGCATAGCGCAGGTTGATCTCGTGCTGACCCCGGCCGAACTCCCCCTT
>VAYG01000012.1:0-1845 GCA_005885015.1 Actinomycetota bacterium | reverse complement strand
TAGTCCATGATGTACGCCGAGTGGGGGTGCAGGTCCCGATACCCTCGCTCGGCGAGGTCCTCGTAGGAGTCGCGAAACAGGTAGAACTCGAGCTCCGAGCCGCACTTCACCGTGTACCCGGCGGACCTGGCCCGCTCCACCTGGCGCTTGAGGATCCACCGGGGCGCGACCTCGACCGGCTCGCCCGTCTCCTCGTCGTACACGTCGCAGATGACCAACGCGGTCTTCTCCAGCCACGGGACGTGCCGAAGGGTCGCCATGTCGGGGATGGCCTTGAGGTCACCGTAGCCGAGCTCCCAGTTCGCGTATGCGTAGCCGGGGAGCGGCTCCATCTCCATGTCGACCGCGAGGAGGTAGTTGCAGGCGTGGATGGCCCCCTCCCCGTCCAGTACGTCGTTCAGGAAGAAGTCGCCGGTCACCCGCTTCCCCATGAACCGTCCCTGCTGGTCCGGGAAGACCATGAGGATCGTGTCGATGTCCCCAGCCTTGATGAGGCCCTCGATCTCCTTTGGGTCGAGCCTCCCTTTCTGCATGGCCCGCTCCTCGTCTGTCGGATGGGCGCGGCGCCGACCCAGCCGGCGGCGCGTTCAGGGCATCGATGGTCTTGATTCCCAGGCCGCCGGGTGAGAGCTGGGGCATCATCAGCATGATGCAGATGAACACGACCCAGATCACCGCGATCCATCCCACCAGGTAGCTCCACCTCCCCAGGTTCCAGGGGCCCGGCCGGAAGCTCTTCCCGGCGATGAGTCTGAGGAAAGTGGGGATCACGTACGCGATGTACAGCCCGATGACGGCGATCGAGGTCACGGCGAAGTAGGCGGTCACGCTGCCTCGCCAGTAGGCGGGCGCCACGAGCAGCCACGCGGCCACCACGGCGAGCCAGATCGAGTTGGTGGGCGTCCGGGTCCGCTTGTTGATCTTGTGCCAGAAGTTCGAGCCCGGGACGGCCCCGTCGCGCGAGAACGCGTAGATCATTCGGGAGTTCGCTGTCACCGAGGCCATCCCACAGAAGAACTGTGCCCCCATGATGATCAGCAGCAGGAAGATCGTCGTCCCTCGGCCGACCGCGTCAAGGAAGATCTTGGCCGGGGCGGCGATGTTGGCGGTGGCGAGCTGGAAGCCGAGCGCGTTGTCGTAGCCCTTCTGCCCCTGCACCGCCGCCCACACCGCGATCAAAAGGATCCATCCAAAGATCACCGAGTACACCACTGACTTCCAGATCCCGTTGGGGCCGGAAATAGCGGCTTGGTGCGTCTCCTCGGTCATGTGGGCTGACGCGTCGTACCCGGTGATCGTGTACTGCGCGAGCAGCAGCCCGATGAGGAAGATGTACAGCGTCGAGCCGAAGAATCCGCCGGCGAACCCGGTCCCGTTGATGAAGCCGGGGATGCTTCCCGCGTGCTTCGCCGTCTTGCTGAACGAGAAGATGGTCCCCAGGCTGGTGTGGTGGTCGGGCACGGCGATGACGACCGCGACGATGATGGCCACGCCGATCATGTGCCACCACACGCTGACGTCGTTGAGCAGCGCCACCAGCCTGATCCCGAAGGTGTTCAGCAGTCCGTGGGCGGCGAGGACCCCCGTGTAGATGCCAACGAGGATCAGTCGCGTGATCTCAATGTGGAAGGCGATGTTCAGGAAGGCGGCGATGAACGCGGCGCCACCGAAGTCGATCCCAGCGGTGATGGCGAACTGGCCCAGCATGTTGAACCAGCCGGTCATCCAGGACCAGGCCGGGCCGCTCTTGCCGGGCGCGAGCTTCGCCGACCAGTAGTACAGCCCCCCGGCCGTGGGGTAGCTGGAGCACACCTCGGCCATCGCCAGGGCGACGAAGGTGACCAT
>VAYG01000011.1:8209-17441 GCA_005885015.1 Actinomycetota bacterium | reverse complement strand
CGGCGGCTTCGTCCTGGACCTGTGCCTCGCGGTCCATGGCCTCCGGCAGGGGAAGGCGCGACGATTCGTTGAACAGCCGCTTGGTCAGGGCGATGGCCGTCGTGGGGAGCTCGGCCAGCCGAGCCGCCAGGGACCGTGCTTCCTCGGTCAGCGAGGCGGCTGGCACCACCCGGTTGACCAGACCGAGCTCGAGAGCCCGGGAAGCGTCGATGCGATCCGAAAGCAGTGCCAGCTCCAGGGCCTTGGCCATCCCCACCGCTCGGGGCAGGAGGTAGGAGGAACCGGCGTCCGGGACGAGGCCGATCTTGACGAAGGCCAGGGTGAACGAGGCCGCGTCGCTGGCGATCCGGATGTCACAGGCGAGGGCCAGGGACACCCCGGCCCCCGCCACGACGCCGTTCACCGCTGCCACCACCGGCTTGGGGCTCTCCGCCAGTAGAGGGATGAGCTTGTTGTAGCCCTCCTTCAGGAAGAGGGAGAGCTGCGGCCGTTCGCCCTTCAGGTAGGGCTCGTGGAGGGCCGAGAGGTCGGCCCCCGCCGAGAACCCCCGGCCCTCGCCGGTCAGCACGATGGCCCGCACCGCCTGGTCCTCGCCCAGCCCCCCCAGCGCGTCGAACAGCTCGCGGGTCATGGTCGGCGACAGGGCGTTCAGCCGCTCCGCGTTGTTCATCCGGACGGTGGCGACGCCGTCCTCCTGCTCCACGATCAGCTGCTCGTAGCTCATCCCGGGATCCTCCCTCCCCTGACGTGCGGTGCAGTCGATACCATGCCTCACATGCCCAACCTTTCGGAAACCGAGCTGGCCGAGCGGACGGGGGCCACGCCGGAGAGGATCGACCGGCTCACCGATCTCGGCATCACGTCCCGGGAGGGCGACGGCACCTACCGTCTGGCCAACATCCACCGGGTTCGTCTGGCCGAGGCCATCGAGCGGTCCGGCGTCGACCTGGACGCGGTGGGGAAGGCCTGCGCGACCGGCGAGATGTCCTTCGCTTTCCTCGATCTCCTCTTCCCCGAACCGCAGGGCTTCTCGCCGAAGACGTACCGGGAAGCCAGCGCCGACCACGGCCTGGACGTCCGGCTCATCCAGCTGGCCCACGAGGCGATCGGGCTTCCCCGGCCGAGCCCGGACGACCAGGTTCGGCAGGAGGACCTCCAGCTGTTCGGGATGGCCCAGTTCGCGGTGGGATTGGGCCTGCAGGACGCCGAGATCGCCAGGATCTTGAGGGTATACGGCGAGAACGTGTACCGAATCTCCCAGGCCGAGTCGCCCTTCTTCCACACCTACGTCGAGCTCCCCCTGATGCAGGCGGGAGCCTCCGAGAGCCAGATCCTGGAGATGGGTTCGCAGATGAGCCCGATGCTCCGTGGCATGGTCAGGGACCTGATCCTGTGGGCGTACCAGCGGCATCAGGAGCACGCCATCATCGAGCACGTCATCGATCACCTGGAGAACGCCCTGGACGCGTTGGGACTTGCCCCGCCCCGGCCGGCCCGGCCGCCGGCTATGGTGTTCCTCGACCTGGTGGGCTACACGAGGCTGACCGAGGAACGGGGCGACGAGACCGCGGCCGAGATGGTCGCGTCGCTCGGCGGGATCGTCCAATCGCAATCGGTTCGGTTCGGCGGCCGGCCGGTGAAGTGGCTGGGCGACGGCGTGATGTTCCACTTCCCGGGGCCTCGGGACGCCGTCGAGTGTTCCCTGGAGCTGGTCGAGGAGACGCCCACCGCCGGGCTGCCCCCCGCGCACGTTGGCGTGAACGTGGGGCCGGTGATCCTCCGCGACGGCGATTACTTCGGCCGTACGGTCAACATCGCCGCCAGGATCGCCGCGCGGGCGGGGCCCGGCGAGGTCCTGGTGAGCGAGGACGTCGTTGGTGCGGTGGGAGGGGGCGACATCCGCTTCGAGGAGATCGGCCCCGTCGAGCTGAAGGGAGTCGTCCGCCCCGTTATCTTGCATCGGGCCGCCAGGGCCGGGGCCGCTTCCGGCTGACCGCATGGCTTCTGTCACCGAGCGCATCGAACGAACGCTCCAGGCGGAAGCGCCCGCCTGGGGGATCCGGCCGGTCCCACCCCGCCATCGTCAGCTGGGCGGCCTGGACCTGGGGGTGCTGTGGGGCGACCTGGCCATCGGCCTCCTGGTGCTGGTCACCGGGGCGTTCCTGGTGCCGGGGCTCGGCCTGCCCCGGGCCCTGCTGGCGATCGCCATCGGGTCGATCCTCGGCTGCGTCCCGCTGGCCATGGTCGGTGCGGCGGGGGCCAGGGAAGGCGTCCCGGGCATGGTGTTGTTCCGCCCGGTCCTGGGGATCAGGGGCTCCTACGTCCCCTCGGTGTTGAACATCGTCCAGCTCGTGGGGTGGACCGGATTCGAGTTCTGGGCCATGAGCCTGGTGGCCAGCCACCTGTTCCCTTCGTTGCCCTCCTACTGGATGTGGCTCCCCATCGTCGCGGTGGTCTCGACGGCGCTGGCGCTGGGCGGGCCCATCGTGGTCGTCCGCCGGTGGCTCGAGCGGTTCGGGGCGTGGGTGGTGGCCGGGGTGGCGGCCTGGATCACGCTGCGAGTCCTCACCACGGCGGACCTCGGGGCCATCTGGCACCGGCCCGGCCAGGGCGGGCTGCCCTTCTGGCTGGCCGTCGACCTGGTGATCGTGATGCCGGTGTCGTGGCTGCCCCTGGTGGCGGATTACAACCGGTTCGCCCGCACGGTCAGAGGATCCTTCGTCGGAACCTTCGTCGGGTACGCGGTGGGCAACGCATGGTTCTACGCCCTGGGCGCGCTTCTGGTGTTGGGCGCGGGGCTGTCCGATCCATCGCCGGCGGGGATCGGCACGTCGATCGCCTCCCTGGCCGGGGGATGGATCGTCCTCCTGGCGTTGCTCGTGGGCGAGACGGACGAGGCCTTCGCCGACATCTATTCGGCCGCGGTGTCGAGCCAGAACCTCGAATCACGGATCCCCCAGCGCGTGGCCATCGTCCTGGTCGCCGCGGCCGGGGCCGTTCTGGCGATCTGGCTGGGCCTTCGCCGGAGCGTCGCCCTTGGAACCTACGAGTCGTTCCTGTTCCTCATGGGGTCGGTGTTCGTTCCCCTGTTCGGCATGTTCGTGGCCGACTACTTCGTGCTCGGGCGGCGGGGACGGTTGACCGAGGAGATGTTCGATCCTGCGCCGGCCGACCCTCAGGCGAGCCGGCCCCGGCCACGTCCCAGGCCGAACGTCCCGGCGGCGGTGGCATGGGTCGCCGGGTTCCTGGTTTACCAGTGGAGCGTTCCGACGGGCCCGATGGCCTGGCGGGACGCCATGGAGACGCTTCTCCACCGGTGGCTCCGGCTGCCCTTCCCCCTGTGGAGCTCCAGGGCGGGGGCGAGCATCCCGTCCTTCGCCGTGGCGCTGTTGGTCTACGCGGTCCTGGGGGCGTGGGCGGGCCGCCGGCGGCGCGCTCCTGCCGGGGTCAGCCGCTGAGCGCCCGGGCAGCGGGGGGCGGCGCGGCGACCACGAGCACCACCAGGGGATCCGCCGACGCGTTGCTCACCGAGACCTTCTCTCCCGCCGGCACCAGCACGGTGGACCACTGCTTGAGCCGGCGGCGCTTCCCGTCGGCCAGGAAGATGGCCTCGCCGGCGACGACGGTGAACAGGGCGTCGGCCTGAGGGTCCGCGATCGGCCCCACGCTCTGGTTCCGCTCGAAGCACAGCACCTGGCTCCACAAGTGGTCGGTCTCGAACACGGTCTCCCGGCGCACGCCGTCGCGGGAGAACGTGACGAACTTCGTCAGGTTGCGGTGCTCCACGCCGGCAAGGCTACGAGCGCGCGGAGAAGGCGGCAAAGGCTTCGCTAGACTCTTGTCCCGCCCGAGCGACAGGAGGCCGCACGTGCCCACGTTCGACGTTTCTTCCGCTTCGCCCACCGATGTCGTCGCAGACCTGTTGATGCTGCCGGTCTTCCAGGGCCAGCGTCCCGGCCCCGGCGTGGAGGCGGTTCAGCGCGCCATGAGAGCCGACCTCATGGCGACCCTGAAGGAGCACCGGGTCCGCGGCAAGGTGGGAGACCTGTTCACGCTTCCCACACTGGGACGAACCAAGGCCAAGGCCGTGATGCTGGTCGGGCTGGGGCCGGAGCGCGAAGCGGGCCCCGCGGCCATCCGGCGAGCCTCCCTCAAGGCCGCCCGTGCCGCGGTGAAGTTCGGCTCGGTGGCGAGCACGGTGGGCCGGGTCGGCGGCTCGCCCGAGGAGTCGGCGCAGGCCTTCGCGGAGGGGATGGCCCTCGGCTCCTATCGGTTCGACCGGTACAAGGAGCGGCCGGTCGACGAGGCCTCGCAGGAGAAGCCCAAGCTGCGCAAGGTGTCCGTCCTGACCGACGGAGACCGGTCCGAGGTTCGGTCGGGAATCCGCCGTGGCTCCGTCTACGCCGAAGCCGCCAACTGGGCCCGGGACCTGGTGAACACCCCTGCCCTCGATGCGACGCCGGCCTTCCTGGCCGAGCAGGCCCGGACCATGGCCGGGGAGCGGGGCCTCACCTGCAAGATCTGGACGAAGGGCGACCTGCAGAAGGGAGGCTTCGGCGGCATCCTCGGGGTGGGTGCTGGGAGCGTGAACGAGCCGAGGCTCATCGAGCTCACGTACAAGGCAGGCGGCGCCTCCGCGCCGATCGGCCTCACCGGAAAGGGCGTGACCTTCGACTCGGGCGGACTGTCGATCAAGCCGGCCGAGGGGATGGAGTGGATGAAGGCGGACATGGGCGGGGCGGCGGCCGCGCTGGCCACCATGCGGGCGCTGGCGGAGCTCGGGCCTGCGGCGAACGTGGTGGCGGCCATCCCGTCGGCCGAGAACCTCCCGGGCGGCTCGGCGATCCGTCCGGGCGACGTGCTTCGGCATCGGGGGGGCAAGACATCCGAGGTGTTGAACACCGACGCCGAAGGGCGGCTGATCCTGGCCGACGCCCTCGCCTATCTGTCGGAGAAGCAGCCCCGGCTCATCATCGACTCCGCCACGCTGACGGGGGCGGCCATGGTCGCGCTCGGCCTGGACATCTGGGCGGTCATGGGCAGCGACCGCGGGCTGATCCAGGATCTGTTGGCAGCCGGCCAGGCCGAGGGCGAGCCCGGCTGGGAGCTCCCCCTGTGGACCGACTACCGCCGCCACATCGAGTCGTCCGTGGCGGACGTGAAGAACGTGGGGATCCGGTGGGGCGGGGCGATCACCGCCGGGCTGTTCCTCCGGGAGTTCGTCGGCGACATCCCATGGGCCCATCTCGACGTGGCCGGGACCGCGTTCGTCGAGCAGGGGACCGACTACTGGCCGCGAGGGGCCACCGGTTCCCCCACCCGAACCATCCTGCGCTTCATCGAGGAGCAGGCGGAGCGCGACGGCGGGAGCGAGGCGACCGGTTCGGGCCGAGCCCGCGGAGGCAGGGCCCGCCGGTGACCGAAGCGGCAGAGGCTCCCCTTCCCACTCCGGAGGGAGCGCCCGGGGAGGGACGACCGGCCCCGGCGCCCGCCGGGCCGGTCCTCGGCGTGTTCGCCCACCCCGACGACGCCGAGATCTCCTCGGGCGGGACGCTGGCCCGATGGGCCGCCGACGGGCGGGAGGTCCACCTGATGGTCCTGACCAACGGCGACCGGGGGTCGGAGGACCCCGCTCTGGATCGGGGAGAACTCGCCCGGACCCGGCGGGTCGAGGTGGAGGCCGCGTCTGGGGTCCTGGGGCTGGCGAGCTGGCGGATGCTGGAGATCCACGACGGGGAGCTGGAGAACACGGCCGAAGTCCGGGCGGAGATCGTCCGGGCCATCCGCGAGCTTCGTCCGGCTGTGGTTCTGTCCTGCGACCCGACGGCCTGGTTCTTCGGCAACCGGTACTTCAACCATTCCGACCACCGCAATGCCGGCGCGACGACGCTGGACGCGGTGTTCCCCGGCGCGGGGAACCCCCACTTCTTCTCCGAGCAGCTCACCGAAGGCCTGTCGGCGTGGAAGGTGTCCGAGGTCTGGTTGGGCTGGACGAACGAGCCGAACCACCACCAGGACATCACCGGCTTCATGGAGCTGAAGCTGAAGGCCCTGGGCGAGCACCGCAGCCAGCTCGAGGGCGGCATGCTGGGCTTCTTCGAAGAATGGCTGCCGGCGGAGGCCGAGGAGGACGGCAAGAAGATCGGCGTCAAGCACGCCGAGGGGTTCCGGGTCCTGAACTTGGAGTGATTCTTCCGAGAGAAGGTCTTCGTACTACAGGAGTGACTAACGAGGCCGAGGGAAGCGTTCCTCACGTACACCGGATAGATGCGAAGGATCGCTACCCGAGTTGGCATCTGGGGACTCCCATTGGTGATGGCGCTCGGCGTCATCCTTTATCTGCACGGCCGTCCGATCGAGGTGCGTCCAAGCGACATCCTGAGCGTGCGGATCGTTCCCATACCAGAGGGTCCCCCGGTCCCACCCTTCGAGGGAGTGCCGACGGACCCATATTCACGGCCACTCTCTCTCATCTCTGAAGCCATCCCGATTCCGCTTCCCCACCCCGCTTGGCAGTTCAGGTGTTCGATGGGAGGCAACCTCGAGATCCAACTCCGGAATGGGCGGAGGATCTCCTACGGCCCTTGCCGGTTGCCGAGATCGATCAAGCACCTCTGGGCGGTCATGCTCGATGTCGTGGAAGGGGGTCGCTGCCGACCCAACTGCGGCCCCGGCGGCGATCCAGGGCCGTAGATCAGAGGTGACTGGGCGATTTCGTTACGAACTGAAGTCCCACCCAGGTGCAGAATCCACCCGTGCGTGAGCGCTTCACTCGATATCGGGCGACGTTGGCAGATACCTTCACCCCTCCCTTGAAGGGGATGTCGCTACGAGAGCAGCGGACGCTAGGGAAGCTTGCTAGGAGTGGGGAGCGAATCGCTGCATTTCGCTTCTCGGCTCTCGTTCTCCCATTGTTGTTGGCCATGGAGGCCGTCTTTGCGATCGTGAGGCATCCGCTCCTACCGATGTGGCAGGTAGCCGCCCTCGTGGGGGCGAGTGCTGTAGCCGCCATCCTGATCATTCGCGCTCGTCGGCAATATCAGCGGACCGCGAAAGCGAATGGATGGGACGAGTCTGGCGGAGGCTAGTTGGATCAGATCGCGCTGTAGGCCACCGTCGCGTAGTCGTAGTGACTGGTCAACGGGTCGTAGGTCGAACCGGTGACGAATACCTTCGAGCCGTCGGGGCTCACCCCGATTCCTGAGCTCGCGGTGGGCAACTTGGACCGGGCCACCCACATCTTCGTCCCGTCGGAGGCCTGGTACGCGAGGGTGGCGTTCTGCCCCTCGCTGTTCCCGGTCACGAACACGGCAGATCCGTCGGGGCTGACCGCCAGGTCGGTGGCCAGGTCGTCTGCATTGGATGGCCCGTCGTAGATCTTGGCCCACAGCTGGGTCCCGTCCGAGATCCCATAGGCCACCGTGGCGTAGTCCCAGGCCCCAAGAGCGGCGTTGCCGCTCTGGCCGGTCACGAACACCGCGGACCCGTCGGGGTCCACGCCCAAGGCGAGCGCGTAGTCGTAGCCACTCTGCGGCCCGTTGTAGCTCATGGCCCACAGCTGATTCCCGGACGCGTCGTACGCGACGGTCGCATAGTCGAAATACAGCACGGTGGAGGTGTAGCTGGTCCCGGTGACGAATACCTTCGATCCGTCGGGGCTGACCTCCAGTGCGTAGGGCTGGTCGTCTCCGTTCCCGGGGCCGTTGTATCGAACGGCCCATTCCTCGGTGCCGTTGGATGCGTCATAGGCGACGGTTGCGTAGTCGAAGGTGCTCCCACTCCCTTGGCTCCTGCCGGTCACGTACACCCTGGCCCCGTCGGGGCTGACCCCCAAGGCGAGCGCGTGATCGGTCCGCATCGCCGGGCCGTCGTAGCGCTCGATCCACAGCTGCTTCCCGGTCGCGGCGACGTAGGCGACGGTCGCGTAGTCGAACGTGGACCCGAAGCTGGTCCCTGTGACGAACACGGTGGACCCGTCGGGGCTCACGCCCAATGCGAATGGCTGGTCGTTGCCGCCGCCCGGTCCCGCGTAGCGCTTGGCCCACAGCTTCGTGCCGGTGGAGGCGTCGTAGGCCACCGTGGCGTAGTCGAGAAGCCCCGTCGACCCGTAGCTGGCGCCGGTCACGAACACCTTCGTCCCGTCCGGACTGACCCCGAGTGCGGTGGCGTCATCGTCGCGGTTCCCGGGACCGTTGTAGCGCTTGCTCCACAGCTTGGCCCCGGTACCGGCGTCATAGGCGAAGGTGGCGAAGTCGTAGTTCCCGGCCAGGCCCGTGCTCTGCCCCGTCACGAAGACCGTCGACCCGTCCGGACTCGTACCGACCGCATTGGCGAAGTCGTCGTCCTTGCCCGGGCCGTTGTATCGCTTGGACCACAGCTTGTCCCCCGGCGCGGCCAATGTTGCCCGGCCGAGGGGCGCGGACAAGCGGGCACCCAGCTGGGAAGCGGCCGCACCCGGTTGGGGCCCGTAGAGAACGATCGCCAGGGACAGGAGCATGAGTGCTGCGGAGGATCGACGGCTGCGCATGGGGACCCCTCCGGGCGAACGAATCATCGGGAGCGGGATGCTTTCAGAGCATCATGCGATGCCTTCCCGGCGGCTTCAAGGAAGGCGTCGCTCAGGGCTTGTGGCCGACGGCGAGGACCACGTCGCGGAAATCGTTGAGCTGCTGAGGGAAGCGCTCGGCAAACACCGTCCGGACCCGCCGGCGGAAGTCCGCCCAGAGCTCCTCTCCGAGCATCTGGTGGAGGAACCGGCCGAGCGAGGCGATCTCCCGGCCGGCCAGCCAGTCGTCGCGAGACGACTGGAATCGATACGAACGGATCTCGGTCCAGATGTCGCGCAGACCTGCGTCGTGCATCGTCTGCTTGAGCACGCCCCGGTCGGCGAACCGCTCCTCTCCCGGGATGGCGCGGCTCTGGGCCTCCATGAGGACCTCGTGCTCGGCGAACTCCTCGGCAACGCCGAGCCACGTGCTCCGAAGTTCGTCCTGGCTGTCGCCCCGGGCCCACCAGCTCACCGCCAGCCGCCCGCCGGGGCGGAGGACCCGGAGCAGCTCGAAGAAGGCGGTGGAAGGATTCTGGAAGAACCCGATGACGAAGTTGGCCATGAGCCGGTCGAACGCGGCGTCGCGGAAGGGAAGATCGATGGATGTCGCCGCGGCCAATCGGACGCCCTCGCCGGCGTCGCGAGTCGCGGCCCGGAGCATCCCCATCGAGGGATCCACCCCGA
>VAYG01000011.1:2111-8119 GCA_005885015.1 Actinomycetota bacterium | reverse complement strand
CGATGGGGTCGAAGGAGCGCCAGTCGGCGTCTTCATCCGGATGCGCGGTGTGGGCAGGTCCGGCAGCGCCGGCCCTCGTCGCGTCGGGTGCGCGATCCGAGCCACGTTTCCTGAACATCGGCACGAACGGATAGCCTAGCGGGTGATGAACGAGCCCCGGCATGGCGGGCATCTCATCGCCCAGGTGTTGAAGCAGGAAGGCGTGACCCACCTGTTCACGCTGTCGGGCGGGCACATCGCTCCGATCTACGACGGGTGCGTGGCCGAGGGGATCCGCATCGTGGACTTCCGGCACGAGCAGGCCGCGGGACACGCGGCGGACGGGTGGGCCCGGGTGACCCTGCGGCCGGGCGTGGCGGCGGTCACCGCTGGCCCGGGAGTCACGGACGCGGTCACCGGGATCGCCAACGCCCTGTACGCGAACTCACCGATGCTGCTGCTCTCCGGCAAGAACCCCATCGTGGAGTTCGAGATGGGCTCCCTCCAGGAGATGGACCAGGTGACCCTGGTCTCCTCGATCACGAAGTGGNNTGCGTCACGCGATGACCGGCCGGAAGGGGCCGGTGTTCCTCGACGTCCCCATCGACGTCCAGCTCAACGCCGTCCCCTCGGACGTCACGCTCCCCCGGGCGTATCGGACCGACGCCCGGCCCTTGGGAGACCCCGACCTGGTGAAGCGGGCCGTCGAGTGCATCCGGGATGCGACCCGGCCCATCGTGTTCGCCGGCTCCGGGGTGCGATGGGCAGGGGCGCACGAGGCGCTGGGAGAGCTGGCCCACGCGATCAAGGCCCCGGTCTTCCTGAACTCGCTCGGCCGCGGGTGCCTCCCACCGGACGACCCGTACTTCTTCTCCGCGGCCAGGAAGTTCGCCCTGTCCCGGGCCGACGTGGTGCTCGCGCTCGGGGTGGAGTGGGACTTCCGGCTCGGGTTCGGGAGGAAGGGCTTCGCCACGCCCGAACCGGCGGTCATCCAGGTCGACATCGATGGCGCGCACATCGGCCGCAACCGCCCGGTCGACGTGGGGATCATCGGCGACCCCGGCAAGGTGATCGAGACCGAGGAAGAACGCCTCCGGGAGGAAGCACGGGCCGGGATGGAGTCCGACGCCGTCCCCATCCATCCGCAGCGGTTCGCCCGGGAGATCCGGGATTTCCTCGACCCCGACGCGGTTGTGGTCGGTGACGGTGGGGACATCGTCGGGATCTCCGCCTCGATCATCCAGGCTCGGTACCCGGGACACTGGCTCGACCCGGGCCCGTTCGGCTGCCTCGGCGTAGGTCCCTCCTTCGCCATGGCCGCCAAGCTGGCCAAGCCCGACAAACAGGTTCTCGTCGTCTACGGCGACGGGTCGTTCGGGTTGAACGCGATGGAGTACGAGAGCGCCATCCGCCAGGAGATCCCGTTCGTCGGGATCATCGGTAACGACGGCGCGTGGGGGCAGATCAAGGTTGCCCAGGAGATGCTGTACGGCGCGGGCAACGCTCCCGCGTCGGAGCTCGACCCCGAGGCGCCGTACCACCGGATGGTGGAAGGACTGGGCGGCTACGGCGAGAAGGTGACCTCCCCGGCCGAGATCGGTCCGGCCCTTCGCCGCGCCTTCGACGCGGGAGTTCCAGCGTGCCTCAACGTGATGGTCGACGCCTCGTTGATGAAGCGGGCGTCCTACTTGGGCTGACCCGCGGCGCGAGATGAGCGGGCCCGCGGGCGTGATGGCCCTGGTCCTGGCCGAGTCCGCGGCCGGAGCGGCGGCCATCCTCTTCCTCACGCCGCTGTGGAACGAGGTGCGGCGAGGGTTCTTCTTCCTGACCGGAGCGGTGGTCCTGGCGTTGGCCGCCGGCGCGGGGGGGGCCGGGGCCGGCGCGTTCGCCCCCTCGGCCGGGTCCGAGGGACGACTGGCGGTGGCGCTCGCCCTGGCCATGGCCGGGGCCACGCTCGCTTGGCTCATCCTGCTGGCGGTGCGGGCGGGCTCGGTCGCCCGGATCCTGGGGATCCTCTCCGTTCCCCTGTCCGTGGCCATGCTGGTGGCCTTCGCCCGGACCGTCTCCGAGCCGCTCGGCTCGACCGTCTTCCAGCTGCTGGCGGGAGCTCTGTTCACCGGGGCCGTCCTGGACGGCCTCCTCCTCGGCCACTGGTACCTGACCGACCGGAAGCTGACCCGGGGGCCCATCAACAGAGCAGCGTGGCTTCTGATCGGGGCCGTCGTCGCGGAAGCGGCCGGCGTGATCGCCGGGGTCGGCTCCGGCAACGAGCCGGGCGCGGCGTCGAAGTCCATCAACCCGCTGCTGACGGTGGGGGGCAGCGCGTCCTGGATCGCGATCGGCATGGTGCTCTGCACCGGGCTGATCGCTGTGTTCATCCGTCTGACCCTCCGCGGGATCCGGCCGACGGCCGTCCAGTCCGCGACCGGGTTCTTCTATCTGGCCGTGATCACCGCGTTCACGGCCGAGATCGCCGCGAAGGTGAGG
The DNA here is from genome assembly GCA_005885015.1 of Actinomycetota bacterium. Lineage (GTDB taxonomy): Bacteria > Actinomycetota > UBA4738 > UBA4738 > UBA4738 > AC-52. The sequence continues at coordinate 5,653 of VAYG01000011.1, read as the reverse complement.
TTCCTCCCGTGAAGGGCCGTCCATGGTGATCGCGGTCATGGTTGCCGGCGCGGTGGCGGTCGCGGTGGCGTGGCGGCTGATCGCGGCGAAGCGGGTCTCGGTGTGGGTCGGGCAGGGGGTGGCGACGGGGGGAGCTGCGGTGGCCGCCCTTGCCACCGGACGGGTGGAGCTGTCCCCGCGGGTGGAGTGGTGGCTCGCCGCGCTGGCCGGCTTGGGTACCGGCCTCGCCTTGTACGGAGCAACCTTCGCCTTCGTCGTGGTGGTCGCCCGGTGGGAGCGGTTCGACCGCCACGTGGCCGAGATCTACGGCCAGGCCGGCGGGCGCTCGCTGCTGGTGACCCTGGTCCTGGCTGCCGGGCTGGTCGCTCCCGGGGAGGAGGTGTTCTGGCGGGGATTGTTCCAGGGGCGCCTGGCCGACGCGACCACGTGGCCCGCCGGAGCGGCGTTGACCTGGTTCGCCTACGCGATGGCCAACGCGGCCAGCGGCAGCCTCCCCATCATCGCCGGCGCGGTCGTATCTGGCGCCATCTGGGGTGCGCTGGCCCTCTGGACGCACGGTGTTCTGGCGAGCCTGGTGTGCCATTCGTCCTGGACGGCGCTGATGATCGCCGCCCCGCCCCGCCGGAGGGACAGGCCCACGGACCCGCCAGCGAGGCGCGCGGGACGGTGACGGGCCCAGTCCCTCGTGCCGCGCGGCGCGTGCTGGAGGAGGGCGTGCTCTGCCACCTCGCGGTCCGAACACCGTGGGGTCCTCACCTGACGCCGGTGGTGTTCGTACTGGACGGCGGGCGGCTGTGGCTGACCACGTCCCGTCGTTCCGTCAAGGCGCGGACGTGGAAGGACGACCCGTTCATCGGCGGGCTGGTGGTGACGGGGGATCGGGCCGTGAGCTTCCACGGGCGGGTCCGGACTTACGACGCGCTCGACCCCCTGTCGTGGCCCGCGGCGACCGTGGCCGGTCCTCGCCTGGTCAGTGCGGCTACAAAGTTCAGCTTGAAGAACGCCCGGTTCTTCGCCGGGTACGCGGTGGACGCGAGGCGGGTCCCGCTGGCCTGGACGCCGCCCGGCCGCGTGTTCGCGCGGATCGATCTGTCGGCCGGGTGGCTGCTGTCCATACCCGACGGGTCGGTCCTGGAGCGATGGGGCGAGCGAACGGGCCGGCGACGGACCTCCTTTCGGGCCTCGTTCGAACCGCTGGGGCGGACCAGGCCGCTCGACCTGCGTGTTCCCCGCGACGTCCGATCGGCCGGGGGACCGGGTGGGCAGGCCCCGCTGGCCCTGGATGAGGGAATCGGCCCCCCCGTGGTCCTGCCCGCCCGGTGGCGGCGGGTTGCAGCGGAGGGCACCTATGAGGCGGCGGTTCCCCGGGCCCTCGTCGACCTGGCCGGCCCGGGTGCGGAGGCCCCGGGGGCCCTCACCGTCGACCGGGCCTCGGTGTGGCGGGCCGCGGACATGGTCGGGATGCTGATCCAGGGGCGGGCCGACCTGTACGCGCCCGGGGCCACCCGGCGGGGAACCACCGCCCTCCGAGAGCGCGCGGCCCGGCTGGGCGGGCCGGCGGTGGACGACCTCGTGCTGATTCGGCTGCTGCCGTCGAGGGTCGTATGGTGGCGGGGGTGGACCAGCGGGACGGTGGCGCGAGCGTGACGGGACCGCGGTGAGCGTCGTCCGCGCATCGGTGGAGGTGGCCGCGCCGCCCTCCACCGTGTGGAAGGTGGTGTCCGACCCCCGGAACCTCACGGCCTGGGACCACCACATCATCTCCGTCGACGGGGTCCCCCCCGACGGGTTGAGAGAGGGGTCGCGATACAGGACGTGGGTGCGATTCATGGGCGTACGGGCCCACGCCGACGCCGAGGTGCTCGCCTTTCGGCCCGGTCGGTACGCGAAGGTGCGCCTGAAGGGTCTGGTCGAGGGGACCGTCGAGACGTGGCTGGAGCCCCTCGACGGCAACCGGACGCTCCTTCGCCACGAGGTCGACTACCGGCTGATCGGTGGCCCGCTGGGGCGCGTGGCAGCCCGGGGGATCAAGTTCCTCGGAGCGTCATACCTGGTGCGCCGCGGCGCGCTGGCCCAGAAGCGGCAGGCCGAGGAGACCGGGCACCGAAGGCCCGGCTAGCGCCGGGGCTGTTCCTTCCGCCGTCGCAGACGGACCTGCCGGCCCGGCCGCCCGATAAGGTACCCGACGATCCCGCCGAGCACGGCGCAGGAGAACATCACCCAGATCAGTCGGGGCCGCCGGTTGAAGAAGACGAAGTCAACCGCCACCGACTGGGAATTCGCCACGATGAACACGACCAGCAGGACCACGATGGCCAGGGCCACGACGACCTTGACCACTCGGGTCTGGCGCTCGCGTTGGAGTTGGCGGAGGTACTCCTGATCGGCGGGCTGTTCCGCCGCTGAAGGGGTCTCGGAGGGGCCGCCCCCCTGTCGGTCGGGGGGAACGCTGGCATCGTCGCGGCCCATCCCCATCGAGCCAAGCCTATAGGGTGTCCCCGGTGGAAGGAAGCAGCCGGGCCGGCGGCGCGCTGGCCCTCATCGGCGCCGCCGTGGCGGTGGCCGCGCTCACGGTTCGCGGCCCCGGCAGAGAGCTCGACCGCCGGCTGTACCGAACGCTCAATCGGGGCCGCGGCGGGGCTGCGGACGCCTCGATGAAGACCGTCACCGAGCTGGGGTCGATCTGGGCCGCGTCGGCTGCAGCGCTCGTTCTCGCCGGCCGCGGCCGGCGCAGGGAAGCCGCCGACGCGTTCGGCGCCGCGCTGACCATGTGGGGGGTGGGGCAAGCGTTCAAGCGGATGCTCATGCGACCCCGGCCGTACCGCACCCCCCGGCCCGGTCGACGGCTCATCGGCGAGCCGAGGGGGACCTCGTGGCCCAGCAGCCATCCCGCCGTCCTCCTGGCGTTCGTCACCGTCGGGGCGAGGGACCTCGGGGTCGATCCCGGCGGCAGGGCGGCCCTGTCCGGCTTGGCCGGCCTGGTCGGCCTGTCCCGCGTCTATCTGGGCGTGCACTATCCTGCGGACGTGGTCGGTGGTCTGCTGGTGGGCCGCGGCGTGGCCGACCTGTGGTCCTGGTTGATCTCGCCCCGCGTAACGGGAGGCGACTCCCATGCCTTCCGGCCTCGGTACAGTTAGCCGGTGATCTCCGGCCTGGCCATGACGGCCGCCATCGGATGGAGGGTGATCGACCGGTTCCACCTCGGGAGCCGGTTCGCCATCTCGCCGCACGGGCTGGGGATCGCCATGGGGTTCCTGGCGGGCTCCTACGTCTTCACCCACGAAGCGCGCAAGCGCGGATATCCGGAGGAGAGCTACAACTCGATCATCCTGTGGGCCCTGATCGGGACGATCGTCGGTTCGCGCCTCGGATACGTCTTCACCCATCTCTCGCAGTTCAAGAGCGTCGGAGACGTGCTGGCGATCTACCGTGGCGGGCTCAGCCAGCTCGGCGGGGTGGTCGGGGCCGTGCTCGCCAGCTACTTCGTGATCCGCCGTCGGCGGCTCTCCTTCGTGAACGGGCTGGACGCAGCGGCCATCCCG
>VAYG01000011.1:0-2105 GCA_005885015.1 Actinomycetota bacterium | reverse complement strand
ATCTGGGCAAGCCCACCTCGTGGTTGCTGGCCTTTCGCTACCACGGGGGGTTGCTCTCCGGGTACGACTGCGTCGCCGGCGTTTGCTCGACCACGCTGTCGGGGGGACGGGTGCAGACGATCACCGCTTCCAAGGCCACGCTGGCGTCGGGGAGCGGGGCCATCCTCGGGGAGGGGGTGGGCGTCCACCAGACCGCGTTGTACGACCTGCTGTTGACGATGGGCCTGGTGCTGTTGCTGGTGTTGCTGAACCGGCGAGTGCGGCGGCCGGGGGTGCTGTTCTTCACGTACATGATCTGGTACGGCACCGGCCGGATCATCACGGACTTCCTCCGCGTGGAGAACCGGTTCCTGGGACTCACCGGCAGCCAGTGGACCAGCGCCGTCGCCGTGGCCTTCGCCACGATCGCCCTCATCCGGTTCGCCCTGCGCCCCCGGGAACCCGAGCCCAAGCCCGCTTCGACGTCCCCGCCCTCGTAGCCCCGCTCGGAACCGGTCCCCGCCCGGGGGCGTAGATGCGGTGGAATCTCTCCATGGGGGGCCGACCACTGGAGGAAGCTGACCTCGTCGATCGGGCCAAACGGGGCGATGTCGGGGCGTACGAGGAGCTGGTTCGGATGCATCAGGACCTGGCCGCCCGGACCGCCTATGTCATCACGGGCCAGGCGGCGGACGCGCAGGACGCGGTTCAGGAAGCGCTGGTCAAGGCGTACCGGGCCCTCGGACGGTTCCGCGAGGGCGCGGCCTTCCGCCCCTGGCTGCTGCGCATCGTGGCCAACGAGGCCATCAGCCGGCGGCGCTCGGCCCACCGGCAGGTCAACCTGGCCCTTCGGGCTGCCGAGGGCCGCCTCCCCGGAGATGCGGTCCCATCGCCGGAAGGAGCGGCCCTCGAGCAGGAGCAGCGACGGGAGGTCGCGGCGGCCATGGGGAGGCTGCGGCCGGAGGAGCGGCTGGTCATCGCGTACCGCTACTGGTTCGAGCTCTCGGAGGCGGAGATGGCCCAGGCCCTGGGGTGCGCACGGGGGACCGTGAAGTCGCGGCTGTCGAGGGCCCTGGGCAAGCTGCGAGGGATCCTGGTCGAAGGCCAGGCCGGCTGGGGTGAAGGAAAGCAGGTGACGCTCGATGCGTAGCGACTGGCGGGCACTCTCGGACGAGGAGCTGGGGCGGCTCCTGGGTGAGTCGGCCCGGGCGGTCGCCTACCCCGAGATGCCGGACCTCGCAGGCCTGGTGGCCCGGAGGATCCGGGAAGAGGCGGCCGTGCCGCGCGCCGCCGGGCGTGGCTGGGCTGCCCTCCGTGACTTGTTCCGGCCGGTGGCCAGGCCGGTGCTGCGCCCGGCGTGGGCGAAGGCGGCGGTGACGGTGGCGGTCATCGTTGCGCTCTTGAGCGCGACGCTCGCCCTCTCGCCCTCGGCCCGCCGCGCCGTCGCCGGGTGGCTGGGGTTGCGGGGGGTGAAGATCGAGATCACCCCGACCCCGGCGCCGAGGCCGACGGCGAGCCCGACGCTCGGCACGGGCCTTCAGCTCGGTGACCGGGTCACCCTGGCCGAGGCCCAGATGCGGGTCCCCTTCCGGATCCTCATCCCCGCCGAGCTCGGTTCGCCGGACGAGGTGTACGTCCGGACCGGATTCGTCGCAGACCAGGTGATCCTGCTGTACCGCGCCCGGCCCGGGCTCCCCAAGGCGTACTTCACCGGGGCTGGGCTTCTCCTGACCGAGTTCCAGGCACGCATCGACAGACAGTTCATCGAGAAGAAGCTGATCTACGAGGGAAGCTCCCTGGAGACCGTCAAGGTGAACGGCGATCCCGGCTATTGGATCTCGGGCAATCCACACGTCGTCGCGTACCTCGATCGGAACGGCAATCAAATCCAGGACCAGACGCGCCTGGCGGGGAACGTGCTCTTGTGGCAACACGGGGATGTCACCTTCCGGATCGAGGCCGACACCACGAAGGGCCGGGCGTTGCGGATCGCCGCCTCGGCTCGGTGAGGGAACCGATCGGTGGGAGAGGACGTACTGGGGATCGAACCGGCGAAAGGGGCACAGCCATGGGAAAGCGGATTCTCGCCGTCGCGGCATTGCTGCTGGTCGCGCTCTCCTTCGGGG
>VAYG01000010.1:431-13005 GCA_005885015.1 Actinomycetota bacterium | reverse complement strand
GAGGGGGAACCAAATGGTGCGGAAGCTGGCCTTCCTACTCGTCGTCCTGGCAATGCTCGAAGTGGTCGGGGCAGCACTGGCGCAGCCGCTTGACCCACTAGCGACGGACATCCAGGGCTCCATCGCGCTCCGGAATCCCAACCCCCCGACCTCCAACAAGGAGTGCAGCGGCGGACACTGGAACGAGCTGAGTAACGAGCTGTATGAGGGGCCGATCGCCGCGAACGATCCCCGTTTCGATGGGGCGACAATGCGAATTCGGCTCTATATCGGCGGGGGTGCAGGGTCAGGTGTAGCCCTCGGGTCTGTCAAGGTCTTCGACGAGTTGGGGTTGATCGCGAAAGGGCGATTGACAGCCGCAACCAACGGCCTCGTTCCGCCGGGAACCTCAGCAGAGACAGGAGGCCTTATGGATCTTGCTCTCTACGCGAACGGGCAGCCGACTGGGGAGCGGGCCATTCTGCAGGTGCACATGACGGTGAATGCAGACTCGATCGCTGGGGACTTGAATGGAGGAGGCATCGGCAAGAGTGTCGTGTGGAACGGGGAGAAGTGCCCGTAACTGACGAGGCCTGACGGCCTCGTTCGGCCCGGGCCTGTTCGCTAGTCTGTTGTCCTGGCACGGTGCTTCGGACACCTAAGCGTCTCGTCCAGCCACATCGGATCTTCGCCCTGGAGCATCTCGCCCGCGAACAGCCACTCGCACGGCTCGCAGAAGCGGTCTCCCGGGTGAGCGGGGGAATCGGCGGGCGCGTGAGCGGACCGAGGCAGCAGGGGCAGGGCATTTCGACACAAATCGTAATATCTGGGCCGGTGGAGTTGGAACCCAACAGCGCTCATCGATCAGGGATAAGGGCGGCGGCGACTAAGCGGACCGTCATCCTTGCGGCCGTCCTACTCGGCGCTGCTGCCATTGGGACCACCCTCATCCTGAAGTCCGGCCGGGTAGACCCGCGAGAAGTCGCTTGCGTCGAGCGTGGCGGCAGTTGGGCCCAGAAGACGCAGTCGTGTTTTGGCGGCTCGACTGCAGATCAGCTTGCCATTGCCTGCGTCAGCTCGGGCGGTAACTGGGTTGCCCTTCCACCTCCAGGGTCATGCCAGCGGTCGCAGTCGGCAACTGCCCGACCGCTGTCTCAGGCTGAGACCGCCAAGGCTGCACTCGAAGCAGCGGGCTACCCAGAGTTCACAACCGTTGCAGACACCGCAATAACGAACATTGGAGTCGGGGCGTGCGTCACCGCGGCCTCGTTGGCGCGGGACCCCCTCAACCCGACGCCCTACCTTGAAGCCCTGGGGAAGACGACTGCGAGAGCATTGAACGCGGCGAAGTTCGGCTCGCGCATGTACAGCGGGGTGGATGGGATGGCCATCGTTGCGGTCCTCCTCTACGTGTACTGTCCGAACACGCCTTAAGGGACTGGGGGATTTTCAGCCTCGCTCAAGAAGAGCCCGGTCCCCGCTGCTCATTGACTTCTTCAAGAAGCGCATGAGCCTTCGGGTCTCTGATTCCCTCTGATTCAGCTATCGCCACGCCGCCTACCTCTCCCCTCGCACCTCAGGGGGAAGCGGGCCCCAGCCGGGATTCGGCCGGGCCCGGGGCTTGAGGAGCCAGAGATCCCGGTAGTTCCACTTCAGCATCCACAGAGCCATCAGGAGATCGTCCGTACGGCCATGCGGGTACTGGGTGGCCTCCGCCTTAAGCATCAGGCTTTGTCCCCTGGCCTCGACGTCACCGTAGGGCAGGCGGATCCGCCCGAACTCGAAGTCGATGGCGAGGGACTGGATGCCGAGCCGGCCTACAAGGATCAGGGACTCGTGTTCCCTCAGGAGAATGGGGAACCACTCAACCCGGAGTACGTCTCCAAGAAGTTCCTGAAGCTCGCCACAGGAGCAGGACTGCCGAGGACTCGAGTTCACGATTTTGAGGCACGGCTGGGCGTCGTTGGCTCTTGCCGCTGGCGTGCATCCCAAAGTGGTTCAGGAGCGCCTAGGTCATTCCTCGATCATGTTGACTCTGAGCGTCTATTCCCACACCCTGCCAGCGATGGAAACGGCCGCAGCCGAGCAGGTCGCGTCGCTCATATTGGGAAGCTAGAACCGGGGCTACCTCCAGTTTCTTTGTCGCTCTGGGGAGGGTTTCTTAGTTCCGCCCAACCGCTGTGAGCAGCCCCGATTCGCGAAAATAGATGCGGGACAGCCTTTTTCAGAGGTTTGCATCTTGGTCCCCTATTCCAGGACGATACGAGCGACGAGAGGGCCAGAGGGCAGATACCCAGGGAACAGGCCCCCTCTGCCCCGAGGCCCTCTCGCCTGGCAAGTAGTTTTACACGGCTGCCCGTCTCTGGCGCTACCGGCAAAGATGAATCCTGGCAAAGCAAACCTCGTGAGCAAATGGGAGCATTCGAGTTGCCGAGGCGGAAATGTCGCGGATTGTAGACTGCAAAAGCGCTGGTAGATGACCTGCGAGAGTGGCGGAACCCGGCAGACGCGCCGGACTTAGGATCCGGTGCCCGAAAGGGCGTGGGGGTTCAAATCCCCCCTCTCGCACCGCTTCTGATCCCGCGTCTACAGAAAGCGGCCTGCTCGACAGGGCAGGGACACCGGACGAGCCGGCGACGTTGGATGCCCCGTCGAGGCCGGTGCTACGTCGAGATCTTCCCCAGGTAGATGTCGGTGTTGCCAAAGGTCACCGGGCATTGCTGGATCACGTTCGGCTTCGGCCCCTCTCCCAACGCGTACGCGTCGATCGCATCGCAGGTCGAGCCGTTCCGGGCATCGGTCCATACCGCGTAGACGTGCGAGGAGTCGGCCGCGGCAGAGATGTAGTCTCCGATGAACTGCGGCCTGAGCTGATTGAATGCAGAGGCGTCCGGGTCCGAGGACTCTGAGCTGATCTTCAGTGGCGTGCCCCACGTCGCGCCACCATCCGTGGACTCGGTCCAGTACGCATCGTAGAAGACCACCCCACCGCCCGGTGGGGTCCCCACGGCCACGTCGTCCAGCGCATTGAAGATCAGCTGGACCGTCCCGGTGCGATCCACCGTCACCGCCTGAAAGATCTCGCTCCGCCCGACGACGTCCCCCGCGACGACCGGCGTCCCCCAGGTGAGTCCCTTGTCCGTGGACTTGACCACCATCGCCACCGTGTGCTCCCCCGTTCGGCGCCCCCACGACACGTACAGGGAGCCGTCGGGACCGACCGCGAACGATGGCAGGCCGGTACCCCCGAAGAAACTGGCTCCGGGGAGCGGATCGTCAAACGGATTGTCGGTGGCCAGGGAGGCGACCTTCACGTCCTTGTTCGGGAACGTCTTGCCGCCGTCGTGGGAGATGGCGATACGGATCTGGGGGTCGCGCTTGACCACGTCCGCCCACACCACGTAGACGGTTCCATCCGGCCCGACCTGGACCACCGCCCCGGTCCGTCCTCCTTCTGAGAACGTCGCCTGGCTGAGCTGCTGTGGCTTGCCCCAGGTGGCTCCGCCATCGGTCGACCGGTTGAAGACGATCTGGATGTTGGAGAAGGTCTTTCCGAACTTCGTCCAAGCCGCGTAGAGGCTGTCCCGGAACGGGCTCGCCGGGTTGGCGTCCGCGGCGATCGAGTCCTTGTCGTCGTACTTGGCATGGGACGACCCGCTTGCCTTCGCCGCTGAGCTCCACGTGCAGCCACCGTCGGTCGACTTCGCCACGAAGATGTCGGCCACGTTGCCCGGAGGTCCGCCGATCGTATCGAAGGCCAGCTGGCCATAGTAGGCGTTGCCCCGGCTGTCGAAGGTCACCCATGGGTCCGCCTCGGCCCATTTCCCGAACGCCGACAGATCGATCAAGCCCTGGCAGGGGAAGGTCTTCCCCCCGTCGAATGAGGCGTAGAAGCCGGAGATCGAGATCCCGGGGACTACCGGGCAGGAGGACGGATATGTATCGGTGCACGGGGGCTCCGCGAACTCATCTCCCGAGCCGACGATGATGTTCAGTGGGTTCGTCGGGTTCTGGGCGATGCTCGGTTCCGCTTGCTTGTTCGTGGGGAATGGTCCCCGATTCGGCGCGTTGACCTGCAGGTCGGCTGAGGGAGTGGCCCGACGGGCCAGAGAGGCTGGCGCGTACACCCCTCCCACGAGAAAGAAGATGAGCGCGTCAACTGCCGCACCAGCCAACTTCCCGGGTCTCTTCATCCCACCCTCCTCGTGCCGGGTAGGCGACGTTATGTGGCTGCCGATCAACGCGTCAAATGAAGCACAGAGTTGAAGGGTAGCTAGTCTGGATTGCAGTGGAGATTCGCGAGGTTCGGCCCGAGAAGTACCAGGAGGCGGGAAGGATCACAGCACTCGCCTACCGAGAACTCCGAGTGGGAGGAATACCTGGAGAGGGTCGCGGACCTCCAGGGTCGGGCGCGGGTGAAAACAGTGCTGGCTGCCATCGACGATGGGCGGATCCACGCCTGCACGAGCGCATCGGTTTCGAAGCCACACCTGAACGAAACCGCCACTTCGAAGACCCCGGGAAGGAGACCGAAGCAGCCAACGACTTCGCGCTGTACGCGTACCGGTACCGGGTTGACCACTGAGCGTGCGGCCGGTTACCGGAGCCGGGCTTTGCCTTCCGAAGCCGCCTCTTCCAGCAACAGCCACTCCACGAAGCTCTCATTCCCCAGTGCGCCGAATCCATCGTCAAGGCCTCGCCGCACGCGGACGAGATCGATCGCCTCCTCCGCCTCATGGCCCAGGAACATCAGAGCCCGAGCGACCACCAAGCCGGAGCGGTTCAGGCCCTGCAAGCAGTGCACAAGTACGCGGTGCCCTCCGGCGACCAACACGGCCACCAGCCGTGCAACCTCGCGGGTCTTGGGGTCGACTGCATCCGCGTCCTCGATGGGGAAGTGAACGTAGAGATGGTTGTCTGGCACCGGTGGTGACCATATGTACTCCCAGTCGTCCAACGCCACGATCGCGTCCACTCCTAGCGAACCAAAACCATCCGGCTCTACGAGCATGTTGGACAGGAGCAGCCCTGGAATGACCTCGATGACCTGAGACCTCCACCCCTCGGGAGGCTTGAGGATCCTCTTCTCCATGCAGGCATCTTAGGGCGACACAAGAGGTCCTCCTGAACGGCAAGCTGGGTCGCTGGGGCTCCGCTGTCAGGCGGCCTTCGACGTGCCGGCCCGGACCCCGTGCGTTTGCGCGGCTCGCAATGCCTCCCGCATCGTGGGGTAACTGCCTGCCTCGACCGTCCCGCATCCGCATACGAACCCGAACGGTTTGCTGTTCGGCGGGTTCGCCTGCTCCAGGAGGTCCCACTCGTGGTCTCGTTCGATGTCCATCGGGAGCGGGATACCCGAGGCGTCGACGGGCAAACGAAAGCAAGGTGGCGATTGTGTCGAAAGGTCGCGAACCTGGCGAAAGCTAGCTGGCCGAGGAGTGATCGCCCGCCCGATCCACGGTGGCGCCCCACATCCCGGCCGCGGCGACGATGTCCGCCATCCGGTTCAGCCTGGGAACGAGCGACGGGTGGGCCGGCATGACCTCCACGACCTGCTTGAGGGCCCGGCAGGCCACGTACCAGGCTGCCGTGAACTCGTCGGAGAGGGGATCCACGCCGACTTCTTCCGCCCAGCGGCGGATGTCTCCGTGGAACTGATCGAACACCGCGATCCAGAAGGGGCCGAGCTCCTGCCCCCAGTCGTGGGCCCGCTCCACGGCCTCGTCGACCAGGTTCCGGCCCTTTGCCTGCTCCCCAGACGGATCCACCCGGACGATGTCCACTGGGGCGATTGTCGAAGCAGCACGGCAATGCCACTACTGCCGTTCGGCCATTTCTCCTCTACGCCGAAGGTCGCAGCGCCCTGCTGGCTCACTCCGGACGGGTGGCCATCCCCAGGCCCGGCTGGGCCGCGTAGGTGTCCACGTAGCCGGGCGGTGGGGTTTCGCCGTGCGCCGGCTCGTGGACGAGGCCCGGACCGGGCTCGCGTTCTCGGGGGGGGGACTCGAGATCTCCGGAGAGAACGAGCGCCATCATGTCCACGCCGACCTCGGCCGGATCCATGCTTCGTTCGACGTCCCACCGATAGGAGCCGTCGTCCCTGGTCTCGGCCAGGTCCAGCTCGAAGGGATCGCACGGGTCGCCCTTGGGGTCCAGGACGATCCGGACTCGCGGCCGGGCCAGAAGGCTCTCGTGGTTTCGAACGACCACACCGATCGCTCCCGTGGTCAGCCGGATCAGCGAGCCCACCGGGAACAGTCCCTGCAGCCGGACGAAGGTCCGGACGATCCGGGGGTCGTATCCCCTGCCGGCCCCGGCCAGGAGGATGTTCAGGGCCTGGCGGCGCTCCTCCGCTCGACGGTAGGGCCGGGTGGTGGTGACCGCGTCGAAGCAATCTGCCACCGCCACCATCCTGGCGGGAAGCGAGGGATGGGCTCGATTGGACAGCTTCGGGTAGCCGGACAGGTCGTAGCCCGCATGATGCTCCAGCACGATCGCCGCCGTGAGCTGCTCGAGGTTCTCCCCCGTGGCGAAGATGATCCCGGCCCCCTCGACCGGATGGCGCTGGATCATCCGCCATTGCTCCGGGGTGAGGGCGCCGACGTGCTGGAGCACGTCGACCGGCACGTTGACCTTCCCGACGTCGTGCAGGAGCGCGCCCAATCCGAGGGCCACGATCTGATCGGGACCGAGCCCCACCGCGTATCCCATGGCCAGAGAGAGCAGACATACATTCAGCATGTGGTAGTACGTGTACTCGTCGTGTGACCGGATCGTGGCGAGCATCAGGGCCTGGGTTGGATCCTGCATGACCTGCTCGGAGAGCTGGCTCACGAGCTGGCCCGGGGCGCGCAGGTCCACGGGTTGCCCCGACACCACGCTGGCGGCCGTGTGCCGGAGGATCTCCAGCCCGAGGGCGTAGCTCCGCCTGAGGACCGAACGGCCGGAGTCGTCCTCGTCCGGATCGAAGTCGGGCTTCACCCGGTTCAGGGTGAGCCCGTCGAACTCCGCGGTCAGCTCCAGTTCGCCCAGCACGATCTGGACCAGCTTGTCGACGTCCTCGGCGGTGACGTAGACGAGCGGCTCGATGGCCTCGATGCCGGCCTTCTCGAAGGCGTCCACCAGGCCGTACCGGGAGAGCGAGTCCCGGGCCAGAAGGACGGGTCCGAGGTAGATGGCGTGGCGGGTCACGAACAGCACGGGCTCGCCCCTGAGCAGCGCCCGGAGCTTCCGCAGGGACTCCAGGGCCTGCTGGATCTCTTCGACCCGCTTCGGATGGCCAGCCGGATACAGCGCGTACACCTGGCGGGCCGAGGAAAGGTGCCGGAGGAACTGGCTGGCCTGGTCGACGGCCCCGCGATCGATCACCTTCGCGCTCATGCCGCCCCCGTCCGGCGGTTCTTGGCCAGCGTCTTTGCGTAGCGCCGGATCCTCCCGGGCAATCGGGGGCGGGTGCGGTAGGCGGCCAGCTCGTCGAGGGCGGCAGCGGCCCCTGGCGCGGGGTGACGAGCCAGCGCCTCCAGGGCCCGCCGCTGGCCCGCCGTGTCCCTCAGCAGGCGCACCATCCGGACCAGTCCCTCGCATGCCTCCGGGCTGGCCACGGCCCCCAGCGCGCTGATCACCGAGGTCCGCACGGGCTCCTCGCTGTCCCCCGCCAACTCCAGGAGCTGGGGCATGGCGTCGAGCCCGGCGACCTCCACCAGGGCCCGGGCGGCCTCTTTCCTGACCGCCGGCTCGTGATGGCGCGCCGCCTTGGCCAGCAGAGGAACCACGGATCTGTCCCCGGACCGGTTCAGCACGGTGACCGCGTTGCGGGCGACGAACCACCTCGGGTCGTCCAGCCATTTCGCCATGGTCTCGTGCCTGCCCCTGGCGACTTGGGCGAGCACCGAGAGCAGCAATCCCCTCCTCCCGCGGTCCTGCTCCTGGGCCAGGTCCTCCATGAGGCAGTCCACGGCGACGTCGCGAAAGGCGGCGAGCAGCTCCACGGTCCCCGCCGGGTCGGACTGGCCATCGGCCTGTCCGTCGGTCACCGACACCAGCTCGCGCAGCACGTCGGGTGAGAGCACCCGCTTGATCGACGTCTCCGCGACCTTGTGCTTGTCGGCCGCGCCGCCCTCCTCGGCTCCTCCGATCACGTCCAGGAGCCGCCGGACGGACTCCAGGTCCCTCCGCTTCACGGCCTCGGTGGCCTGCTCCGCCCACCCGCCCAGGACCTCGCCCAGGCGGTCCTGGTCGGTCTCCGTCCGCAAGTAGTCGTACAGCGCCAGGTAGGCGATGTTCCGTTCCTCCTCCTCCGTGCCGGGGAAGTCGTCCCGGATGGACCGCACGTCTTCCTGGCCCGCGCTGACAAGGCTCCGAACCAGGAGGTTCGACACGGTCCTGGCCACGGGAGATGCGTCGTCCAGCCCGGCCGATTCGCTCCCGATCCGGTCCAGGCCGGCGATGATCGTGCCCCCCTCGACCTGTCCCTCCTGGAGAGCGGCGGTGAGGTCGATCAGGTCGTCCTGGCGAACCCCCTGCCCCACGAGCCGACGAGCCCACTCCACCGGGTCGGTTGTCCCGTCCAGACCCTGGTCCACCAGCACCCGGGCCAGCTCGGCGTCGGTCATGGTCCCCACCATGCGCTCGGACAGCTCGTCCTCCCGGACCCGCTCGAGGAAGAGCCTCATGAGCCCGCGGCGGACGGCCGGCGGCAGGTTGGCCATCACCTCGTGGAGGCGGGAGTAGAGCTGGAATCCCCTGACCAGGCGCGGCGGGAGGGTCGCCACCACCTGCTGGAACCGGCCGAAGGCCGCGATGGCCGTCTGAGCCGGATCACCGCCCACGGGGCCGGCCGCCATGTCCGCGGCCAGCTTCTGCGGGTCCCGCAGATGCTCCCAGAGCGCCCGCTGCTCTTGAGTGGGGCCGCCTCGAAGCTCGCCACGCTCCGTTCCCTGGGGAGCCACTTCGCGAACGGCGATCGTCTTCACCCCTGCCACCCGCAGGGCCGAGCCCACCGCTCCCGGCTCCGTTCCGGTTCCCACCGGCAGCGACAAGGCCTCGTACAGAACCCCCAGCCGCAGGGAGAGCCGTTCCGCCCCGTGCTCGTAGAAGACCAGCGCGAAGCGTTCGGTCTGTTCGTCGGACGGGGCCGGACCCGTCGGGGTGATGAATCGCTTGCCGTTGATCTCGGCCTCGAACGGCCCCCAGGCCAGGGCGGCCTCTGCCGCGTGGCGGATCCGCTGGACGGCCTGGACGAACGTCGGTTGCTTCAGGTCACCTGGGAACAGCCGGTAGGACGACAGCCCGCCGGCAAGCTGCCGGAGCAGCCCCAGCACCGCCCGGTCGCGCTCGATCGCCTGAGCCCGGGAGAGCTCAGGGGCGGACGCATGCCCGCCGAGGTCCGGCCCGACGTACTGGAGGTCTTGTTCGCTCGCCATGGCGCTCGCTGGGTGGGACGAGCTAGGTCCCGTTCTTGAGAATCGACCCGGCCCGGCCCACCCTGTAGCCCCCCGAGAGGCCACGAATTCTGCGCGCGGTGGCCCGGCTGCCCTTGCGGCCGGCTGCAAACGGGACCTCGCGGAGGCTCGCATGCCTGTCGGGGACGGGACGTCACCGAGCGGGACCACGGGCCCATTGACGCTCGTGGCGGGCAGGCCTACCGTTGAGCGGCGAGATTCCTCGCGGCGGCGACCTGCCATCGCGGCCGGATGCAGGCACGATGGACCAGAAGGAGCGCCATCCTGATCCGATGCCCTCGTCGGGACTCACCGAAGGTCGTCTCCATACTCGACCAGCCCCGACGAGGCATCTGCACCGGCCGCGGGGCCCGCTCGTTCCAGGAAACCTGGCGACTCGAGTTCGCCCGTACGGAAGCCGGCCCCGCTTGACCAGGCTCATCCCGAGGGGCAGCCCGTGAGCGGGAGGCCATCCAAAGGCGGGCCGCCCCCCGAAGCCGATCCCCCGCAAGGTGGAGCAGCCGGAGCCGTCGAGGGACTCCGGAGACAAGCGAGGACGTGGCCTTCCACGCAACGCAGGGCCTTCGAGGAAGCGGCCGATAGGCTTCGGGAGGCACTGGAGCAGGTACAGGCCGCAGAGGAAGCGCTGCAGGCCCAGAACGACGAGCTCGGTGCGGCCAAGCTCGAAGCGGATGTTGCGCGCCAGCGATATCAGGAGCTGTTCGACTTCGCGCCGGCTGCCCAAGTGGTTACCGACCTCTCCGGCAGCATCCTGGAAGCCAACTTGGCGGCGGCAACCTTGCTCGGCCTTCCCCAGACATCGCTCTTCGGCAAGCCGCTACCGAGATTCGTCCCGACGCCCCTGCGGCGAGATCTCCGAACCAAGATCGAGGAGGTCGTGTCCGAGTCGACGGTGAGGCACTTCACGACACGGATCCAGCCACGGTCCGGCGATGCCGTCGACGTCTCCGCCTCGGTGGGCGTCTTTCGGGATCCCGACGGGAAGCGAGCGGAACTGCGGTGGCTGCTTCTGGAGGTGGACCCGAAGAGCGAGACGCAGGCGGTGGCCCGGCGGCTTCGGAAGCTCCAGACGATCACGGACGCGCTGCTCGCACACGTCGGGCTGGACGACCTATTGAGGGAACTCTTGCAAGGCGTCCGGGACGCCCTTGGATCGGACACGGCCACCATCCTCCTGCTCACTCCCGACGGGAAGAACCTCGCGGTCCGTTCGGAGATCGGCGAAGAAGCCAGCGAGGGGCAGATCCGGGTTCCCTGGGGCCAGGGCGTCGCGGGGCGTATCGCGGCAGAGCGGCGCGCCAGGATCGTGCCGGACGTGCCGAAGGCGAAGCCCTACAGCGAATTCCTTCGCAAGAAGATCCGCTCCCTGGTTGGAGTGCCCCTCGTCGCCGGCGACGAGGTCCTCGGCGTGGTTCACTCCGGGACATTTCAATCCCGTGAGTTCACGGAGGAGGACGTGCACCTCCTCGAACTCGTGGCCGAGCGAGCCGCGGTGGTGATCGAAAACGCCAGGCTCTACGAGGCCCAGCGTTCTGCGCGGCAAGCAGCCGAGGAAACGGTTCGCCGCCTCGCGGCCCTCCAATCCGTCACCGCCGCCCTGTCCGAGGCCGTCACCACCGATGAGGTGGCCCAGGTCGTGGTGGAGGGGGCGACCTCGGCCGCCGGGGCGGCGGCCGGCATGATCGCCCTCGTGTCCGACGACGGGGAGATGCTGGAGATTGCCCGGGCGATCAACTATCCGCAGGACATGCTGGCGAGATGGGCCCGGTTCCCGATCGCCTCGCGGCTCCCGCTCTCCGACGCGGTCCGAATGGGAAGGCCGGTCATCATCGAGTCGATGGCGGACCGGGAACGACGCTATCCGGACCTCGTGGCGACGCTGGATCTGCCCGACCATGGGCTGGCCGCCGTCCCCATGCTGATCGAGGGGCACGCCCTCGGAGGGATGGTGTTCCGCTTCGCCGGGCCCAGGAAGTTCGACGAAGCGGAGATTCAGTTCATGCTTTCCATGGCTCGGCAGTCTGCCCTTGCCCTCGAACGGGCCCGACTGTACGAGGCGGAACGGCGAGCCAGGTCCGCCTCCGAGGTCGCCCGGTTCCGCGTGGCGTTCCTGGCAGAGGCCAGCGAAGTGCTCACGTCGTCCCTTGAGCACGGCTCGCCGTACCCCGGCTGGCGGATTGGTGCCTGGTCGATCTGCTCGCCGACGACGGCTCCATCCGGCAGATGGCCGTGGCCCATCGCGATCAGGCCAAGGAGCGGCTGGCCCGGGAGCTCCGGGATCGGTATCCCCCTGACCCCGAGACCGAACACCCCGTGTGGAAGGTCCTCCGCTCGGGCAGACCGTTGCTGGCCGAGGAGGTCACCGAAGAGGAACTCGCGGGGCGGGCCCGGGATGCGCGCCACCTGGAGATGTTGCGCGAGCTGGGGATCCGCTCGCACATCGTGGTGCCGATGGCGGCCAGGGGCCGGGTCCTGGGAGCGATCTCGCTGGTCACCGGGGAGTCGGGCCGGCGCTTCGGCCGGGACGACCTCGTGCTGGCACAAGACCTCGGGCGCAGGGCCGCGGTGGCCGTGGACAACGCGCAGCTCTACCGCGCCGAACAGGACGCTCGCGTCCAATCGGAGCGCGCGCAAAGGCGCATGGAGTTCCTCTCGGAGGCCACGGCCAGCCTCTCGGCTGCGGTGCCCGATTACGAGGCGACCCTGGAGCGCGTGGCGCGGCTGGCCGTGCCGGCCCTGGCGGACGTCTGCCTGATCGACGTTGTGGAGGATGATGGGACCCTCCGACGCGTGACCACCCGGCATGCCGATCCGATTCAGTCCGCAGGGGCCCAGTCGCTGGGGCGGTTCCCTCTCGATCCAACCAGACCCGATCCGGCCCTGGCGGTCCTTCAGAGCGGTCGGCCTTTCATCGTGCCCGAGGTGCCGCGGTCCATGACCGGGATCGCCCAGCACCAGGAACACCTGGCCCTGCTGCGCTCCATGGGGGCATCCTCCCTCATGATCCTCCCCCTGACGGCGCGGCTTCGTGCCCTCGGAACGATCACCTTCGTCACCACCTCCTCCGGCCGGACGTATGGCGACGAGGACCGGGCATTGGCGGAAGAGCTGGCCCGCCGCGCCGCGCTGGTCGT
>VAYG01000010.1:0-403 GCA_005885015.1 Actinomycetota bacterium | reverse complement strand
CTTCCCCAGATCCCAGGGATCGACGTGGCCACCCGGTACCGCGCAGCCGGTGAGGGGATCGAGGTCGGCGGAGACTTCTACGACATCTTCGAGACGGCCGAAGGCGGCTGGCTCTTCACCATCGGCGACGTGTGCGGGAAGGGGCCGGAAGCCGCGGCGGTGACCGGGCTGGCCCGGCACACCCTGCGCGCCGTCTCGCTGCACGACGTTCGGCCGAGCACCATGCTGGCGATGCTCAACGAGTCGATCCTCCAGGTGCTATCGGACGATCGCTTTTGCACCGTGTGCTGCGTCCGGATGCGGGCCGGGTCGGGCTCGGCCAGGCTCACCATGTGCTCGGGAGGACATCCGCTTCCGCTCATCCTGCGCGCCAGCGGCGAGATCGAGACCGCGGGTCGATCGA
>VAYG01000009.1:5117-23134 GCA_005885015.1 Actinomycetota bacterium | reverse complement strand
GGTGGAAACCGGAGCGGACGCCCGACAGCCTGGAGCTCCTGGCGGACGCGCTGTTCGACGAGATCGCCCACCCCATCCAGGGATTGGCCGAGCTGGCCCAGCGGACGCTGGCCACGCCGAGCCGCGTTGCCCGCCAGGCCGGCGAGCTGGTGGGCGGGCTGCTCCAGATCCTGGGTGGAGGGATGATCGCTCCTTCCAGCCCGTTCAACCGCATGGTCGGCCCGAATCGCCGGTTCGCTATGGCGGACGCGCCGGTCCAGACGTTCAAGGACGTGAAGAACGCGCTGGGGGGAACCGTCAACGACGTCGTCCTCGCCACCGTGGCCGGGGCGCTGTACCGCCTGCTCCGGCACCGGAAGGAGCCCACCCGCGGGCGCGTGCTCCGGGCCATGGTCCCGGTGTCGGTCCGGGCCGACGACCAGAAGTCGACGCTCGGCAATCGGGTCTCTTCGATCTTCGTCGACCTCCCGGTCGGGCCGATGGGGGCGAAGAGGCGGCTGGCCATGATCCGGGAGACCACCAAACACCTGAAGGAGTCCGGCTACGCGGTGGGGGCGGAGTTCCTGATGAACATCGGGAGCTGGGCCCCGCCGACGATCCACGCCATGGCGGCGCGCCTGGCCGCCCGGACCCGGGTGATGAACCTGGTGGTGTCGAACGTGCCGGGGCCGCAGGTCCCCATGTACATCGCCGGCGCGAGGCTCCTGGCTCAGTACCCGGTCATGCCGATCGCCGAGGCCATGGGCCTGTCCATCGCGGTGACCAGCCTCGCCGGGACCATGGCCTTCGGCATCACCGCCGATTGGGACACGTTGCCCGATATCGACGTGCTGGCCCAGGCGCTCGAGGATTCGCTGGCCGAGCTGCGCAAGGCCGCCGGCAAGTAAGTCCCTAGCCGGTTTCCTCCGCTCGCTCCCGCCGACCCCCGATCTGCCGCTCGTCCAGCCATCCGCCGACTGCCGAGAGCCACCGGGCCGGGTCCTCCATCTGCGGGATGTGGCCCAGGTTCTCGAACACCAGCAGCTTCCAGTTGGGGTGGTCGGCCGCCGCCTCAACGGCGCTGGCCACCGGCACCAGCTGGTCCCTGGCCCCGTGCATCACCAGAGCCGGCGTCCGGACGGCCCGGACCAGGGCGCGGTACTTGGAGGGATAGACCTGGGACCGGAAGATCGACCGGGCCGCCGAGAGGAAGGCCTGCCACGCATAGTCGAAGTCCATCCGTTGCCGGGTCATCTCGATGTGGGCGGCGGTCAGCACCGGGTCGATGGCGGTCGGATCGGCCGCGCACAGCCGGAACGTCTCCCGCACCAGCCCCTCGGGTCCCAGCCGCCGAGCACGCTCGGACACGAGCCATTCCCCGACGCGCCGGCTGCTGTAGAGGGCGAACGCCGCGGCCACGCGGGCACCGGGCTGTCCGCGGAAGTTCCGGACCCTTGGGAACGCCGCGTCGACCAGGATCAGTGCCTCCACGCTCTCCGGGGCGTGGGCCGCCTGGATCAGGGAGAGCATCCCGCCCATCGAGTTCCCCACCAACACGACCGGCGGAAGGTCGAGCGCTTCGAGGAATCCATGGAGCACCCGCCAGTTGGCCCCGACGCTGGTGGAGCGGCCCTCCGGAGGGGTCAGGCCGAAGCCCGCCAGGTCCAGGGCGAGCACGGTCCCGCGACGAGACAGCCCCGGCGCGACGGCGGCCCAGTTCAGGTGCGATCCGCCCAGCCCGTGCACGCAGACGAAGGTTGGTCCGTCCGCCGGGCCGTCCCACCGGCGGTAGTGCACGGGCCCCTCGACGTCGACCCACCGGCTCCCCGGCAGGTCTAGGGCCTCGATCGCGTCCATCGGCGGGATAGGCTACTGCCTGATCGCCGCGGGAGGCTGGATTGTTCGAACGGTTCACCGACCGGGCTCGCCGGGTCGTCGTCCTGGCCCAGGAAGAGGCCAGGATGCTCGACCACAACTACATCGGCACGGAGCACATCCTGCTCGGCCTCCTCCACGAGGGCGAGGGCGTGGGGTTCAAGGCACTCGACTCGATGGGGATCCCCCTCGACGGCGTCCGGGCCCAGGTCGAAGGGATCATCGGCCGTGGCCAGTCCGCGCCGGCCGGCCACATCCCGTTCACCCCCCGTGCCAAGAAGGTCCTGGAGCTGTCACTGCGCGAGGCGCTCCAGCTCGGGCACGACTACATCGGCACCGAGCACGTCCTGCTCGGGCTGGTCCGGGAGGGCGAGGGCGTCGCGGCCCAGGTGCTGGTGAAGATGGGGGCCGATCTCACTCGCGTCCGCCGCGCCGTCATGCGGCTACTGGGGGTATCGGGCACTCCCGTCGGCGGTCGACACGGGGGGTACCGAAGCAAGGCGGAGGCGGTGGAAGCGGTCGTCTCGAAACAGGAGCAGCTCGCCGAAGTGGACGCGCTGGCAGAGGAGGAGGCCAAGGCCCTGGGATCGGAGACGGTCGAGCCCGAGCACAAGTGGCTGGGAACCCTCCGGTTGCATATCGAGGAGATCCGCTCGGTGTTGCGAGGCCTGGAGGCCGAGCTGGACGAAGCCCGAGGGCGCATCGCGGAGCGGAAGCCTCGTCCAGGAGACCAAGGATCCGGCCAGCCCTAGCCGCCCAGCGTCACATCACGTTCAGGCCGCCGAGGTTCTTCATCAGGTCGCTCATCACCTCGGGGTCGGTGACGCAATCGACCACGGCCGGGGCTCCCTGTTCGGTCGCCTTCAACGCCCGCTCCAGGGCCGGACGCAGCTCGTCCCGCTCAGCGACGCGCTCGCCGTGGCCGCCCACCGCTTCGGCCAGCAGGTCGTAGCGCATCGAGGACAGCACCGCGCCCTGATCGGCGTCCTCGCCGTACCACATCCGTTGCTCGTGCCGGACGTCCCCCCATCCTCCGTTGTTGACAACCACCACGACGACGGGGAGGTGGTGGCGGGCCGCGGTGTCCAGCTCGATGGCGGACAGCCCGAAGGCGCCATCGCCGGTGAACAGGAAGACCGGCTCGCCGGGCCGGGCGGTTCGCGCCGCCAGCGCGAAGGGCAGGCCGATCCCCAGCGTCCCCATGGCCGACCCGATGAACAGGTTCGTCCCCGGGCGGTGGGCCGATGAGAAGGCGATTCCCCACACCACGCTGTCGCCCCCGTCGGAGACGAACGTGCCCGCGCCCTGCTCGTCGGCGAACCGGGCCACCTCGCGAGCGAGCCAGCCCGGGTGCAGGCCGTTCGAAGGGCGGTCGCACTGCTCCTCCCAGCTCTCCCAGCTGATCTCGGCTCCCCGCCGGGCCTGCTCCGCCCACCCGTCGAACGACGTGGCCGGTGCGGTCCACGCCTCGGTCAGCGCCTCCAGCGTCGATCGAACGTCGCCCACCAGGCCCACCTCCGGGCGGCGCAGTCCTCCGATGTGCTCGGGCCGGATGTCCACCTGAATGACCTGCTGCCCGGGCGGGAAGAGAGGCGGCCCGCCGTAGACCACGTTCGCGTTGAACCTCGAGCCCAGGACCAGCGCCACGTCAGCGGAGGCGAGGGCGATGCCGCCGTGGACCAGGCCACCCAGGCACCGGAGGTGGTCGTCGTCGATGAGCCCCCGCGCCGCGCTGGTCGTGGTGACTGGGATCCCGGTCCGCTCGGCGAAGCCGCGCAACGCGTCCGCCGCGCCGGAGAAAAACGAGCCGGATCCGGCCAGGGCAACGGGGCGCTCTGCCCCCTGGAGGAGGTCCACGGCGCGATCGAGGTCGCCCCGGACCGGGCGGGCCCGAAGGTCTTCGGGGTATCCCGTCGGCCACGGTCGTTCCTGCGCCGTCGCCGACGCGCCGAAGACGTCCTGAGGGATCTCCAGGTAGGCGACGCCCGGCGCGCCTGACCGGGCCTGATGGACCGCCTGCGTCACGTACTCGGGGATCCGTTCGGTAGCCAGGCACTCGGCCCGCCACTTCGTCACAGGCGCCACCGCGGACAGGTGGTCGAGATCCTGCACCGCCCCCCGATGTCGCTGGCCGATCCCCGTCCGCCCGCTGATCACCACCAGCGGGACGCCGGCCGCATTCGCCTCGGCCATGCCAGCGAAGGCGTTGGCGATGCCGGGCCCGGCGGTCACAGCGGCGGCGGCGGGGCGTCCGGTGGCCAGGGCCCACCCCTCCGCCATGAACACGGCGTTCTCCTCGTGCCGTGTGTCGATCAACCTGAGCCCCTCGACCCGGGCACCCTCGAAGAGTGGGAGGACGTGGCCTCCGGGGAGTGCGAAGAGAGCGTCGATCCCGGCCGCCTTGAGCGCCCGGGCGGCGAGGGTGCCGCCGAACTCCGGGTCCGCCATGCGGCGGAGTATATGCGCCGGGCTGGCTCCCCCTTAGTCCTCGGTTGGTCGCTACATTACGGTCCTATGCCAGCCGCGTAGTGCGCAGAGACTTGATCGGAGGTCAATGCGTAGTCATAGAAGGCCACCTCGTCGATCTTCCCGGTGAACCAGCTCGCGAAGGGGCTGGCCCTTCCCATCTGGACCGGATGATTCACATCGAACAGGAGTGGCGTTCCGCCGGTCCCATACGACAGGGTACCGATCGAAGAGCCGTTCACGTAGATGGTCACGTCAGCGAGCGTGGCCACGCCCACGATGTGATACCAGCGGTACCTCTTCCACGCGAAGTCGATCGTTTCGGTGACGAACCAGGTGCTCCCGTTCCCCACATCAACCCGCACGCCGTATCCGTAGACGTTCGAGCGTTCGAGCTTGATGTCGAAGCTGTAGTCGACGTGCCTCCCTCTCGTGCTCAGGAAGGCTTGGTCCTGAACGCCACGGACTGTGGACCGTACCCAAGCCTCCGCACTGAAAGAACCCGAGTAGGAGGTATCTGGCTTCCACCTAGCGAAGTCATCAACTCCGTCGAAGCGAACCGATGTGTCGGGATCATTGACGATCGCCCCTGGCTTCCCTTTGCGCGGGTGATGCAGGTACGTTGCATTCCGTAGGTGTCCGGAGGAGTCGAATGCGGTTCTTCCCTTCAACTCTCCGAGGCGCCAGTACATTATTGGCTGATCGGCTAGGACGACCTCCGAGTAATTGGCGGACCGCGGGGCATCACCCGGTCGAGGCAGCGCCAATCCGGGACTGCCTGCAAGCGCCGTCAAGAGAACAGCAAAGGCGCCGGTGAACCAGTACGAACGTCGGACTCTCGGCCCACCCCCCATCTCGACCTCCCTGCTCGGCGGAACCCAAGCGAATGACATTCTGTACTCGCGAGACGAAACGGACGCAAGGGGTGCGGTGTTGCAGGTGTCCGGATTCATGGCTCAGATCGTTAGGCCAACCCCGCGGAGAGGACCCTCGTATAGTGCGCTCATGCGGGCCGCGTTCTTCGAGGCGTACCGCCAGATCACTGTCCGGGACACGCCGGTTCCCGAGCCGCGGTCGGGCGAGGTCCGGCTGAAGGTTCGCTATTGCGGCATCTGCGGATCGGACCTGACCTGCTACAAGACCGGCGTGCTCGCCGGCCCCGACGTCGTCCTCGGACACGAGCTCTCGGCCGTCGTCGATGTCGATCCGGCCGGCCGATGGGCGACGGGGGCTCGGGTGACGGTCTTCCCCAGCGGCACCGGCTGCGGCGAGTGCGTGTGGTGCCTCGAGCGGAAGTTCCGGTACTGCCTGAATCCCCCGGATCGCCCGCACGGCGGCGGCTTCGCCGAATACCTGACCGTTCCAGCGGAGAACCTGATCGCGCTTGCCGAGGACGTCGACGATCGGGCCGCCGCGCTGGCCGAGCCCCTCGGCGTGGCCCTGCGCGGGGTGGCCATGGCCGGCCCGAAGGAAGGAGACCTCGCCTATGTGAGTGGGTTGGGTTCGATCGGTCTCCTCGCGGTGTCCGGCCTGGCCGCGGCGGGCTGCCGCGTGATCGGGGCCGATCCGCGCGAGGACCGGCGCGGGTTGGGGCTCGAGCTGGGGTGCGACGCGGTCCTCGATCCCACCCGCGAGGACCCCGTCCGGGCGACCATGGCGATCGATGCGCACGGCCCCCGGGTCGCCTTCGAATGCGCCGGGGTCCCCGAGTCCCTGCAGCAGGTGTTCGACTCGTGCGGCCACGGGGGCACCGTGGGCATCCTCGGCATCCCCGTGGCTCCGGTGTTCCTCCTGCGGATGACGCTGAAGGAGCAACGCGCCTTCTCGATCCAGGGACCCTCGTTCGAATCGATGGAGCGAGCCCTGGACCTGATCCGGGAGCGGCCCCAGATCGCGAAGGTCGTCACCGGGACCGTTCCCCTCGACCTGGCCGATGATGCCTTCGCCAGGTTGGTGGCCGGCGACGGAGGGATCAAGGTCCTGGTGGCGCCGGAAGCTTGAGACGCCCACTCCCGTGATGGCAGGCGGAGGACTGCTCGCTTCCCTGGGGCTTGACCTGCCGCCGCTCGAACCGGGGGAGCGGTGGGATCCGGGGCTGTTCGGGCCCGACTCGACGGTGTGGCGGATCGGGAGGGAGCGGATCCTGCTGGCCGGAGGGCCGGCCGCCCTGCTCCTCCAGATCGCCCACCCGCTCGTCGCGGCCGGGGTGACGAACCACAGCGGCTTCAGCGAGGACCCCTTCCTTCGGCTGCGGGCGACCCTCGACGCGACCCTCCGGATCACGTTCGGAGACCGGGAGCAGGCCCGGCGGGCGGCCTCGGGGGTCGGCGCCGTGCACGCCGGGGTCAGGGGTCGCCTGTCAGAGCCCGCCGGTCCGTTCGGGCCCGGGACGCCCTACGACGCGGCGGATCCCCAGCTGGCCCTGTGGGTGCACGCCACGCTCATGCGGTCCTCGCTGGCCGTCTACGAGCGCTTCGTGGGCGGTCTGACACCCTCCCAGCGCGAGCGGTACTACCAGGAGGCCAGGCCCTTCGCGGCCCTGTTCGGCGTGACCGCCGATGTGCTCCCGCCCGATTACCGGGCGTTCCAGGCCTATCTGGAGGGGATGGTCCAGGGGCCGGCCCTGGCGGTGGGGAAGGAGGCAAAGGCCCTGGCCGCCCAGATCCTCCGGCCACCCCTTCCCCGCCCCGCCCGGGCCGCTGGCCCATTCATGCGGGCGGTCACGGCCTGGCTGCTCCCCGAACGCCTGAGAGGCCAGTTCGGCCTGGAACCGGCAACTCGGGACCGCCTCGTGCTTGCCTTGCTGACGGGCGGGCTGCGGGCCTCGCTCAGGGCCCTCCCGGCCAGAGCCCGGTTCTGGCCCCATTACCTGGTTGCGAGGCGTCGAATGGAGGATTTCGGGAACGAATGAGCCTCGCCAGACGTTTTCTCCGACTGGTTAGCTGTCACGTTTTCAGTTTTTGCAGATGGAAAGGCTACGCTTGTAGATGGCGATGGCGGATCCCCAACCCAAGCCCACACGCAAGTCCGAGCCCACGCGGGCGCTCGGCGAAGCGGACGACGGCCGCCTCTATCTGGAGGCGGCCGCCCGTGAGCCCCTCCTCACCAAGGAGGAGGAGGTCGAGCTCGCCATGGCCATCGAGCATGGCGAGGAGGCCGAGGCCAAGCTGGCCGGGGGCCGCCTACGGGCGGAGACCAGCATCCGCAAGGCCAAGGAGGCCGTCCGGAAGGGCCGGGAGGCCCGTCAGCGGTTCATCCGGGCCAACCTGCGGCTGGTCGTGAGCATCGCCCGGAAGTACCAGGGGCAGGGGCTCCCCTTCCTGGACCTGGTCCAGGAAGGCAACATCGGCCTGATGCGGGCGGTCGAGCTGTTCGACTGGCGACGGGGCTTCAAGTTCTCCACCTACGCCACGTGGTGGATCCGGCAGGCCATCACCAGGGCCATCGCGGACCGGGGCCGGCAGATCCGCCTGCCCGTCCACGTCCACGACCAGATCCGCAAGCTCCGCCGGACCTTCGTCCAGCACAGCCAGAAGCACGGCCGCGACCCCACGCCGCAGGAGCTGGCCAAGGCGCTCCAGCTCCCCGAAGAGGAGATCGAGCGGCTCCTGGAGGCCGAGCGGCGGGAGCCGGTCTCGCTCCAGGCGCCGGTCGGGGAGGACACGGAGCTGGGCGACCTCCTGGAGGCGGCCGAGGAGCAGAGTCCGCTCGACGCCGTGGAGGACGCCATGCTCCGCCACGAGATCGGGCAGGCCGTCCTGAACGTGCTCGAGCCCCGGGAGCGCCGGGTGATCGGCCTGCGGTACGGGCTCGGCAACGGGCACGCCATGAGCCTGCGCGACGTCGGCAAGGTCATGGGCCTGTCCGGCGAGCGGGTCCGCCTGATCGAGCGAGAGGCCCTGCGCAAGCTGCGGCACTCCGAGATCATCAACGCCGCCGGCTGGATCTAGTTCCGCATGCCCTCGAATAAGCGTGGCACGGTCCTGATCGGCATCTCCTCGTGGACTGAGCCGACGCTGGTCAAGGAAGGGAACTTCTATCCAAAGGGCGTCAGCTCGGCCGAAGACCGGCTGAAGTTCTACGCTTCGCAGTTCCCCATCGTGGAGGTCGACTCCACCTACTACTTCCCCCCGTCGGAGCGGAACTCCGCCCTGTGGATCGAGCGCACCCCGAAGGACTTCATCTTCAACATCAAGGCCTACGCCTTGCTCACCAACCACCCGACGAAGGTCGAGTCCCTGTACAAGGACGTGCGCGAGCAACTCTCCGAAGAGCTCACCGCGAAGAAGAACGTGTACCGGGAGAACATGCCGGAGAAGCTCGTCGACGAGGTGTGGCAGCGGTTCGCCGACTCGCTGATGCCGCTGCACTCCGCGGGCAAGCTCGGCTGCGTGCTGTTCCAGTACCCCCAGTGGTTCGTGATCGGGCGCAAGAACAAGGACTACATCGTGGAGTGCGCCGAGCGCCTGCCGGACTTCAGGATCGCCGCCGAGCTGCGACACAAGTCGTGGATGGAACGAGGGAACGACGAGGAGACCCTGGCCTTCCTCTCCGACCATGACATCCCGTTCGTGTGCGTGGACATGCCGCAGGGATTCGACTCGAGCCTCCCCCCGGTCGCCGCGGCCACGGCGAAGGACCTGGCGGTCGTGCGGTTCCACGGACGTGACCCCGAGGCCTGGAAGACGAAGTCGCAGCGAGCCGCCGACCGGTTCCGGTACGACTATTCGAAGAAGGAGCTTCAGGAGTGGGTCCCGAAGGTCGACTCGCTCGCCGAGCAGGCCAGGGAGACCCAGGTGATCATGAACAACTGAGCCTACGACGAGGCCGCTGTGTACCCGTCGGCCCTGTCACCGGACCGGATCAAGGCGCATTACAAGGCGGCGATCTTCCCGGGAGGGCCAGGAAACAACCATGAGCTCGGGAGCCGCCTCTAAACAGTCTTCCAGCTTGGAACCACAGCTCGATCAACCCCCCGGCGGTCCATCGTCGGGCAACGTCGTCGAGGCGTGGTAGCGCCACAGCTCCGGGAACAACCTGGCCAGCACCAGGACCCCAGCGACGCACACCACCCCGCCTGAGACCACTGAGAACCACGGCGAGACGAGCGCGGCCACCGCGCCGGCCTCGAAATCGCCCACCCTCGGGCCCCCCGTGACCACCATGATGTGCACGGCGGAGAGCCGTCCGCGCAGCGAGTCGGGGACGTTGAGCTGGAGGATGGCCCCCCTGAAGACCGCGCTGATGACGTCGGCGGCCCCGGCGAAGGCCAGGAAGAGCAGGGCCAGCCCGAACAGCTGCCCGGACAGCCCGAACCCGGTGATCGCCGCGCCCCACAGCGCCACCGCCCAGACCACCGCCCGGCCCTGGTGCTTGACCCTCCCCACCCACCCCGCGGTGACGGCCCCGAGAAGTGCCCCGGCGGCCGGGGCCGCGTAGAGGAACCCGAGGCCCCGGGGACCGACCCCGAACACGGTCAGGGCGAGCACGGGGAACAGGGCCCGGGGCATCCCGAAGATCATGGCGTCCAGGTCGACCAGGAACGTCGAGATCAACACCCGCTGCGTGCGGAGATAGGAGAAGCCCTCCTGGATCTCCTTCAGTCCCGTGGCGGCGCGAGCCTCGGCCGCGTCCCGCTTGGGGGGGAGGGGCCGCATCCTCACGACCGCCCCGATGGCCACGGCGAACGTGGCGATGTCGGTCCCGTAGGCCCAGGCCAGTCCCATCCGGGGGTTGGCGAAGGCCCCCAGGATGAGCCCCGCCACCGACGGGCCCACGATCATCGAGGAGTTGAACAGGACCTGGTTCAGGGCCAGGGCCGCCGGAAGCTGATCCCTCGACACCAAGTTGGGGACGGCCGCCGAGCGGCTCGGGGTGTTGACGCCGAAGCCGCGCAGAACGCCGACCAGCAGGAGCGCGCTGGTGGCGGCCAGGCCGAACTCCGTGACCAGGATGAGCGTTCGACGGTCCCGGCGATCGGCGATCGCTCCGCCGGCGATGGTGGAAACGATGAGCGGAGCCACCTCGACCAGCCCGATGAGGCCGACCGCGAGCGGAGACCGGGTCTGGAGGTAGACCTGGAAGGGGAGGGCGACCACCGTGATCTGGCGGCCCATGGTCGAGACCAGCTCGCCGGTCCACAGCAGACGGTAGTCGCGGGATTGTCGCAGGGGGGTCAGATCGACGGCGAGCCCGCGGACCATGGCACGGGTCCGGGCGAGGCGAGGGACCGTCTCGGGTGGTGGGGCTTCCGCCACGGTCGGGCACGATAGCAGCAGGCGGGGGCGCGCCCGGGGCTCGGTCGGGCCGGTGGCAGTAGAGTTGCTCGAACACCTCCCGTGCGCACACGGCCGATGAGTGAGGTCGAGGCGATGGACGATCCGCAACAGCTGTATGAGCAGCGAGAATCGGTGCAGATCCTCGACGTCCGCGAGCCCTACGAGTGGGAGGCGGGACACATCGCGGAGGCGGTGCACATCCCGCTCGGCCAGGTCATGTCCGGGGGCGAGCAGGGCCGGCTCGACCCGAACCGGCAGGTCGTCGTGGTGTGCAAGACGGGCAACCGCAGCGAGCTGGCCACGCTGATGCTCCAGGCGCGTGGCTACAAGGCTGAGAACTTCGAAGGAGGCACCGAACGGTGGGCGGCCGCCGGCTTGCCGCTGGTCGCCCAGGACGGCAGCCCCGGCCAGGTGGCCTGAGGGCAGGGATCAGCCGGGATCAGATGACATGGGCGGCCTGCCCGTCGTCGACCTCGACGTTCTCCTTCAATCCGGCTCGGAGGGCGGCGAGGAACGCGGACCATTCCTCCTCGCTCATCGTGAGCGTCCCGCAGTAGGCGAGCCGATCACCCGTCCCCGCAGCGAGGTTCACGGTGACCTGGGGCTCGTTCCCCCTGAGCCGGGCCGGGTACCGGCCGAGCACGACGAACTTGAATCGCCGTCCATTTTCCATGGCTGCCTCCTGTCGGCGGGCGTGGACCGTGCCGCTCGCGGCGAAGTGAGACCGCCCGAACGTGCTTCATACCCGAACCTCGCGGGTAGAACACCGCGGGGAGGTGATCGACATGGCCACCCAGAAGCAGGTTCGAGCAGCTCGTCGAAACATCAAGCGAGCCCAGAAGGCGGCTCGATCGAAGAGGACCATCGCCCATCTGCCGAAGTCGGTGAGGACGGATCTCGGTCGCCAGGCGGCCAAGAGCCGCCGGCGCGGCGGAAAGCCCGGACGGGCCCTGGAGGACCGGACGCGCCAGGACCTCTACGAGGTGGCGAAGCGCCGGAACATCAAGGGTCGCTCCCGGATGGGGAAGTGGGACCTGATCCAGGCGCTGCGCAAGGCCGGATAGGCAAGTCCACAGGACACCGGGTCGTCATCGTCGGCGGGGGGTTCGGAGGTCTGTCCTGTGCCCGGGCGTTGGAAGGCCAACCCGCGCAGGTCTTGTTGCTGGACCGGCACAACTACCACCTGTTCACTCCGCTCCTGTACCAGGTCGCCACGTCGCTGCTGAATCCCTCGGACATCGCCTATCCGTTCCGTGCGGTGTTCCGCCGCTCCCGCAACGTCCGGTTCCGCCAGGCTGCCGTGACCGGCGTGGATCTAAAGCGCAGGGTCGTGCGCACCCACGACGGGGGGGACGTCCCGTACGACACGCTCGTCCTGGCCACGGGGAGCGAGAACGACTACTTCGCCAACGAGGAGCTGGCCGCGCACACCCTCGGCATGAAGACGCTGTCCGAGGCGATGCGTCTGCGCAATCACGTCTTGGCGTGCCTGGAGATCGCGGCCCGGGCGGCATCGGATGAGGAGCGACGGGAGTGGCTGACCTTCGTCATCGCCGGGGGTGGGCCGACCGGGGTCGAGTACGCGGGGGCCCTGGCCGAGCTGCTCCGGATGGTCCTGGGGCGGGACTACCCTGAGCTCCGGCCCGAGCAGGCCCGGATCGTGGTGGTGGAGGGCCTGGACCGCTTGCTCGGCGCCTTCCACCAGCGGTTGGGTGCCTACGCCGCGAGGGCGCTGCGTGACCGGGGGGTGGAGGTTCGCACATCAACGCTGGTGGAGAAGGCCACGGACGAGGCCGTAGTCGTGTCCCGCGGCGAGGAGATCCGAACGAGGACGGTGGTGTGGAGCGCGGGGGTGCGGCCTGCGGATCCCCTTTCACACCACGAGGTCAGGCGGAGCCGCCGGCGCCGGCTGGAGGTCGACGAGCGCCTCCGTCTGACCGGACACGCCGACGTGTTCGTGATCGGCGACGCTGCCTCGGTCAGCGGAAACGGGGGGGAGCTGCCCATGCTGTCGCCGCCCGCCATGCAGGAGGGCCGCTACGTGGCCCGGGCGATCGTCCGCCGCCTTGGTGCAGACCCCGATCCGAAGCCGTTCCGGTACCTGGACAAGGGCACGATGGCCACGATCGGGCGGCGGGCGGCGGTGGCCGACGTCCACGGGTTCAAGCTGGCGGGAACGATCGGGTGGCTCGCGTGGTTGCTGGTTCACATCTATTACCTGATCGGCTTCCGCAACCGGGCGGTGGTCCTGGCTTCATGGGGTTGGGATTACCTGCGCCGCGACCGCCCGATCCGGCTGATCCTGCGCAGCGAGGCGGATCGGGTGGCGGCCTCGGTCGAGCCCGAGCCGCGAGAGGATTCGGCGGATGGCTAGGGGTGAGACGCAGCCGGGGGGCGGTTGCGCCCCTGCCGCGGGGAAGTGCATCCTAGGGCCCTTTCGGGGGAGGGACGCATGACGGTGGTGACGGCTCGGACTCCGTTCGACATGGCAACGGTGCAACGCGGCGCGCGGCTGCGGCGCTCACCTTTCTACGAGGCCACCCAGCGGTACGGGCCGAAGGGCTTCACCGTCTACAACCACACGCTGTTCCCTATCAACTTCGACGACTTCGAGGCGGAGTACTGGCACCTGCTGAACCACGTCACGTTGTGGGACGTGGCGGTTGAACGTAACGTGGAGGTCACGGGGCCCGACGGGTTCCGGTTCGCCCAGCTCCTGACGTGCCGCGACCTTTCGAAGTGCGCGGTCGGGCAGGGCAAGTATGTCCTCATCACCGCCCCCGATGGGGGGATCGTCAACGATCCGGTGATGCTTCGGCTCGACGAGAACACGTTCTGGTTCGCCCTGGCCGACAGCGACGTGTTGTTGTACGCGAAGGGGCTGGCGGCCAACGCCGGACTGGACGTGCGCCTCTCGGAGGCCGAGGCCTACCCGCTCCAGATCCAGGGTCCGAAGTCGAAGGACGTCGTCCGCGACCTCTTCGGTCCCGACATCCTGGAGCTCAAGTACTACTGGTTCTCCCGGCGAGACCTGGACGGCATCCCGGTCATCGTGACCCGCACGGGGTGGACCTCGGAGGTCGGGTACGAGGTCTACCTGCTGGACGCCGCGAGGGGCGACGATCTGTGGGAGCGCATCATGGCGGCGGGCCTTCCGTACGACATCCGCCCCACCGGCCCGTCGGACATCCGCCGCATCGAGGGCGGCATCTTCAACTGGGGTGCGGACATGGACTACCGCACCAACCCCTTCGAGCTCGGCCTGGACCGGCTGGTCGACCTGGACATGAAGGCCGATTTCACGGGGAAGGTGGCCCTCCGCCGGATCAAGGCCGAGGGCGTCAAGCGGCACATCGCGGGCGTCGACATCGCCGGCGAGCCCCTTGGATTCAACGAGACGAAGTGGACGGTCCATGCCGACGGCACGGAGGTCGGGCGGGTAACCTCGGCCATTTACTCGCCGCGGCTGGAGAAGAACATCGGGTACGCGTGGGTCCCCGTGGAGCTGTCTCGGAAGGGGATCCAGCTCACAATTGAGACCCCGGAGGGGACTCGCCAGGCCACCGTGGTTCCCATGCCGTTCGTCGATCCTGGCAAGCAGATCCCCAAGTCGTGAGGGAAGAAGGAGCGCGACCGTGGAAGACCAGAGCATGATCGACCGGATCAACCAGCTGACCCATCAGGAGCAGGACCTGTTCGCGAAGGAGGCTCACGGCAAGGCCACCAAGGCGGATCGGGAGGAACTTCGGAAGATCGGCGTCATGCTCGACCAGTGCTGGGACCTGCTCCATCAGCGGCGGGCCCGGCGCTCGGCGGGCATGGACCCTGACGAGGCCACGGTCCGCGACGAGAAGACCGTCGAGGGCTACGTGGACTGACCGCTCCGGCCGGCTCAGTCCCCGCGCAGCCGGGAAGCCAGGTTGGCCAGCATGGCGAGCGCGGTGGCCGGCTCCTCGCTGATCATCTTCTTGACGTCGTCGCGGTGCAGGACCAGGCAGCGGACCGGTGTGTCGGCGACGACGCTGGCCGATCGAGGGCGCCGATCGAGCACGGCCACCTCACCGAAGTACTCGCCCGGGCCGATGCGGGCGACCGTTCGCCCGCCCCGAACGACGCGAGCAGAGCCCTCCAACAGGACGAACAGGGTGTCGCCGCGCTGCCCCTGTTCGACGAGACGCTTCCCCTGCGGAAACTCGTAGTCGAGCGTTCCCTGGGTCAGCCGCTTGAGCTGCCGCTGGGACAGCCCCGCGAAGAGCGGAACCTTCCCCAACGCGCTGGTCCGCCGGTCTGCCATGGCCCCCCTCGATGCCGACAACCCACCGCTGCGCCCGGATTGTATCCAGGACCTAGTGAGGGACGTGCGGCCCGGTGACGGTCTCGAGGCCGGAGGCCACGTTGCGGAGCTGGCCCTGGCTCAGCCGCCCGGTGAAGTGTTCCCGGATCCCTCGGAGGTGGGTGATCGCGGCCTTCCGCAGCTGCCGGAGCCCCTCATCGGTGAGCGACGCCAGGGCCACCCGGGCGTCCTGGGAGTCGGCCCGGCGCTCCACCAGCCCCTTCGCCTCCAGCCGGTCGACCAGCCGGGTCACCCCGCTCGGAGAGAGCATGACCCGCTCGGCCAGGTCGCTCATGCGCAGGGAGCGGCCGGGGGCCCGGGCCAGCCTCAGGAGGACGTCGTACGCGGCGAGTGGGAGGCCGTGCCCCTCGCGCAGCTCCCGGTCGAGCGTCCGGATCACCTGGTGGTAGGTGTGCAGGAGGGCCTGCCAGGCGCGCAGCTCGCTGTCCGAGAGCCGGTCTGAGGCCACGGGCGCAAGCGTAGCAGGGAGAAACTTGCGTGCGCAAGGACTTCGGTGGTATTGTTTGCGCGCGCAAATACCAGGAAGGGAACGGACGATGGGCGTTCCGCTGATCGGCTTGAACGTCTCGACCTCGGCCGTCCCGGGGGCAACCCCGGTGGCCGACGCCCGGAGGGCTGAGGAGCTCGGGTTCGATTTCGTGTCCGCCTCCGACCACCTCCACGGCGAGTCCCCGACCCACGAGACCTGGACGATGCTCTCCTGGATCGCCGCGAACACCTCGCGCATCCGGGTGGCCACCCGGGTGCTCGCGGTGCCGTACCGGCACCCGCCTGTGCTGGCCAAGATGGCCGAGACCTTCGACCGGCTCTCCGGCGGGAGGCTGATCCTGGGCCTGGGCGGCGGCTATTCGGACGAGGAGTTCCGGGCGTTCGGGCTCGGCGTCCGGCGGCCGGGGGAGAAGGTCGCCGGGCTCGAGGAGGCCATCCGCATCATCCGGGCCCTGTGGGCCGAGCCGAGCGTGACATTCCAGGGTCGTCTGTATCGCACCGACGCCGCCCGGATCGAGCCGAAGTCCGACCACCCGATCCCCATCTGGCTCGGCACGTATGGCGACCGCGCCCTCGAAGTCACCGGGCGGCTGGCGGACGGGTGGATCCCGTCGCTCGGGTTCGCCCCGCCGGAACAGGCCCTGGCCATGCGGGAGCGCGTCCTGGCGGCCGCCCGCCGGGCGGGGCGGGACCCGGAAGAGATCACCTGCGTCTACAACGTCGAGGTCCGGGTGGACGAACGCGCCCGGGCGGCGCCGTCGGTGGTGGCGGGGCCGCCCGACGAGGTGGCCGGCCGGTTGACCGAGTTCCTCCGGAGCGGGTTCGACGCTCTGAACCTCATCCCGTCGGGCCCCGG
The DNA here is from genome assembly GCA_005885015.1 of Actinomycetota bacterium. Classification (GTDB taxonomy): domain Bacteria; phylum Actinomycetota; class UBA4738; order UBA4738; family UBA4738; genus AC-52. The sequence continues at coordinate 6,837 of VAYG01000009.1, read as the reverse complement.
TCACGACGAGCAGGCCGAACGCCTGGCCGTGGATGTGCTCCCCGCGGTCCGAGCGGGTTGAGGTGTGCCTGGATCGTGTCGGCCGTCGACATCGTGCCGGCGCCGGCCATGGTTCCCACGGTGAGGCGAGGCTACGGGGAGGGAGCCCGGGCGGTCGCGCCGATGGCGCTCGCCATCGCCGCGTTCGGCCTCTCGTTCGGGGTTCTGGCCCGATCGGCGGGGCTGAGCCCGTGGGCCGCGGTAGCCATGTCGGCCACCACGTTCGCCGGCTCGGCGCAGTTCGCCGCGATCTCGGTCCTGGCCGCCGGGGGGAGCGCGGTGGTGGCGGTGGGGGCCGGCGCCCTCCTCAACGCCCGGTACGCGGTGATCGGGCTGTCCGCCGCTCCCGCCCTCCGAGGTCCCGCCTGGCTCCGGTTCCTCCTCGCCCAGCTCGTGGTCGACGAGTCGTGGGCCGTTGCTCAGACCAGCGAAGGGGTGCCGGACCGTGAGCGGCTGATCGGTGCCGCGTTCGTCCTGTACGTGTCGCACGTGGGTTCCACCGCCGTCGGCGCGTTCGGTCTGGGCCTGCTCACCAATCCGAAGGCCCTGGGGCTCGACGCGGCGTTCCCCGCGCTCTTCCTGGCGCTGCTCAGGCCCTACCTCCTGCACCGGCGAACCCTGACGGTGGCCGTCGCCGGCGCGGTTCTGGCGCTGGGCCTGACGCCGGTGGCCCCGCCCGGGGTGCCGATCCTGGCCGCGGCCGGAGCGGTGCTCATCGGGGTGAGTAGGCCTTGAGCGCGGGATGGGTCGTCGTGATCGGGCTCGGCCTGGCCACGGTCGCGATCAAAGCCGTGGGGCCGGTCCTCCTTGGCGGGCGCCAGCTCCCTCCACAGGTCCTCGCACCGGTCCGGCTCCTGGCCCCTGCCCTCCTCGCGGCCCTGGTGGTGACCCAGGCGTTCGGGTCCGGCCGGGATCTGGCGCTCGACGCCCGCGCCGCGGGCCTGGCCGCCGCCGTTGCGGCCCTCCTCCTCCGGGCGCCGATCCTCGTGATCATCGCCTCGGCCGCAGTGGCCACCGCGCTGGTTCGGATGTTCGCCTGACTCCACAGCCGTGATCCGACCGAAGGCGTGCGGACCTCCCGGGGGGTGTCTCTTGATCGGTCCAGAGCCGCCGACATATTGTTCGGGGCATGGGAGGGCACTGAGAGTAAGGGGGAAGCGACGTCCGCTGGATTGCGATTCCTCCCTGCGCACGCGCTCGTCTTCTTGGGAGTCGTCTTGTTGCCGAACGGTCGGACGTCAGCGGTGAGCCCCATTGAGCACGTCGTCGTCATCTACCAGGAGAACCACAGCTTCGATAACGTGCTGGGCGCTTGGTGTGTGCACACCGACAGGTGCAACGGCGCCACAACCGGGAAGACCCACTCGGGGGAGACGGTCCACCTCGCCATCTCGCCGGACCTCGTCCCCGGCGTCGACCACGACCACGCCTCCCAGATCGCCGCCATCGACGGTGGCAAGATGGACGGGTTCGACACCATTAACGGGTGCAATGCTCCCAAGTACCGCTGCTACGTCCAGTACAAGCCGTCCCAGATTCCGAACCTCATCGTGTACGCCGACACTTACGCGGTCTCCGACGCCACCTTCGAGGACGACACGCGTATGTCCTTCGGGTCCCACCTGGAATTATTGGCGGCTTCGGCCGACCGGTTCACCGGGGACAATCCGCACAAGACGGA
>VAYG01000009.1:0-5108 GCA_005885015.1 Actinomycetota bacterium | reverse complement strand
GCGATGCCCCCTACTACGGAGATACCGGCGCGATCGTCATGGTTCCATCCTGCGTGCCGGACCAAGCCGGGAACCGACCCTACCGCCCCTCCCCGGTCTCCTACGTCCCCACCATCCTGACCAACCTCCAGGCCGCCAGGGTCTCGTTCGGCCTCTACATGGGGCCGGGCAAGGCCAGGGAGGGAGGAGGCGGGTACATCTGGGCGTCCTGCTCGTATTTCTACGAGTGCCTGGCGGGTCGCCAAGCCAAGAGCTGGTACCCAGCGTCGCAGATCCTGACCGACGCGGCCGAGGGCACGCTCCCGGCTGTGTCGTTCGTGACCCCCACGTCCTTGATCTCACAGCACAACGGTTTTTCCATGGCGCAAGGGGACAACTGGATCGGGTCGATCGTGGCGGCGATCCAGGACAACCCGACGTTGTGGTCGTCCACGGCCATCTTCATCACCTACGACGACTGCGGGTGCTTTTACGATCACGTATCGCCGCCCTCGGGCCAAGGGATCCGGGTGCCCACTGTCATCGTGAGCCCCTATGCCAGGCCTGGCTTCACCGACTCGACCAGCGCCACCTTCGATTCCATGCTGGCCTATATCGAGCACACCTTTGGGCTGCCCCCGCTCGGTCAGGGAGACTCCGGCGCCTACGACTACTCGGACTCGTTTGACTACGGACAGAGTCCGCTGGGGACAGTGCCCGCGGCGCAGAGCGAGGTGCCTGCCGGGGAGAGAGCCTGGATCGCCGCCCACGCTGCGAAAGAAGAGGCGGACCCCACCTGAACTCCCCTGGTCCAGGGGAAGCTGGAGATATTCGGCCATCTCCGCCCCCGTTGCGAATCGGGGCCGCGGATCTCGAACCTCCTTTCATGCACGCGCACTTCGTAGGTGGGCTGTGGCGCGGTGGCGGTCTGACTGCGCGTCGCTACGGGGTCACGCGGATACGGATCGGCTGCGGCGTCGGAACGACGTGGGGACGCTGGTACAGCACCGCTTCGTAGGCACCCGGCGGTAACGGCGGCGGGTAGCCGTGGATGCATCGAGGGAGCGGGCCGCGCTGGCCGCACGCCAGGTAGCTCGCCGAGACGGACACCCGCCAGGTCGACTCTCCGGTCGGGATCGTGATCCGTTGAAGGCAATCCAGCCATGCCACGCTCGGCGAGATCTTCGCGTTGCCGAGCGCAATCAGGAACGGCGAGTGGCAGCCATTCACATGGAGGGCATGCCCGGTGTGGTTCGTGACGATGACCTTCCCGAGCATGGCTGATCCGCGAGCCATGGTCGTCAAGGGGACCGCGATCCGCGCCGACAGCGGCGGCCCGCCGCACGCCGGCAAGAGGGTCCCAACAGCGGCCGCCAGGAACAACCCGACCACGAGGTTGCGGCCACGACGTCCTTCATCTGGGGCGTGACCGCCCTCGGTCATGGAAGCTGGGCCAGTCGCATGGGGCGCGGCGCGATCTTATCTGGGAGACGAAGGGGGCGGGATTCCCCGCCCCCTCCGCATCCTGCGTGCGGACGCGCTGAAGAGCGCCTCCGCGTGGAACTGAGGTTCCTACGAGGTCGACGACTTGGCCGGCGCCCCGATGGGCGGTGGCCCGGGGCTCCACGTGCCGGAGTTGAGGACGTAGATGACGTCGCCGCTGACCGCATAGTGGACCCACGTGTGGTCCGAGAAGATCGCCGTCTCGAGCCACTGGGAGCCGTTGGCGAAGAAGCTCACCGCGTAGCTGCCCCGCAGGTTGTTGATCTTCGTCTTGGTGCCCATGAGGCCGTCGGACGCGCAACCCGTGCGGTTGCCGTCGACGGTCTTCCTGATCCCGAGGCCGGCCGAAGGGCTGACCAGGTGCATGCCATCGCAGTATCCATCGAAGTGGATGTCCTTGCTGGAGGCTCCTGCACGCGGAGTGAGGGAGGAGGAGACGCCGGCACCGCCGCGGGCCGGCGGCCCGGTGGTCCACGTGCCGGAGTTCAGGACGTAGATCAGGTTTCCGTTCAGGCCGTAGTGGACCCACGTGTGGTCCTTGTTGATGACGGTGTGGGTCCCGTAGTTGGGGATCGTGATGAACTCGGCGCCCTTGGTAATGCCGTAGATCCCGGCGTTGTTGGGCTTGGCGACGCCGAACACGCCAGCGCTCGCGCAGCCGGTCTGGTCGCCGTCGACCGAGTACGCAGTGCCGGGCAACCCGACCGACGGGATGTTCAGATGCAGACCGTCGCAATAGCCATCGAAGTGCAGGTCATACGCGGTCTGCGGGGCCGCCGTGGCGGCATGGAGAGGCGCGGCGGCCAGCATCATGCCGGCCGTCAACACCATGAGACACAGCCTCTTCATATCTACCTGTCCTTTCAGTTCCGACAGTTCCAAGCGAGGACTTCCTTGCTCGGATCGCTCCACCTGGCATGACGAACACACACCTTGCCAGGGCGCTCTGCACGCCCCCCCTTATTCACGCGGAAGCGCGCATCCTCCCACGCGGGTGCCAGAAAGTTGCTGGGAGTTTTCTGGGAGGCAGTTAGCGGAGATCGTCGCGGTCGGGACCGCGGACCTCGACCTGACCCTCGCTGATGCGGACGCGATACGTGGGCTGAGGGGCGGTGGCAGGGCCGCGCAGGACGGACCCGTCCTCGAGGCGAAACGTGCTCAGGTGCCAGGGGCAGGTCACGCCGTCGTCATCGAGCGACCCCTTGTGCAGCGGTCCGCCGCGGTGGGTGCAGCGGTTGGCCAGCGCGTGGACCCGCTCTCCCCTTCGCAGGAGGAAGAGGTTCCTCCCCGCCACCATCACCCTGCGAGGCTGCCCATCCTTCAGCTCGTCCATCGCGATGGCCGCCGTCCAATCTTCGATCGGGGGATCGAAGGCCGTCTGGTCGACCCCGACCCCCTTCCGGAAGCTGAGGTGCCCCCCCAGGAAGCCGGCCCCGGTCATCACCGCGGACGCCGCCATGGACAGCCCGATCGCAGCCCGGCGGCTCCCCGCCTTCCGCGCCACGTAGGACAGGCTCCACAGGGCCAGCGTGCCGACGTTCGCCAGGGCATGAGCCGTGCCCAGGCTTCGTTCCTCCGGATCGACGATGTCGGTGAGGTCCGACAGGCCGGTCAGGGCCGTGGGGACGGCCGAGAGGATCCCGATGCCGGCGAGGAAGTCCGCGCCGGGGCGAGCCCTCTCGCCGCCCAGCACATCCAGGATCGCGGCGCTGGTCCAGGCGCCGATGGTGACGTCGGTCAGCATCGGGTGCGCGGGGTGGGCCATCCACGTCCCCGCGAGCGCCTCCTTCGCCCGGCCCGTTCCGACCAGCCGGTGGAACGTGTTGCTCACCCATTTCCCCATGGCGTTCAGGCCATCCGAACGTTCGAGGGCTCGAATGGCCGGGTCCGTCCAGGAAGAGATCGGGTCCATCTCCCCTATGTACCCGCGCAGGCCGGACGGTAGCTGTTCCGATCCGGCGCCCGGGCATGGAACGCCCCTCGTTCGGGTAGGTAGCACGCGATCGGAGAAGGGAGGAACGATGGCGCAAGCCGAGATGGACACGAGCCAGGGCTGGTGCTGCGACGGCCGGACGTGGAAGGAGCACGCCGACGCCGACGGCGAGTGCTGTCAGCCCCAGGGCAAGCAGATCGACGACCTTCCCCCGGAGGGCCAGCAGAAGGCCCGTGAGAGGGTGGGTCAGGCTGGCAAGTAACAGCCCGAAACAGCGTCAGATGGCGGCGGCGGGCCTGGGGCCCGCCGCCGCGACCCACCCCGTGTCGTCGAAGATCGCGCCCGCCACCCCGGCGCGCTTCAGTGGAGTCAGGGCGTCGGGACGACCGATGTTCCACACGTAGACGGCCACGTTCGCCCCGGTCAACGCGTCCAGGAGCCCGGGGCGCCCGTCGAGGAGGGCGGCGTCGATCGACACCGCCCGCGGCGCGTCATCCGGATCGAGTCGTCTGATCAGCCGGCGCGTCCTGCGCCGGTTCAGGCCGTAGACCCGGGTTCGATTCGGGTCGATCCTCCCGAAGCGATCGAGACGTCGCCGGTGGTTCGAGGCGACGGCGTCCTCGTCGCGGCCACGCAGGCGGAGCGATTCGGCCAGATGGGCCAGACCCCTCCGCGGCCACCGGCCCTTGAGATCGATCAGCAGTGGGATGGCGTCCCCGTCGATCAGCTCGGCCAATCGCGCCAGTCGTCCCTTCCGGTGGATGGGAGGGAACCGGGAACGGACGAACTCCGCGCCCGACCGCCCGAGCGTCCACGGTCCCATCGGAACGTCGTGGCTGAGCACGAATCTCCCTCTCCGGTATCGCAGGTCGACCTCTGCCCGATCGAACCTGGCCGCGATCCCCCGGCGGAGCCGGCTCGGTGAGTTGACGCGATGGAGCACCCGTTCCACGTCAGCCTCCGAGCTCGTGCTCGAGCGGTCCGACCCGCGTCCCCGGGCTGACGGCCGCCGTCGCGGCCAGCACCAGGAGGCCTCCGCCCAGGATCAGGAGCCCGCCGGTGTCGTGCTGGCTCACCAGCGCGGCCCGTCCGCCCCACGGCGGGGGCAGCGTCGCGTAGGCGTGGTACAGCGGGACCCGGGTGAGTAGGAGGGCCACCCCCACTGAGGCGAAGAACCCGACGAGCAGCACCATGAGCGCCAGCCGGACCCCGAGGCGGACCCGATGCCTGGGGAGGTCGACCCCTGCCAACGAGTGCCACAGGAGGAATCCGATCACCAGGAGCAGGGCGTGCTGGAGGAGGTGCAGGTTCCCGTTGGTCATCGCCGCGTTGGACAGCGGCGTGAAGAGCGTCGATCCCATGACCAGGAGCAGGGCCCCGACGGCCACCGCCGGATGGGTCGGGACGGAAGCGGCCCTGCTTCGCAGGAGCGGGACCAGCACGCGGTCGCGCAACCGGGGAGGCGCCGCGTCGAGCAGCACGCCGACGGGGGCTCCGAGGGCGAACAGGGGAGCGACGACGAAGACCAGCAGGAGGTGCTCGACCGTGTGGTCGAACAGGCTCACCCCGGCGTACGCGTCGATGGGAGTGGCGAACACGAGCAACAGGATCGCCAGGCTCGCCGAGAACGAGGCGATCCGGTACGGGCCCGGCGATGCTCCGGTCCTCTTCCCAGCCCGCCGGAGGCTCCAGG
>VAYG01000055.1:10914-11437 GCA_005885015.1 Actinomycetota bacterium | reverse complement strand
CCCGTAGGCCACGGCGCTCACCCCGACGCCGAGCTTGATCGGCAGGATGTTGTGCGACTGGGTTGGGTCGAGCCGGTACAGGAAACCCGTGTTGCTGCTGGTCACCCACACGAACCCGCCGCCCACGGCGATGCCGGTGGGGGCTTGATCGAATCCGAGCGCCCTTGGCGAGGAAGCCTTGTTACTGGCCGGGTCGATCGACTGGACGGTCCCGTCGTCGAAGTTGGCCACCCAGACGCTTCCTCCGCTCTCGGCTGCGATGGCGATCGGGGTCCCACCCACGGGGATCCCCCCCCGGACCTTGTCGCCCGAAGGATCTATCCGCACCACCGTATTGACGGCCGGAGGGGATAGACCTCCCTTCCCGCCGCCGCGGGACACGATGGGAGGGATCACCAGGATCGCCGCGACGGCCAGGACGATCAGCGCGGCCAGTGGCAAGGGGAATCGGCGCCGACGAGGCGGAGGCGCCCCTTCCTCGAGGGGCTCCTCCTCCTCGAGCCGCGGGACTTCGGTGACGGCC
>VAYG01000055.1:1497-10875 GCA_005885015.1 Actinomycetota bacterium | reverse complement strand
AGGTCGCGGACGGTGTTGGAGACCACGACCTCGCCGGCCCCGGCGGTGGACATCACCCGCGACCCGATGTGAACGGCGATGCCGGCCACCTTGTCGACGGTGATCTCGACCTCGCCCATATGGATCCCCGCACGTACCTCGATCCCGAGGGGCCGAACGGCCCGGCCGATCGCCACGGCGCATTCGATGGCCTGGGCGGGCTGGTCGAAGGTGGCGAAGAATCCGTCGCCGGCGGTATCGATCTCCCGGCCGCCGTAGCGCTTGAGCTGCCGCCGCACGATGGCGTGGTGGCGGCCCAGGAGATTTCGCCACTGGCGGTCCCCGAGCTCGGCCGCCCGCTGCGTCGAGCCGACGATGTCGGTGAACAGGACGGTCGTGAGGAGACGCTGCTTGGTTGGGGGCCGCTTCGGCATTCCGGGCCTAGTTTCGGCCAGGCCACCCCCAAGAGGCAATGGAGCAGAGCACGGCGTTGACGAGGGCCTTCCCGGCGGCGTATGTCTCCCTGCATGGAATCGACGCCCGTCTCGATCGAGCAGATCTACGGAGGGAGCGACGAGGACGGCGAGGCCGCCGAGGCGCTCCTCGATGAGAGCCTGCACCCGCGCGGTCCCGACATGCTCTTCGACATGGTGCGGGACCTCGGGATCGGTACCGGACACGTCGTGCTCGACGTGGGCTGCCGGGACGGGCGGCACGTGGTGCAGCTGGCCCGGCGGTTCGGGTGCCGGGTGGTCGGCGTGGAGCCGGTCCACGCGAATCTGGACCGACGGGATCGGGCGGTCGGGGTGAGTCCTCCGCCCCTATACATCCGGGGTCGGATCGAAGCGATCCCTCTTGCCGACGCCACCGTCGACCTGGTGTGGGCGCGGGACATGCTGATCCACGTCCCCGAGCTGACCCGGGCCTTCGAAGAGTGCCGGCGGGTCCTCCGGCCCGGCGGGCACGTGCTTGCCTTCCAGATGTTCGCCACCCCCTGGCTCGAGCCGGAGGAGGCCGCACGGCTGTGGCCCCCACTGGGCACCGTTCCCGAGAACACCGAAGTGACGTACTTCGAAGGCTGCTTGCGCGACGCCGGCCTGGACGTGAGCCGGTGCGATGAGCTTCGGAGCGAGTGGAGGGAATCGAACGAGGAGGAGGGGGACCGCAGGACGTCACGACAGCTGCTTCGCGCGGCGCGACTCCTCCGGGATCCCGATCGCTTCGTCGAGCGGCTGGGCGGCGTGTCCTACGGCGTCGAGCTGGGCAACTGCCTGTGGGGCGTGTACCAGATGATCGGGAAGCTCTCGCCTCGCGTGTACGTGCTCAGGCCGTCTTCGGCTTGAACGCCTCGAACGGATTCCGGCAGGCCCGGCAGTAGTGCGTGGCCCGGCACAGGGTCGGCCCGAACGCGCTCTCCATCACCGTGTTCGCGCTGCCGCAGAAGGGGCACGTGGCGCCTTCGGTGGGTAGCAGCGCGGCCAGGGGGATCACGACGCGATCGCCCCGCGGGCTCCCGGGTGGCGTGATGCCGTAGGAGCGAAGGGCGTCCCGGCCGGCCGGAGTGATGCGGTCGCTGGTCCACCGCGGGGAGTAGACGAACCGGACCCTCACGTCGTGGCCGGGCGCCGCCGATCGAACCGCGGCCTCGGCCTCCTGCTTGATCACATCCAGAGCGGGACAGCCCGCGAAGGTAGGCAGGAGGTCCACGTCGATCGCTTGTTCGGACAGCACCACTCGTTCCACGATCCCCAGGTCGGTGATCGAGCACGGTGGGATCTCCGGGTCGTGCACGCCCGCCAGTGCCTCCCACACCTCGCGGCCGACGCCCTCTCGGACGTCGGTCCGCATCACCATTTCGCCCCCGGATGGGCTCGATACAGCGCGGTCATCTCCTCCCACAGTGGCAGGAAATCCTCCGAATGCCTTCCCCGGCGGCCGCCCGCCCCTGCGAAGGCGCCCTCGTGCATCCACCGGCCGTCCCTCCGGACCACCCCCGGCACGGTGAAATCGACGCTCTCGACGGGGATCTCGCCGGACCCGGTGGGAACCATCTCGCCGACCGGCCCGTGCCGAGCCAGCACGTAGTCGAGCGAGGATGCCTCGAGGGCCTCGCCCAGCTCTCCCAGCCAATCGCCCAGCATGTCCTCGTTGGACCTGGGCAGCACCCCCTCCGAGACCAGCTCCTCCTCTCCGGACAACGGCTCGAAGACCGCGATGGCCTCACCGATCGCCGTGGTGAGTCCTTCGGCGAACCGCTCCCGGGCCGTCAGGGACGGCCCCTCCGCCAGCCGGTTGAACCACGTGACCGCGTGGTCGCGGTGGTATTTCTCCTCCAGCTCGATCACCTTCATGGCGTCGGCCAGCGCTCGCCACGAGGAATCACCGAGCACCTGGACGCGGATCGCATCGGCGGTGTCGTACAGGTATTGCCTGGCCACGGTGTAGCCCCAGTCCCCGTTGGGCCGTTCGCACAGCACGGCGTTCAGGTACTCCTCGGGCGGGCGGCCCAGTGCCAGCGCGTCATCGTCCCGATCGGTGAGCCCGGATTCTCGAGCCACCCGGTACAGCATCCGGGCATGGGCCATCTCGTCTTGAGCGATCGAGGAGAAGGCCAGGTCCTCTTCGATGTGCGGCGCCCATCCCGTCCATTGGGAATGACGGTGCCCCAGGATCAGCTCGTCGTCTGCGAGCGCCAGGATCAGGGACAGGCGCGGGTCGTCAGGCATCGGGGACCCTTGCTCGCGGGCTGCCGGCCGCCGGGGGCCGGGAACGGTCGATCCTCACGCCCGCCCGGGCGAACTCGCGGCTGACCCGCTTCTGCCTCGCGCCGACGCCGGCGTAGGCCTCCTGCCGACGGTAGGACCGGTCGGTGAGGCCGCCAAGTTCGTCACCCCCGTACTTCCCCACGTGCAGGGCGGCGTCGGTGTCGCCCCGGCGCCGCACCGCGTACGCCACGCCTTCCTTGTGGCGGAAGTGGGTCTCCCGGGCCAGGACGAGGGCCATGTCCACGTCGGGCGCCTTGATCCCGCCCACCCATTGGAACTCGTCGTCGGGCTTGCGCTTGCCGAAGACGTCCCAGACGGGCACGGGCCCTGAGTCAGGCTGCCTCGGGCATCCCGGCGAAGACCTCCCGGACCCACGCGTGGGTGTCCCACACGGTCTTCCGCTGGGCCAGCCGGATGTGCGTCATGGGTCCGTCGCCCCGGACCACCTTCCAGAACTCGTCCCAGTCGGGCTCGGCCCAGTCCCACTCGCCCGTCTCCTCGTTCCACGCCAGCCGGTCGTCCGGGACGGTGATCCCCAGGTCCCACAGCTTGGGGACGTAGGTGGAGAAGAACTCCTGGCGGAGGCTCTCGTTGGTTCGCGTCTTGATCCCCCAGTACAGGAGCATGTCCTTCTTCTTCGACGGCGGCCCGAAGAAGTGCATCGTGGGCTGCCACCACCGGTTCACTGCGTCCTGGAACAGCGCCCGCTGCTCCTTCGTCCCGGACACGAGCTCGAGGACCAGCTCCTCGCCATGCCGGAGGTGCAGCGACTCCTCGGGGCAGATCCGGCGCATGGCCCGGACGTAGGGCATGTAGGACGCGTCGAGCAACGCCTTCTGGTTGACCAACGCGGCCCCGTCGATCAGCCACCCGATGTAGGCGACGTCTCCCCAGCTCTCCGCGGGGTAGTGGAACACGTTGTGGAACTTGGTCCGGCCGTTCACCAGGTCGTCGAACATCTGCTCGCGGGTCTTCCCCAGGTCCTCGGCCACCCGGTACAGGATCTGCCCGTGGCCCACCTCGTCCTGGACCTTGGCCGTCAGGGAGAGCTTGCGCTTCAGCGTGGGGGCGCGGGGGATCCACGTGCCCTCGGGCAGGGCTCCCATCACCTCCGAGTTCGCATGCATCTCGATGAACTTGAGGGCGGACTGCCGGTACTCGTCGGGCATCCATTCGCCCGCCTCGATCTTCTCTCCGGCGTCGATGCGCGCCTTGAACGCGGCCGAACTTTCCTCGTAGGTCACGGGTTCCATGTTACCCGCCCGCGGTGCGGCCCCTCACGGGATCAGCCGGTAGAAACGCCACTCGACGTCCTCCACCGAGAGGGTCTCCACCTCGCCGAAACCGGCTTCTAACGCGTACCTTCGCAGGGTGTCCGGGCGCATCACGGCACCCGTCCCGGCGGACTCGGGCTCGCCCATGGCGCTCGGCAGGCACGTGACCACGCTCCACCCATACGCGTAGCGCTCGTGCTCGTCCGCGGGAAGGGTGAACCGGTCGGCCACCCGCTCGTCGGCCACCACCACGCTTCCGCCCGGCGACAGCATGCCCCGGGCCACGCGCAGCGCATCCACCGGATGGGACATATCGTGCAATGCCTCGAACACCGTGACCAGGTCGTACGGCCCCGCCCCGCCGAGGGTCGCCGCGTCGGCGGACCGGAACCGGACCCGATCCCCGACCCCGGCCGCAGCGGCGTGATCCCCGGCGCGTTCGATGGGCGCCTCGGCCAGGTCGAACCCGTCCACCAAGACCTTGGGGTAGGCCTGGGCGATGGCGATGCTGGACCACCCGGTCCCGCACCCCAGGTCGGCCACTCGAGCAGGTGGGTCGGAGGACAACCTGGCGTGGACGGGCGGGATGGCGGGCAGCCACATCCGCCCCAGCAGGTTCAGGAACCGGGCGCGGTTGAACTCGGCCCGACCCTCGGGGGGCCACGGCAAGGGGGGGAGCCCGGCTCCGGTCCGGAACGCCTCGACCAGGGCGGGCAGCGGGCGAGCGGCGCGAACCAGGTCCACGCCCTTGTGGGCCTGATAGTTCAGGCTGTCCTCGTCCACCAGAACCTCCGCGTGGTCTGGAGGAACGTGGTAGCGGCGGGCGAGCGGATCGGCCGAAGGATCGGCCACGCCGAGGATGCCAGACACCGTCTGTTGCTCCAGCCACTCCCGGACGTAGCGCTCCACCGTGCCCGTCCGCTCGGCTAGCTCGGTCGACGTTGCCGGCCCAGCCTCATGGAGTGCCCGATACAGACCAATCTGGTCGCCCACGTAGAGCGCGTACAGGTCCAACGCCGCCATCGCCGACTGGAACAGCCGTTCCGCCAGGGGATTGGTCCGCTCGACGCTCATCAAGCTCGCTCGGCGTCCGCCTTGATCAGGGAGAGAGCCTGCTTTCGGATCAGGCCGCTGAACGGACCGATGGCCGCCCAGTACAGCATGAACTTCCGCCGGGAGGCCTCGTCCGGCACGCGGACCCGGGTTTCCGTGGTGACGAACGATCGCTCGTCGCCGTCGGGCACCACTCGGAAGTTCCACGCTCCTTTGGCCTGACCGTGGTGGTCGTAGGACACGAAGTCCTGCGGGCTGATCCGGTCGATCCCTCCTTTCGGTTTCCAGAACGTCCCCACGATCCCCAACACGAACTCCCGCCCGGGTTCCTCGCCCAGCCACACGAACCCGGCCCCGAGGAGGTCGTCCAGGGTCCAGCTTCGAGCGGGCGAACGATGCCGGTCCCGAAGCAACCGCGGGAGACCTCGTGCGGCGAACAGTCCCCGGATGGCCCTGGAGCGCGCCAAGTCGATCCCCCGGGCCGCCTCATACGCGCGGTCGGAGGAGGAGAGGACCAGCGTGTGGTGCCGCTCGCGCACGTCGAAGGCTGGCATGAAGTCGTCGATGAGCACGGGGAGACTCTATCCCCCTCTCCCAGTGCCGAACGGAGCCTCGCGACGCGGGCGGAACCGGCCGAGTGCTGCGGGGATGAACAGGCAGATGCGACCATGGGCCTCCATGCAGGACGGCCGGGGAGGACCGATCCCTTCGGACACGGAGCTATGGCACCGTGCCACGGCGGGCGACCCGGGCGCCTTCGGAGATCTCTTCGACCGGCACGCCAACGCGATCTTCAACTTCTGCCTCCGTCGGACCCGCGACGTCGAGGCAGCGGAGGACCTCGTGTCCGGGACCTTCCTGCACGCGTGGCGGCGGCGGGGGGACGTCCGGCTCCTCGGCGACAGCGTCCTGCCCTGGCTCTACGCCATCGCCGCGAACCTGATCCGCCGGCACGCCCGAGGTCTGGGCCGGCGAGCGGCCGCCCTGCGTCGCCTCCCCGCTCCGCGATCGGAACCGGATCCGGCGGATGCCGTGATCGAGCGGGTTGATGAGCAGCGCAGGTCGGAACGCGCCCTGGCCCTGCTCCGGTCCCTGCCTGAACGCGATCAGGACCTGTTCGTCATGTGCGTCTGGCAGGGACTTTCCTACGACCAAGCGGCGCTCGCCCTTGCCATCCCCGTGGGAACGGTGCGCTCTCGCCTGTCGCGAGCGCGGACCCGCCTGCGAAGACTTCTCCAGGAACCGGTGCCCGCGTCCGGGGATGAACGGTTCGAGCACTCGGACCCACTCGGGAAGGGAGCCCAGGACTGATGGACAGGGTCGAGGACCTCGAAGAGCTTCGCGCGATGGCGCCACCACCTCTCGAGCGGCGCCTCTCCCCTCGGCGGCAGGCCGAGCTGCGTGAGGTGCTCGTCCGGGAGATCGCCGGCTCGCTCCCTTCGGATCGGCCGGAGCCGACGCTGGCAGCCCCCGGAAGCCGGCCGCGCCGAAGGCTCCGTCGGGTCCTCGTCGCGGCCCTGCTCCCCGCGGCGCTGGTGGGCGGCGCCGTCGCTTACTCCATGACGGCGAATCGAACGGCGAGCGAGCTCGGCGACCTGGTCACCTGTTTCCAGGCGCCGCGCCTCGACGCGCCGTCCGCCGGATCCTCGTTCACCGGTCAAACACTTGCGTCCTTCTGCCAGGCTCAGTGGAACTCGGGAAGCCTCACCGCCCTTCCCCCTGGTCCCGCTCCCAGCCAATGGGTTGCCTGCGAGGGCGACGGCAGGAGCGGAGGGGTCGACGTGTTCCCGGGCTCCGATCAGGACCTGTGCGGGCATCTCGGGCTCCAGCCGGTTCCCCCCGGCTACTACGAAGCGGTCAAGCGGTACGCAGCGATGGAGTCCGACCTCTGGTCTCGATTCCCCGAGAGTTCGTGCGCCAACGCTGCAGATGCGATTGCGGTGACCCGCCGGGTCCTGGACTCGCATGGCTACACGACATGGGAGGTTCGAAGCAGCGGGTTCGACGGCCTCACCCCTTGCGCGCTGGCACCCGATCTCGACCCCGTGAACGGGCTCGCCGTGGTCCGCGGCGGGGTGCGACCCGAGCTGAGGGCTGCGGTGCAAGGAGGGCTGGATCGGGCGAACGCCTGCGGTCCGGAGAACGTGCTGCTCGAGGACGTCCAGCAGGCCCTGAGGGATGCCGGGTTCGGCGATTGGACGGCACGGATCGACCACGCGCTGACCGCACAGTGGCCGTGTGTGGCCGGGTTCAACGAGGAGCCGGCCACGAAGACGATCGTGCTGACCGGGTACGCATCGGGCTGAGCCCCTTCTATCGGCTGGCGCGGGCCGCAGGAACTTTCACCCCACTCGGGTGAAGAGCCACGCCTCCACTCGCGCCACCCTGATCGTCAAACGATCGGAGGTGCCGCGCACGCGAGCAGAGCGATCCACCCCGTCCACACGTCTTCGGCGTCCCTGGGGGTTCGCCGCCCTCATCGCCGCCGTTGCCATCTTCGCGGCGGCCTGCACCGGCGCCTCCGCGGGTGGCGTCGAGGCCGCCCAGGCCAGGGTGACGGAGGCTCAGCAGGCCGTCGACCAGGCCCAGGCCGCCCTCGACAAGGCGAACACCGAGTTCTGTGCTCAATCCAAGGGCTACATCACCGCCATCGACCGGTACGGCAAGATCTTCGGCGACACCGCTGCCACGGTCGGCGACGTGAAGACGATGGGTGCGGACCTCGCCCAGCCCCGGGAGGGCACCTCGTCCGCCGCGCAAGCGGTCCTCGACGCACACGATGCGTTGAACAAGGCGAACCAGGAGCTGGCCGAGGCGCAGGCGGCGCTCGTCGCGGCGCAGGCATCCGCATCCGGGAAGCCGGCGAAGACGCCGGCCTCCACACCGAGCCTCACGCCCTCCTCACCCGAGGTTCCGACTGCGACCGTGGACCGGGTCAAGAAGGCAGAAGCGGACCTGCAGGCCGCGTCGGAAGGCATCACCGACCAGACGCCGGTGACACAGGCGGCCGAGACCTTCACATCCGCCGCGTTCGCGCTCGAGGTGTCCTGGCTGAACCTGTTCGCCGATGCCGGCTGCCTCACTGACGAGCAATCGAAGGAGGCCACCGCGGCCGTCCGCGACTACACCACGGCGCTCCAGAAGGACCTGAAGACCGCGGGCTTCTACAAGGGCGACGTCGACGGCGTGTACGGCCCGGACACCGTGAAGGCGGTCGAGGAGCTCCAGAAGGACGCCGGCCTCCCGGTCACCGGACTGGTCGACCGGGCGACGTCCGCCGCTCTGGACCAGGCTGTCGCCGACAAGACGGGCTCGGCCGCCGCGCAAGACGCGATCGAGGCGACGGCGGTGCAGACGACGTTGAAGCTCGCGGGGTACTGGACGGGGCCCATCGACGGACAGTGGACCCCCGAGCTCACGGCCGCCCTCAAGGAGTTCCAGAAGGCGCTCGGCGTCAAGCCGACCGGTGTGGTCGATGCGGCCACGTTGGGTGCGCTGGAGAAGAAGCTCGCCGGGCAACCCTCGGCGAGTCCATCGCCCTCCCCCAGTAGCTGACCGTCGATTCCGTCGGCGCCTCCCTTCGAGTGGCGAGTACCATCGACGTCTGAGCCCGATCTGGGAGGAACCGACGATGACCGACTCGTACAAGCTCGTGATCGGAGGGGAGCTGAGCGACGCCGCCTCCGGCGAGATCTTCGACTCGATCGACCCATCCACCGGCGATTCCTTCGCCACCGTGGCCAAGGCGGGCACCGAGGACGCGCGGAGGGCGGCCGAAGCGGCCCGGAAGGCATTCGACGAGGGGCCGTGGCCGAAGATGAAGGGGCGCGAGCGGGCGGCCGCGCTACTCAAGGTGGCCGACCTCGTGAAGCAGAACGCCGCGACCCTCGCCGAGCTGGAGGCGAAGGATGCCGGCCACACGATCCGCATGGCCAAGGGCGCGGACATCGGGATGGTCATCTCCACCTTCCGGGTGTTCGCAGAGATCGCCGCCAAGGAGAACGAGGAGATCCCCCTGGCTCGAAACCCCGGCTCGATGAACTACGTCCGGTACGAGCCCGTTGGGGTGTGCGTGGGGATCACCCCGTGGAACTTCCCGATCCAAATGGCCGCGTGGAAGATCGCGCCGGCCATCGCCGCGGGCAACACGGTGGTGATCAAGCCCGCCTCGTACACGCCGCTGACCACCTTGGAGATCGGCCGGCTGTGCCTGGAGGCCGGGATCCCCGAGGGCGTCGTGAACGTGGTGACGGGGGGCGGCGCCGACGTCGGCGAGGCCTTGGTGGCCAGCCCTCTGGTGGACAAGG
>VAYG01000055.1:0-1466 GCA_005885015.1 Actinomycetota bacterium | reverse complement strand
AGTGCACGCTCGAGCTCGGGGGTAAGTCCGCGTCGATCGTGCTCGACGACGTGGACATGGACTACGCGGTCGACGGCGCGCTGTGGGGCGTCTTCTTCCACAACGGGCAGGTGTGCTCGGCGGGAACACGCCTCATCGTGCAGCGACCGATCCTGGACGAGTTCCTGGCGGAGCTGACCAAGCGCACAGAGGACATCAAGGTCGGCCCGGCCCTGGACCCCACCAGCGACGAAGGACCGATCGTGTCGAAGACCCAGCTGGAGACCGTGGAGCGGTACGTCGACATCGGGCGGAACGAAGGAGCCGACGTCCTGACCGGCGGCGAACGGGCGGTCGTGGACGGGCACGAGGGCGGCTTCTACTACCGACCGACCATCCTGGGAAACGTGAAGAGCGACATGCGGGTGGCCCAGGAAGAGATCTTCGGGCCGGTGCTGGTGGTGATGCCCTTCGGCGAAGAGTCCGAGGCCGTCCGGCTAGCCAACGACTCGATCTACGGTCTGGCCGGCGGGGTCTGGTCCAGCGACAACGCCCGGGCGATCAAGGTGGCCGAGCAGGTCCGGACGGGGACCGTGTGGATCAACGACTACCACATGATCAATCCCCGCTATCCGTTCGGAGGCTACAAGCAGTCGGGGATCGGTCGCGAGCATGGGGAGATCGGGTTCAACGAGTACCGCCAGGTCAAGCACATCCACGTAGACATGGGTGGGCCCTCCCGTGAGCGCCACCCCTGGTGGGACCTGACAGTCCCCAAGCGAACCGGGGCATAGCCCCGTGGGGATACCGAGCCGTCAGGAAGCGCTGGCCATCCTCCACGAGGGGCAGGAGGCCCTGGACTCGCTCGTGGAGCAGCTCTCGCCCACAGACCTGGCCAGGCCGGCCACCATCGGTGGCGGCGACTGGTCTGCCAAGGATCTCATCGGGCACATGGCCTTCTGTGAGGAGATCGCCCTGGTCACCATCGAGGCCTGGCTGCGCGGCGAGCGGCCCCCGATCGAGGAGACGTTCACCGCCGGAGAAACGGACGAGCAGAACGCGTGGAACCAGGAGCGCAAGCAGTCGTGGTCCCTGGATCGCGTTCGGGGTGAATCGGCGGCGACTCATCGGCAGCTGGTCGCGGCGATCGAGGGGATGACCGACCAGGAGTGGACGTCCCGGCGCCCCTTCGAAGGCGACGACGCGCACGAGGACCTGGGAACCGAGTTGGGTGACGTCCTCGGCGCGCCGGACCGCCCCTTCGGGCACGCCTTCGCCCACCTCCCCGACCTGGAGGCGTACGCCCGGTCCGTCGCCTCGCGCTAGGGGCGCTCGCGGAGGGCCTGGAACTCCGTGGCCGTCTTGGCCATTCGACTCAACGCCCGGTCGTAGACGTCCCGGGGCACGGACTTCTTGTTACCGGCCTGCTTGTGCCGGCGGATCGCGTCGTCGAGGTACTTGCGAGCCGCCTCGGTGGACTGCCCGCT
>VAYG01000054.1:16142-18210 GCA_005885015.1 Actinomycetota bacterium | reverse complement strand
GCCGATGCGGTCCAGAAGCGCCGGAACCTCGGACCGAGCGAGGGTGCGCTCAACGATCCCGCACGGCAGCGGAGGTCAGGCGAACGCGGGCATGGCGTCCTCTGGGACGCCGTCGACGTAGGTCACCGTGTTGGTGACCAGCGCCGGCACACGAGGTCCGGGGAGCACGATCCCAACCAGGTTCAAGGGATCGGCGGCGGAGACCGCGATCGTCTCGCCGGTCCGCTCCTGCTTCCGCACCGCCCGGAGGGCCTCGACCGCCTCGGGGACCGCGTACTGCTCCCCGCTGAACCCGGTGACAAACCTCCCTCCGCGGATCGTGCCGCGGGCCTCCATCCGTCGGAGCGCCCACAGCACCTCCCGCCAGGGAACCGTGAACGTCTCCCGGACCAGCAGGTCGCGGAACACCACCCCCCACCGAGCGAGGAGTTGCTCGGCGACGGCCTCGGCCAGCTCGTCGGCATCCTCGGTGGCCGGCGCGGCCGGGATCAGGGACCACCGCCCGGCCGACCGCGACGCGCCGCGAGAGCCGGCTCGCCTGAGCCGGGGGCGGTGCGGAGCCCGAGCCACGGTTCGGTTGTACAGGAGGGTGCGAACGGCATCGAACCCGTCCGAGGTCACCAGTCCCCTGGCCACGGCATCCCACAAGCCCTCGGCCACCTCGTCGGGCAGGCGCCGGGTGATCGTGATGAGGTCCGAGGCGAACAGCGCTCCGTGCATTCGCAGGGCCTCGACCACGTCCTGCGTCCGGCCGGGACCTGGCTCCTGGGGCGCTCGGTCCCCCCGGGCCGCCTGGAGGAGCCACGGCAGGTCCTCCCGGACGGCCAGCGTGATGGGTGTGGCCCGCGATGGGGTGAGCCCGCTCCGGCGAGGGGTGGCCTCGTCCGCGGCCGGGCGGAGGGAAAGCCTGCCCCAGGTGACGTCGCCGGAGAGACACAGGTCGTCCAGTCGCTCGGCCCGATACCCCTCCACCCGCGAGGCCAGCACGTTTCCCTCCCAGGCCCCCGCGGACAGCTCGAACCCCTGGAGCTGCTCGACGACGGAGAGCACCCCCAGGCGGCCCTCGCGCCGGGTGCCGGCCGCCACGTGCTGCCAGCGAAGGAGGAAGCGCATGAAGTCCCGGGCGGTGACGGGTTCGATCTCCCGCCGGAGCCTGGCCTGCGTGTAGTTGTGGATCCGGGCGAGGAGCCGCCGGGCACAGAACTCCTCGGGGCCGCCGGCCGAAGTGAACCGGCCCCGGAAGGCGAAGCCTTCACCCTCCAACCGGGCCACGGCGATGGCGACGTCGTCCTGCGGAAGCCCGGTGCTCTCCGCGAGGTCCACGACCGTCGAGGGCCCCCGGTATTCGAGGTGGCCCCTGATCATGTCCGCGGCGGCGGAGTCCCGGTCGAGCGGGACCGCCGCGATGGGCGAGCGGTGGTCCGGCTCGATCGCGGCATCGGGGAACAGCTGCTCCAGCGCCGGGCGACGCTCCACCGCGCACCAGAGAGCGACCTCGGGCCCGGCGCGCACCGCGACAACCCGCCGCTCCTCGGCCAGCTCGTCGAACCAAGGCTGCCACCGCTCGTCGGGACGCAGTCCCGAGACGGTCATCAAGAGGTCGTGGAGCTCGTCGGCGTCCCGCGGGTCGGGCCGCACCTCCTCCCGGACCCGCTCGATGGCCTCGGGGTCGAGACGCCCCAGGTCGCGGGCCTCGACCGGCAGGCCTCGCCGGAGCTGCACCGCCCGGCTCCGCCGCTCCTCCAGTGGAGCGTCGTCCAGATAGGTGAAGGGACGGCCGTTGAGGATCTCGTGTGCCAGCACGGAGGGCTCGACGGTGTCGCGGGTGACCACCTGGACGCGTCCGGACTCGATCCGTCCGAGGAGGTCCCGAAGGCCGTCCACGTCCATCGCCTCGTGCAGGCAATCATCCAGGGTCTGGCGGACGAGCGGATGGTCGGGGATCTCGATCGGGCCCGGCGCCACGTTCTCCTGGCAGGCCGCCAGCGTGGGGAACACCGCGGCCATGAGGTCGGCGGACTCCATGCGCTGGATGGCGGGCGGGTTTTTCCGGCCTCCCCGCATCCGG
>VAYG01000054.1:14461-16126 GCA_005885015.1 Actinomycetota bacterium | reverse complement strand
CCAAGGCGCGGTTCAGGTTCCACCTCCACCGGGCCGCGAACATCGGCGAGGTGAGGACGGCCTGGCGCAACACGTCCTCCACGGTCTTCGAGGCGAGGAACTTCGGGACCCGCTCCAGCGGGAAGCTGTGCTGCGGACCGAGCGAGAGGAGGATGGCGTCGTCGCTGGCCGCGGCCTGGAGCTCGAAGTCGAAGGTGACGCAGAACCGTTTGCGGAGTGCCAGACCGAGGCCGCGGTTCAGCCGGGCACCGAACGGCGAGTGGCCGACCAGCTGCATGCCGCCGCTCTCGTCGAAGAACCGCTCGAGCACGACCGTCTCATTCGTGGGGAGCACGCCCAGCGCAGTCAGGCCGGCCGCGAGGTAGCGCACGATCGTGTCCGAGGCGGCCGCGTCGAGAGCACACTCCTCCGCCAGCCACCGCCTGGCACCGTCGGGATCCTCGGCCGCCAAGTACTCGCCGACCCGTTGGCGCAGATCGGACACCTCGCCCGAGAGCTCCTCGGTGCGCCCGGGGGCCTCCCCCAGCCAGAAGGGCACCGACGGGGGCGCGCCCTGCGCGTCGACCACGCGCACGGTCCCCGGCCGGCCATGCTCTCGATGGCCCAGTCCTCGTTCACCGTTCCCACGAAGGTGTCGTCGGGCTCGGCCACCACCCGGTAGTCGCCCAGCTCCGGGATGGCCCCTCCCGATGTGAGCGCGGCCAAGCGGGCCCCCCGGCGCCCCTTCAGCCGACCGTTGACCCGGTCGCGATGCAGGTAGGCAGCCCGCCGTCCCCGCCCGGTGGCGATGCCCTCGGAGACCAGCTCGACGACGTCGTCGAAGTCCTCTCGGCGGAGCGCTTCGAACGGAGCGGCCCGGCGGATGAGGTCGAACAGCTCGTCCTCGGACCATTCTTCGGCGGCGCATTCCGCCACGACCTGCTGGGCCACGATATCCAGGGGCGCGACTGGCTGGATGATCGCGTCCAGGCGGCCGGATCTGGTTCCTTGGAGCAGCGCCGCGCACTCGACGAGCTCGTCGCGGCTGGTGGGATACAGCACGCCCCTGGGGGTCCCGTATCGCGTGTGATTGGACCGACCCACCCGCTGGAGGAACGTGGCGAAGCTTCGCGGCGAACCGACCTGGCAGACCAGCTCCACCGGCCCGANNTACGAGGGCCCGGAGATCGCCCGCCCGCAGGCGTGACTCCACGCGCTGGCGGCGCTCCTTGGACAGGCTCCCGTGGTGGGCGGCGACCTGATCCTCGCCGAGCCGCTCGCCCAGCTGGTGAGCGATCCGCTCGGCCATCCGCCGGGTGTTGACGAACACCAATGTGGTCCGGTGGCCTTTCACGTGCTCGGCGATGCGCTCGAGGATCTCCCCCATCTGCTCCGCGGAGGCCACCGCTCCGAGCTCGTCGTCCGGCAGCTCCAGGGCCAGGTCCAGGGCGCGCTGGTGCCCGACGTCGACGATGGCGCACCGAGGGGAACCGTCGCTGTTCGAACGGTCGGCGCCCGCTCCGACCAGGAGCCTGGCGACAGCTTGGATGGGCCGCTGGGTGGCCGACAGCCCGATCCGTTGAGGCCGGGACACGGCGACGTGCTGGAGGCGCTCGAGTGTCAGGGCGAGGTGCGACCCTCGCTTGTTGCCGGCCACCGCGTGGATCTCGTCCAGGATCAGGGTCT
>VAYG01000054.1:0-14422 GCA_005885015.1 Actinomycetota bacterium | reverse complement strand
GAGGGGGCCGTGTCACCGGTCCGAACCGCCACCTGGATGTGGGGGGCGTCCACTCCGAGCTCGGCCGCGACCCCCCCGATCTCCCGAAGCGGAGCTTCGAGGTTCTGATGGATGTCCACGGCCAGGGCCTTCAGGGGCGAGACATAGACGACCTGCGGGCCCTCGGTGAGGAGCGCGCCGCGTTCCTGTGCCCGGTACAGGCGATCGATGCAGACCAGGAAAGCGGCCAGGGTCTTCCCCGAGCCGGTGGGCGCAGCGATCAGCGTGTTCCTGCCGGCGGCGATCTCGGCCCACCCGCCCGTCTGGGCCGGGGTCGGCCCGTCCGGGAAGCGCCGCTCGAACCACGCCCGGACGGCCCGATGGAAGGTCTCGGTCACCGGGAGACTCTACCGCCGGTCGCCGACAGCCCGGCGGCCCCCGCGATGCGGATCTCCGGCCGCAACGCCTAGGCTTGGGTGAGTGGCTGATGAGTCGATCCGGCTCCGGGTCGGGCAGGAGCGACCGGTCCGGCTGGCGCCTCATGCGGCCGACGACTGGAGCTTCCGCGTGGACGGGATGACTTCGGCGGTGGATGTCAGGAAGATGTGGACGTCGCGACCGTACGAGGAGGACGAGGAGGACGGGCCGGGGCCTCGTCCCCCTCGGGCCATGGTGTTCGTCATCCGGGCCATGGCTCCGGGCGACGCCGCCGTTCGCTTCCGCTCGGCCCAGGGCGACGCGCACGACGTGACCGTCCACGTTGAACCCTGAGCTTCGTTTCCGGTCGACGCCGGTGAACGTTTGGTACCGTCGAACCTCGCTCGAGCCGGACCCCAAGGAGTGGCATGAACGCGATCGAGGCGAACGAGCTGAAGAAGGTCTTCCCCAACGGCGTCGAGGCCGTGGCGGGCATCGACCTTGAGGTTCGAGAAGGGGACATCGTCGGGTTCCTCGGCCCCAACGGCGCGGGGAAGACGACCACGACGAGGATCCTCACGACCCTCCTGCGGCCCACCTCGGGGTCGGCCCGGGTCGGTGGCCACGACGTCCTGGCCGACCCGCACGAGGTCCGGCGTGCCGTCGGGGTTGCCCTCCAGGAAGCGGGGCTGGACGCCCTGGCCACCGGGAGGGAGCTACTGATCCTCCAGGCCAGGTTGTACGGGTTCCGCGGCACCGAGCCCACCAAGCGGGCGGACCGGCTGCTCGAGCTCGTGGGGCTCACCGATGCGGCGGACCGGCGGATCAAGACCTACTCGGGAGGGATGAAGCGCCGCTTGGACCTGGCCTCGGCCCTGATCCACGGGCCGCGGATCCTGTTCCTGGACGAGCCGACCGCCGGCCTCGACCCGGCCAGCCGCCAGGCGGTGCTGGACGAGGTTCGGCGGCTCAACCGAGAGGGCGGCATCACCGTGTTCCTGACCACGCAGTATCTCGAGGAGGCGGACCGAATGGCCGACCATCTGGCCATCATCGACCACGGCCGCATCGTGGCCCGGGGCACGCCCGAAGAGCTGAAGGGCTCGATCGGCTCGGACATCGTCACCGTGGAAGTGCCCCGCGAAGACGTGCATCGCGCCGAGTCCGCCCTGTCTGCGCTTCCGGGACTGAAGGAGGTGCAGCGGGAGGAGAGCGCCATCACCCTGTTCGTCTCCGACGGGTCGGGCGCGGCGGCCCGAGTCATCCAGCTGCTCGTCGAGGCGGCCGTGCCGGTGGGGTCGGTGAAGCTCTCCTCGCCGACCCTCGACGAGGTGTTCCTCCGGGCGACCGGGTCGCGGCTCGAAGGCGCCGGCGCCCTGGCGGGCAACGGCCAGCGAGGGAAGCCATGAGCACAACAGAGAGCACTTCGGTCGGCACCGCTGCGCCGTCCAGGACGGAGCCCTGGAGCCGGGCTCGGGAGGCCTTCCGTTCCACCCTCTTCCTCGGGCAGCGGGAGGTCCGGACGTCCGTGCGGACGCCGGCCATGTTCATCCCGAACCTGATCGTCCCGATCTTCTTCTACTTCGTCATGGTGGGGTCGCTCGAGCGGTTCGCCAATCGCTCCGGCGTGCAGAACTGGCAGGCCTTCCAGCTGCCGGTGGCCATCATGTTCGCGGTGATGAGCGGCAGCGCCGGACTGAACATGGTCGCCGACATCGAGAGCGGCTACTTCGACAAGCTGCTGCTGACCCCGGCGAACCGCCTGTCGATCCTTCTCGGCGCGATGGGAGCCGACTTCCTGCGGATCATGGCCCAGGGGATGCTCGTGGTGACCGTTGCCCTGCTCACCGGAATGACCTTCGCCACCGGCGTGACGGGCGCGGTGGCGATGGTGCTGATCGCCAGCGTCGCCGGGATCGCCTACTCGGCGATCGGCTTCGCCATCGCCCTGAAGACGGGGAACGCCCAGGCCACCCAGAGCATCTGGGCCCTGTGGGTGCCGTTCATGTTCCTGACGACGGCGTTCGCCCCGATCGAGGCCCTGTCCGGATGGCTGCGCACCGCGGCCAGGTTCAACCCGATGACCTACATCCTGCGTGGCATGCGCGAGCTGGCGGGCCACGGTTGGGCGATCCATGAGATCGGACTGGCCCTGATCACGGTGGCCGCGCTGGGCACCGTGACATTCACCCTGGCGCTGCGCGCATTGATGGGCCGGGTCCGGTAGCCGAGCCTCGCAGCGTCGGTCCGGCCCCAGAGGGCAGGCGCAACTGGGAAGGAGACGAGATGAAGGTGAGCTTCGTGGCCGGCTTCGGGCCCATCGTGCGTGACGTCGAGGCGAGTCGGGCATTCTGGGGCGGCGGCATGGGCATCGAGCTGGAAGAGGCCGCGCCGGGGTATTGGACCAACGACGACCTTGAAGGTGTGCGGGCGTTCGCGCTGTGGCCGCTCGCGCAGGCGGCCGAGTCGACCTTCGGATCGCCCACCTGGCCGCGGGAGATCCCCGCACCACAGGCGTGGCTCGAGCTCGACGTGGCGTCGCCGGATGCGGTCGGGGAGGCAGCCCGGGAGCTGGAAGCCGCGGGACACCGGTTGCTGCGGGGCGCGCACGAGGAGCCGTGGGGCCAGACCACGGCCCGCCTGCTGAGCCCGGAGGGGCTGCTCCTGGGGATCACGTACACGCCCTGGATGCACGGCACGGAAGGTGAGGCCCCGGCCCCGCCGTGAGGACCTGGAGCGTCGTGCGCCCGGCGTACCCCCTGGAGACGGAGCGGCTCCTCCTACGCCCGTTCGCGGATGGAGACTTCGACGCCCTGTACGCGATGCACTCGCGACCGGACGTCGCCCGCTATCTGTACTGGGGTCCCCGCAATGAAGAGGAGGTGCGGGCTGCCCTGGTCAAGAAGGTGGCGAGCAGCGAGCTCAACTCCGAGGGTGACTTCATCGCTCTGGCCGGAGTGGTGAAGGCCACAGACGAGGTCGTCGGGGACTTCGTCCTCCAATGGGTCAGCGCCGAGCACCAACAGGGAGAGATCGGCTTCCTCGTCCATCCGGACCACCAGGGCCGCGGATACGCCACCGAGGCCGGGCACCTGCTCCTCCGGCTGGCCTTCGACGGGCTGAAGCTGCACCGAGTGGTCGGCCGGCTCGAAGCCCGGAACGCGGCTTCGGCCCGGGTGCTGGAGAAGCTGGGCATGCGCCGGGAGGCTGACCTGGTCGAGAACGAACGCGTGAAGGGCGAGTGGCAGAGCGAGCTGGTCTACGCGATCCTCGAACGGGAGTGGCGCCGCTCGGACTCCTGAACGGCGGTGTCGACCGCCGGCGCCGATCCCCTGCGCCAGCCCACCCGGGTCAGCACCAGCCCCGTCACGACCAGCATGGCGCCCACGACCTGCTCCGCGTGGAGCGGCTCGTGCAAGGCCACGACGGCGAGCCCTCCGCCCAGGACCGGGACGAGGAACGCGTAGACGACCGTCCTGGGGATGCCCCGGCGGCTTATGGCCCAGTTCCAGAGCATGTACGCGAGGTACACGGGGCCCACGATCGCGTAGACCAGGATGATCCAGGCAGGCGCGCCGATCGACGTCCAATCCTGGCGAACCATCGCCGGGATGCCCACCAGCGCGATGAGGAGGCCCCCCACCGCCAGCCCGTAGGCCATCAGCTCCGCGAGGGGTATCGCCTGGCCAGCGGCTGGTTGATCACCCCGTAGGCCCCGAACGCGGCCGCAGCCCCCAGGGAGAGGAGGTCGCCGGGCCGGGCGGCGCCGAAGGCAGACCAGAAGCGGAGGAATACGGCCACTCCCAGGAACGCCACGGCCATGCCGGCCGCTTCGTTCGCGGTGGGCCGCTCGCGCCGGAGCACCCGGTTGAACAGCACGGAGAAGATGGGGTGGGTGGAGATGAGGATGGCGCTGGCCAGCGCGGAGGTCCGCTCCAAGCCGAGGACGAACCCCATCTGATAGAGGAAGTATCCGGTCAGCCCCGACGCGACCAGCAAGGGGATATCCGAGCCGCGGGGGCGGACCCGGTTCCTCGACAGCGCCAGCAGGGCCAGCGAGAACACGACCATCGCGGCGAACCGGATCCCGGTGAACGCCACTGGGTCGATGTCGTGCCAGGCGATCTTGAACAGGGTGAAGGTCGACGCCCACAACGCGACCACCGTGAACAGGGCGGCGTCGACCGCGACCGCGTCACCGAGGGACGGCCGGGCGGGCTCATTCGCCATCGATAGCAACAGCGCCCCCAGACGGTGTGTTATTCCTGGCAGGTGCGCGGAATCCCCGGGATGAGTCCGGCGTTGGTTCGGGCAGGATGAACCCGAACCGCGTGATCCGCAGCTACCTGGTGATCAACGGGCTGTTCACCCTGTCCGCCTCCCTGATCTGGGGCATCAACACGCTGTTCCTCCTCGACGCCGGCCTGTCGATCTTCGAGGTGTTCGTGGCCAACGCCGCGTTCACCGCGGCCATGGCACTGTTCGAGATCCCCACAGGGGTCGTGGCCGACACGCGAGGCCGCCGGGCCTCGTTCCTTCTTTCCGAAGCGACCCTGGCCGTGGGGACGCTCGCGTACGTCGGCGTGGCGGCCATCCATGGCGGGCTTGCGCTGTTCTGCCTGGCGGGCGTGGTCCTCGGTCTCGGCTACACGTTCTACTCGGGCGCGGTGGAGGCATGGCTGGTCGACGCGCTGAAGGCAACGGGCTACCGGCACGAGCTGGACGGCGTCTTCGCCAAGGCGTCCATCGTGGCCAGCGTGGCGATGATCGTCGGGACCGTCGGCGGAGGGCTCCTGGGCCAGATCGATCTCTCCATCCCCTACCTGGTTCGAGCCGGGCTCATCCTCACGGCGTTCGCCGTCGGCTTCAGGACGATGCACGACATCGGATTCACGCCGCGGACCATGCGACTCCAGGGGATCGTCGGAGAGATGCGGAAGGTGGGCCGGGCCGGCATCACCTACGGGTGGCGAGCCGCCCCCGTCCGCCTCCTGGTCCTGGAGTCCTTCGTGACGTGGGGGTTCTTCTCGTGGGCCTGGTACGCGTGGCAGCCGTACTTCCTGAAGCTGTACGGGAGCGATGCGATCTGGCTCTCCGGGGTGATCGCCTCGCTCTTCGCCCTGGCGGGCATCGCCGGGAACGCGCTCGTCGGCAGGTTGGCGACGCCGGGCCGGCGGCGCACCACGATCATGCTGGGTGCCGCGGCGATCACCAGCGCGACGATGGTGGCCACCGGCGCCGTCCGCACGTTCTGGATCACCGTCCCCGTGTTCCTCGTGGGCGCGGTGGCCGGAGGGGTCCTCCAGCCGGTGCGTCAGACGTATCTCCACCACTCCATCCCCACAACCGAGCGGGCCACGCTGGTATCCTTCGACTCCCTGGTGGGAAGCCTGGGGAGCGTGGGGGGACAGACGGGCCTGGGGTTCCTGTCGCAGGAACGGTCGATCCCTGCCGGTTTCGTGGTCGGAGGACTGGCCACCGTCCTGACGCTCCCAATCTTCGGGAAGCTCCGCTCCCTGAACGAGCCGGCCGACCGGATCACCGAGGAGTCGAAGGAGGGAGCGCAGCTGGTCACCGCGGTCCCGGGCACTCCGGATCAGGTATCGCTGGGCGACTGACCACGACATTCCGGACGGGAAGAGCGGACCCCGGGCGGGCGTTGGGTGAACGGCGTAGGAGGGTGCCGGACGTGACTGAGACGGCAATCTATGTGGAGGGCCTGGCCAAGCGGTTCGGTGAGGTCGTGGCCCTGGACGGCATCGATTTCGCGGTGCCGGCCGGCACGGTGTTCGGGCTCCTCGGGCCGAACGGTGCCGGCAAGACCACCGCGGTGCGGGTGCTGGCCACCGTGATCCCTCCGGATCGCGGCCGGGCCGAGGTGCTAGGCCACGACGTCCGGCGGGCGGCGGAGGCCGTGCGCTACCGCATCGGGCTGGCCGGCCAGAACGCAGCGGTGGACCCGAACCTGACGGGCCGGGAGAACCTTCGGCTGATCGGTCGCTTGACCCAGCTCCCCAGCAGGACCATCGAGGTGCGCGCCACCGAGATCCTCGGGCGGTTCGGCCTGGCGGACGCCGCCGACCGCCCGGTTCGAACGTACTCCGGCGGGATGCGCCGTCGCCTCGACGTGGGCGCCGCGCTGGTGCACCGGCCCCCAGTCCTGTTCCTGGACGAGCCGACCACGGGCCTGGACCCCGAGGGCCGCAACGAGCTGTGGAGCGTGATCCGCGAGCTGGTGGCCGACGGGACCACCGTCCTGCTCACCACCCAGTACCTGGAGGAGGCCGACCGCCTCGCGGACCGGATCGTCGTGATCGACAAGGGCCGGGTCATCGCCGACGACACGCCGGCCGCCTTGAAGTCCCGGCTGGGCAGCACCGTCACCGAGCTGGGCATTGGCAGCGAGGAGGAGGCCGCCCGGGCCGCCTCGCTGGTGGTCGGGGTCCCGGAGAGCCGCAGCGAGAGCGACGGCCCCATCCTTCGGATCACGTCCCAGGACGCGGCGAAGGTGCTCATCGAGGTTCTCCGCACCCTCGACGCGAACGGCATCACCCCCACCACGCTGTCCGTTCGCCAACCCAGCCTGGACGATGTCTTCCTGGCGCTGACGGGGAAGCACGTCGAGGAGGAGCCACCAGCGGACCGCCGCGAGATGGCGAAGGCGGGTGCGCGATGAGCACCGCGACCGCGACCCTGCCGACCGCGCGGCCACGACACGGCCTCGGTCGCGTCGTCGGGGCGGCCCACGACACCTACGCCGTGGCCGTGCGCA
This sequence comes from Actinomycetota bacterium, assembly GCA_005885015.1. Classification (GTDB taxonomy): domain Bacteria; phylum Actinomycetota; class UBA4738; order UBA4738; family UBA4738; genus AC-52. The sequence goes on along the minus strand of VAYG01000054.1, from coordinate 7,254 downwards.
ACCTGATCGCCTACAAGCGGGTGCCCCAGCTCCTGGTGTTCTCCACGATCCAGCCGGTGATGTTCGTGCTGTTGTGGCGGTTCGTGTTCGGCGGCGCCGTCCGGGTGCCCGGACCCTTCCCCTACGTCGACTTCCTCATGCCCGGCATCTTCGTGCAGACGGTGGTGTTCGGGTCGCTGGCCGCGGCGATCGGCTTGGCCCGCCGACCTCAAGAGCGGGCTGCTCGAGCGATTCCGCTCCCTGCCCATGGCCAGCTCGGCGGTCCTAGCCGGACGAACGATCGCCGACCTGGTCCGCAACGTGCTGGTGGTGGCCCTGATGGTGGCGGTCGGGTTCGCCGTCGGGTTCCACATCCACAACGGCGTGGTGCCGTTCTTCGGCAGCGTCCTTCTCGTGCTGCTGTTCGGCTACTCGATGGCTTGGATCTTCGCCGCGGTGGGGTTGATCGTGGGCGACCCCGAGTCTGCCCAGGCGGCGGCGTTCCCCGTGCTGGCTCCGCTCGTGTTCGCCTCGTCGGCCTTCGTGCCGTTGACCTCGATGCCGGGGTGGCTGCAGGGGTTCGCCCGCAACCAGCCGGTGTCGGTGACGGTCGAGGCGTCCCGAGCCCTGGTGTTGGGGGGCGCGGTCGCGGCCGAGGTCACGAAGGCTTTGCTGTGGATGGCCGGCATCATCCTGGTGTTCGCCCCGCTCGCCGTGCGCCGCTACCGCCGGGCGGTCTAGCCAGTGCGACGTCCGCGCCCGCATCGGCGCGACCGGCTGATCCCGGCGTGAGCCGTTGGATCATCGACGGGATGAACGTGATCGGGTCTCGTCCGGATCGTTGGTGGAACGATCCGGACCGGGCGGTCCGAAGGCTGATCGAGGAACTCGACCGCTACGCGTCGCGGCGCGGTGAGGAGCTCACCGTGGTGTTCGACCGGCGCCCGCCCGACCTGTCCGCGGGGACTCACGGCGCCGTGACGGTGGCCTTCGCCTCCCGGCACGGCCGCAACGCCGCCGACCACGACATCGTCAGGATGGTGGCGGAGGATCCCGCGCCGGGATCCCTGACCGTGGTCACCTCGGACGCCCGCCTCGCCGAGCAGGTCCGCGAGCTCGGCGCCCTCGTGCGATCGTCCGGCTCGTTCCGGCGGCTCATCGACCAGACCCTCGGCTGAACAGACGTCAGCGGGCCGGAGACAGGGCCGCCCCCCACCTCTCGAGAAGACGGGTGGTGGCGTCGTGGCCGGCGTCGATCGCCCTGAGCAGCTCCTCGATGGCACCGCCAAGCTCGCGAACCGCCGACCGGACCTCGCCGGCGTTCGCCACCAGGAATCCGGCCACCATGGCCGGATCGCTCCCGGCCAGGCGGGTCGCGCCGACGAACCCGGTGGAGGCAAGTGAGCCGACGAGCTCCGCATCCCCGAAAAAGGCGCGGAGCTTGTGGCTCCACGCCTCCTGTCGTCTGGTGCCGGCCGTTCAGCCGATGGCGCCCCCAGAGGAAGGCGTGGGTCCGAGCCACGCCCGATAGGCGTACCGATACGCCCCGCTCTTCCACGTCCGCGCCATGAGCCGCCTATTCTGTGGGCTGCCCCCGGACACGTCAATCCGCCTCCGAAGGAAGGCGGGCCCGGACCAGCCGCCCCCCGGTCCCCGCCGGCGCCGCCTCCGAGTCGATCGCCTCCCGAAGTGAGGCCACATAGTCCCGAAGCCCGAGCGGGCCGGCATCGTCGGCCACTTCCAGGGCCCTGCTGCCGACCACGATGCCGTCGGCCAGCGCGGCGGCCTCCGCGGCCTGCTCTGGTGTGGCGATGCCGAAGCCCGCCAGCAGCGGGACCTCCGTCACCGTGCGGGCCCGCCGGACCAGGTCCGGCAGCCGCGTCGACAGCGCCCCGCGGGCGCCGGTCGTTCCCGTCACGGTCACGAGGTACAGCCAGCCGTCGGTCCGCTCGGCGGCCAGCCGGATGCGGTCGGTCGGGGTGGTGGGAGCAACGAGCTGGACCCGGCGCAGCTCGGGGAGCGCCTCGACCATCAGGTCCGCAACGATGAGGCTCGTCGCCCCCGCCGCCCGCGAATCCGCGACGAACCGGCCCGGGCCGTAGGCTTCGAGGATCGCGGCGTAGGTCATCGGGATCAACGGCACGTCCACCCGCGACCGGATCTCGGCGACGCATTCCAGGCAGGCCCGGGTCCTCATCCCGGCGGCCAGCGCCCGTTCCCCGGCCAAGCGGATGAGAGAACGGGAACCCGATCTCCAGCAGGTCGGCCCCGCCCGCCACGGCGGCCTCCGCCAGGACCGGCGCGTCCCGCCCGGCCATGAGGTAGATCGACAGCGTCTTCATCGCGGCAGCACCGCCTCGAGGTCCTTGTCGCCGCGGCCCGACAGGCCCACCACGACCAGTTCCTCCATCAGCTCGAGGGCCCGGGCCACCGCGTGGGCCGGTTCCAGGGCGGGGATGATGCCCTCCCGCTCCGCCAGCGCCTGGAACGCGGCCAGGGCCTCGCGGTCCGTGGCCGGTACGTACTCGACCCGGCCGGAGTCCCGGAGGAACGCGTGCTCCGGCCCCACCCCCGGGTAGTCCAACCCGGCGGACACCGAATGGGTGTCCAGGATCTGCCCGTCCTCGTCGGCCAGCACGAAAGAGCGGGTCCCGTGGAGGATGGATGGGCGGCCGGTCCCCAGGCTCGCCGCTCCGGCCGCCTCCACGCCGACCAGCCGGACCTCGGGGTCGCCGATGAAGCCGGCGAAGAGCCCGATGGCGTTGGAGCCTCCGCCCACGCACGCGACGACGGCCTCGGGAAGCCGCCCCTCCGCCTGGAGTATCTGAGCCCGGGCCTCCTCCCCGATCACCGCCTGGAGCTCCCGCACGATCCACGGGTACGGGTGCGGCCCCACGCACGAACCGATCATGTAGTGCGTGTCCTCGACGTTGGTGATCCAGTCTCGGATCGCCTCAGAGATGGCCTCCTTGAGGGTGCGGGTGCCCAGCTCGACGGGACGGACCTCGGCGCCGAGGAGGCGCATCCGGTCGACGTTGGGACGCTGCCGGCGCATGTCCTCCACGCCCATGTACACCACGCACTCCAGCCCGAACCGGGCGCACACGGTGGCGGCGGCGACCCCGTGCTGACCGGCGCCGGTCTCCGCCACGATCCGGCGCTTGCCCATCCGCGTGGCCAGGAGCGCCTGGCCGATCGCGTTGTTGATCTTGTGGGCGCCGGTGTGACACAGGTCCTCGCGCTTCAGGTAGAGGCGGCGCCCCGGGGCCAGCCGCTCGGCGAGGTACAGCGGGGTGGGCCGCCCGGCGAACGTGCGCCGGAGCCGATCGAGCTCCGCGGCGAACCCGGGATCCGTGCGAGCCTGCTCCCAGCACGCGGTCAGCTCGTCCAACGCCGGCACCAGCGTCTCGGGGACGTACCGGCCGCCGTACGGCCCGTAGAAGCCGGCGAGCGGCTCGCTCATCCCGCTCATCTCGTTCATCCCGCTCATCTCGTTCATCTGGCCGCCCGGACGAACGCGGAGATGCGGGCGTGATCCTTGATCCCGGGGGCGGACTCCAGGCTCCGGCTGGCGTCGACGCACCACGGCCTCACTTCCCGGATGGCCCGGCGGACGTTGTGCGGCCCCAGCCTGCCGGCGAGGAGCACCCGCCCTCGCCGGGCCGCCGCCGCGGCTCGGCCCCAGTGGCGGGCGTCCTCGCCCTCCCACGGTTGGTCCATGACCCTGGCCACAGGCCGATCACGCCACAGCAAGACGCCGTCGCGGGTCCGGCGCCCACCCTCGTCGCCGTAGAGCTGGACGAGGTCGGTCCCCGCCTCCTCGACCCGCCCGACCAGGGCGGCCACCGAGAGCATGGTGTCCGGGACCGGCAGCGGCGCTGGCGCCCGGCGCGGGCTGTCGGCCAGCACGAAGCCGGCCAGGTCGGCCCCGGCCTCGGCCGCAGCCGCGACGTCCTCCTCGCGGGTGAGCCCGCACACCTTGACCAGGGGGCGGCGCAGAAGCTCGGCGAGCGTGGCCGCGGGATCCGCCGCCCGCATCAGCGCCGACCCCACCAGCACCGCGTCGGCGCCGGCCAGCTCGGCGGCCGCGGCCTGGGCGCGGCTCAGGATCCCGCTCTCGGCGACCACGATCCGATCCAGCGGGACCCGAGCGACCAGCTCCAGCTGCGTCCGCCGGTCCACCAGGAAGGTGCGGAGATCTCGGGCGTTGATCCCAACGGGGTCGTCGCCCAGGGCAAGCGCGCGGGCCAGCTCGGCGCCGTCGTGCGCCTCCAGCAGGACGTCCATCCCCAGCGCGTGCGCCCGGGCCACGAGGTGGCGGGCAACCGCGTCGTCGACCTCGGCCAGGATGACGAGCGCCGCGTCCGCGCCGGCCGCCCGCAGGGCATCGAGCTCCGCATCCTCTCGGAAGAACCCTTTCGCCAGCAGGGGCAGGGAGGTCCGAGCCCGGGCCGCCCGAAGATCCTCGATGGAGCCCCCGAACCGCTCGTCCACCAGGATCGAGACCGCCGCGGCCCCGGCCCGCTCGAAGTCTGCGGCCAGCCGGCCGGCGTCGGCCCCCGGCCTGAGGTCGCCCGCCGAGGGCGACCGCCGCTTGACCTCGGCGATGGCCCGGAGCCCGGGCCCACGGAGTCGATCGCGGAACCGGCTCACGAGGCCTTCACGGCGTCCATCAAGGAGAACGCCACCAGCTCGTCCAGCCGGGCGGCCGCCGCGCCCGAGTCGACCGCGTCCGCGGCCATCGCCAGACCCTCGCCGAAGTCCCGAGCCAGCCCCCCCACGATCAGGGCCCCGGCGGCGTTCAGCAAGACGGCGTCGCGCCTCGGGCCCGTCGCACCGCCGAAGATCGAGCGGATCGTCGCGGCGTTCTCCGCGGGCGTGCCCCCCGCCAGGTCCTCGGCGCGGCACCGGGCCACGCCGAAGTCGAGCGGGTCCACCTCGGTGGGTCGGACCGCGCCGTCTTCGACCTCGTAGACGAGGTTGGGTCCGACCGGGGAGAGCTCGTCGATCCCCCCGGCCCCGTGGACGACCAGGGCCCGCCTCGATCCCAACAACGCCAGAACCCAGGCCAGCGTGGCCGCGAGGTCGGGCGCGTACACCCCGACGAGCTGGCCGCCTGCCCCCGCGGGGTTGGTCAGCGGGCCGAGGATGTTGAACACCGTGCGCGTGGCCAGCTCCCGCCGCACGGGCAGGGCGTGGCGCATGGCCGGATGGTGCGCCGGCGCGAACAGGAATCCGAACCCGAGCTCGTCGATCGACTCGGCGATCCGGTCCGGCTCCAGCTGAAGGCTGAACCCCAGGGCCTCCAGGACGTCGGCCGATCCCGACGCCGAGGACACGGCCCGGTTGCCGTGCTTGGCGACGGCTGCCCCCGCCGAGGCGGCCACCAGCGCGGCCGCCGTCGAGATGTTCAGGGTGCGCGCCCCGTCCCCGCCGGTCCCGGCCGTGTCGATGATGTCCTGCCTCGACGGGGTCACGGCGAGGGCGTGGGAGCGCATCGCCTCGGCGCATCCCGCGATCTCCTCGGACGTCTCCCCCTTCAGCCGGAGGGCGACGAGGAACCCTCCGATCTGGCCGGGAGTGGCCTCTCCTCGCATGATCTCGTCCATGACCTCGCGAGCCTGCTCGCGTGCCAGGTTGCGCCCCTCGAGGACCTCGACGAGCGCTTGCTGGATGTTCATCGCTCCCTCACCTCCGTCCTCCCAAGAAGTTCGCCACCAACTGGGCCCCTCGCGGTGTGAGGACCGACTCGGGGTGGAACTGCACGCCGTGGACCGGAAGGTCGCGGTGGCGGACGGCCATCACCTCGCCGTCCTCCGACGTGGCGCACACCTGAAGGGGCTCGGGGACCCGGACCGCGGCCAGCGAGTGGTACCGCCCGCCCTCCAGCGGCCGGGGGAGGCCGTGGAACACGCCCCGCCCGTCGTGGTCGATCCGGCTGGCCTTCCCGTGCACCAGGGCCCTGGCCTGGCCGATGTCCCCGCCGAAGGCCTCGACGATCGCCTGGTGGCCGAGACAGACGCCGAGCGTGGGCACCCGCCCGGCCAGCCGCCTGACGACGTCGAGCGTGCACCCGGCCTCCGAGGGACGCCCGGGACCGGGCGAGATCACCAGGTGGGTCGGGCCAACGGCGACCGCCCGGTCGGCGTCGATCCGGTCGTTCCGGACGACCATCACCTCCGCGCCGAGCGCCTCCAGCGCGTGCGCGAGGTTGTAGGTGAAGCTGTCGTAGTTGTCGATGAGGAGGATCACCCGCGCTCCGCCTCCTCGATGGCGGCCTCGAGGGCAGCCAGCTTGGCCAGGCACTCCTCGTGTTCGGCGGCGGGGTCCGAGTCCGCGACGATCCCGGCCCCGGCCTGGAGGCGGGCCACGCCGTCCGACAGGACGATGGTCCTGATGGCGATGCAGGTGTCGAGGCCCTCGCCGGGCACGGCGTACCCGACCGCGCCGGCGTAGGGACCGCGCCGGTACCCCTCGAGCTCCGAGATGATCTGCATGGCCCGGACCTTCGGGGCGCCCGAGACCGTGCCGGCGGGGAAGCATGCCCGGAGCACGTCGAAGGGCGCCACGCCCGGACGGAGCTCGCCCGAAACCTCGGAGACGAGGTGCGTGACGTGGGAGAAGCGCTCCGGTTGGAGGAGGCGCTCCACCCGCACCGATCCAGCCAGGCAGACCCGGGACAGGTCGTTGCGCCCCAGGTCGACCAGCATGACGTGTTCGGCGCGGTCCTTCTCGGAGGCGCACAGCCGCTCGACGTCGCCGTCCCCGCGAGGGGTGGTGCCTGCGATCGGGTTCACGCTGGCACGCGTTCCTTCCAGCTTCACCAAGGTCTCGGGGGAGGAACCCACCAGCGCGAGGTCTCCGAGCTCCAGGAGGAACAGGTAGGGCGAGGGATTGATCCGCCGGAGGCTCCGGTACAGCTCCACGGCCGAAGCGCTCGTCCTGCGCTCGGCCCGCTGCGACAGGACGACCTGGTAGGCGTTGCCCGCTCGGATGTGCGCCTGGGCCTCGCGGACCGACGCCTCGTATCCGGATCGGGACGGGGATCGGCGGGTGCGGCCGTGCCGCCGGCGAGGCGTCCGGAACGCCGGCAGGGGGACCTCGAGCAGCGCGAGAACCCGGTCCCGGTCGCCCGCCAGTACCTCTCCGACCCCGGTCACGTGGTCGAACCGGACCAGGCCCTCGGCGACAATGAACCGGCTCTCGGGGAGATCCGGGCCGTCGGCAGGCAGCGGCACCGGTTCCAGCCTGGCGGCGTGGTCGTACCCGAGGTAG
>VAYG01000053.1 GCA_005885015.1 Actinomycetota bacterium | reverse complement strand
AGCGACCGGCAGTCCCTGGGCCAGAGCTTCTGGCCCCATCCGATCCAGTGGTCGAACTTCGCCCGGGTGTTCCGGCTGGTTCCCCTGATCCACTACATGCTGAACACGCTGACCATCGCCGGCGTCTCCACCCTGGGGACGGTGCTCTCGTGCGTGCCGGTCGCCTACGCGCTCTCCCGGATGAGCTGGCGGGGACGGAACGCGGCCTTCCTCCTGGTCCTTGCCACCTACATGCTGCCGTTCCAGGTGACCGTCGTGCCGCTGTACATCGTGTTCGTACGGCTGCACTGGGTCGGGTCGTTCAAGCCTCTGATCATCCCCAGCTTCTTCGGCGACGCCTTTTCGATCTTCCTCCTCCGGCAGTTCTTCATGACGATCCCCGAGGAGCTGTCCGACGCCGCCCGGGTGGACGGGGGCAGCGAGTTCCAGATCCTCACGCGGGTGATCGTCCCGCTGGCCATGCCGGCCATCGTCGCGGTAGCCCTGTTCAACTTCCTCTACAACTGGAACGACCTGTTCGCGCCGTTGCTGTTCCTGGGCGAGAACCGGCACCTGTGGACGCTGACCATCGCGCTGTCCCAGTTCCAGGGGCTCCACCACGTGGACTGGAACCTGATGATGGCCGCCTCGATCCTGTTCATGCTGCCGGTGATCGTCCTGTTCTTCCTGGCCCAGCGGGCGTTCATCGAGGGCGTCACGCTCACCGGCGTGAAGGGATGACCGCGAGCGAGCTGCGGGTCGCCCTCACCTTCGACGCGGAGCACCCGAGCAGGCCGCCCGGGCCGGCGGGGAACGCCGAGCACCTGCTGGAGGTGCTGGCCGCGAGAGATGTTCGGGCCACGTTCTTCATCCAGGGCCGGTGGGCCACCGCATATCCGGGGGTGGCCAAGTCGATCGCGGGGGAGGGCCACACGATCGGCAGCCACTCGCACCACCACGCCATGTTCACCCTGCTCTCCCCGGACGGGGTCCGGGCCGACCTGAAGAGCGCCCAGGAGGCCATCGCCGAGACGGCCGGGTCCGACCCCCGGCCGTGGTTCCGGTTCCCGTTCGGTGACGGCGAGGGCGACGAGGAGCTCCGGTCGGCGCTCTCGTCCCTCGGGTACCGGAACGTTGGGTGGGACGTGGATCCGGACGACTGGGATCACGCCCGGACGACCGACGAGGTCCTGCGGTCGGTGGTCGAGGGCGCCCAGTCCCACGGCGACGGCGCCATCGTCCTGTTGCACACCTGGCCCGGGTCCACTGGAGAGGCCCTCGGCGACATCATCGAACGCCTCCGGGCGGAAGGCGCTCGGTTCGTGGGGGTCGAGGAGCTGCTCGATCCCGCCGGCCGAGCGTGAAGCAGGTCAGCCGTTCGCCTGGATGAATCGCAGGATCCGACTCCAGGCGTCGTCGCACTCCTCGGCGTACTGGGCGAACGTCCGGTCGAAGAAGGAGTGGGGAGCGCCCGCGTAGGACACGATCTCGTTCTTCACTCCGGCCGCGTCGAGCGCCCGGCGGAACGCGTCGACGTCCTTCGGGGGGATCGCCGGGTCCGCACCCCCGAACAGGCCGAGGACGGGGCATCGGTAGCGCTCTGCCAGCACGATCGAGGCGTTGCCGTTGCCCGGCCCGGGCTCCGCGACCCGGCCGTAGAACCCGATCACGCCGGAGAGGCCGTGCTCTCCAGCTGCCTGGTTGAAGGAGTTCCTGCCACCGAAGCAGAACCCAACCGTGAACACGGCCTTCGCCGCCCCTCCTTCGGCCGAGCGAACGTGGGCCACCGCGGCGGCCACGTCCTGAGCGATCGTGTCCGGCTTCGTCCCCTGGACGTGGGGCATGTAGTCGAAGTCGTCATCCCTCGGGCCCACGCCGGCGGTCCGCCCGAAGTAGTCGAAGGCCGTCGCGTGCACGCCCGCCTCGGCGAACCGCACCGCGAGGTCCTGGTAGAACGCGTGCAGCCCGCGAACGTCCGGCAGGATCACGATGCCGGGCCCTCCCTCCGACGGATGGACGGCGGAGAACGCGGCGAACCGGTTCCCGTCGGCCGCGGTCAGGACGAGGTCCCGGGTGACGACGCCCCCGGCTCCCCCGGCGATCGGGGGGAACGGTGGGCGGGCCGTGTCGTCGTAGCACACCGGCGGATTCTAGGCAGGACTGCGAAGATCGGGGGCTGCCGCCCCGATCAGTTCACCACGAACCAGGCAACTGTCGCTGTGGCGGGAGACGTGGGCGCTCTGTTCAGGAAGATCGTGAACTGTCGAGCGCCCAGGTGTTTTGCATGAGCGCGAGGATCAGACTAGATGGGGTCAGCGGAACTCCCGTGACCGTCGCCTTCTTTGACCCCGACGGGATGGTCACCATTCGCTTAGGGAAAAGGTCGCCGGCCCCAGGACCTTCAGCGCCGGACCGGTCCCGGACTCGGCCAACACTCCAGGCCCTTCTGCAACCGCTGTCCCGCGGACCCCGGCCCCGGTGCCAAAGCTAGTGCCCCAGATACCGTTTCCATCAGGACCCCCGCTGCTTCCGGACACACCGGTGCCACCAAGGTTGCCGCCAACGGCTCCGAGGCCATCCCCGTGGCCTTGTCCTAGGGCGTGGACGCCATCGCCGTCCGGCCCTCCAACACCGGTGACGCCTGGGCCGGTGCCGACACCCTGCCCGTTCACACCTGTCCCGCCATTCTTTCCAGCGATCCCCAGCACGCCGACGCCGCCGTTGTCCCCGCCAATACCTTGTACGCCCGAGCCATAGCCGCCGCCTTGGCCAACGACACCCGCCCCGCTGACGGCTCCGCCCTTGACGACGAGCCCAGTTCCAGCATCCGTTGTGTTCGTGATTCCTGTGGAAGTGGTCTCGTCGTTTGGACTCCCCGCGATAATCGGCTGCCCCTGCGTGGCTTGGGCCGCCGGAACCTTGGCCAAGGCCTCCGTCGCAACGATCCCGATGGCGCAGGCCGCTCCAGCCAGCAGTCCTCGTCTCGTTGGCTTGGGGGGGTGCTCCTCGGCGCCCATAGGCAGTTTCGACATGGAATGACCCCCTTCATGATGTGGACGTTGAGTTCTCACGCTCGCAGACACGGACCGGATTATGCCGCGTGTTCCCGCGAGGTCCAGGATGCTGCAGCCCGGGCGGCGTTCTTCAATACCTTTCAGCGACAGGCAGCCCAGGATCGGGCTGTTAGGCTGCTCGTGCCCCGTGGGATCCAGCGTTCGCCTCTCGCTCGCTCTTCTCGCTTCGGCCCTGATTGTCTCGGCCTGCGGCGCGCCTCCCTCCAAGGCGGGGGGTGCGGTCGGCGGTGCGGTGATCTCGCCGTGAGATCCCCTCGACCCCCACCACGTCGTTGGCGCCGATCCCCTCACCTGCTCCCACCGCGGCGCTCCCGGCCCCGGACCAACCCGTCCCGTCGTCTCCCGCCGCGCTGGCTGCGCAGCTCGCGCGAACCGCGGCCGCCCTCGACGAGGCCATCCACCGCTGGACGACGGCCGGCGACCCCTCTGCCCCGAACCCGCCGAACGACGTGGTCCTGCTGGCCCTGTACCAGCAGCGGGTGTACCGCTACCTGGCCCGCCACCCGGTGGTGGCCGGCTGGACCATCCGGTTGCTGCCCAGGCCCCTAGCGGGCGCCGCTCACGACATCATCACCGCCGGACACGAGCTGTTCTCGATCGTGCGGGCCGCGCCGTCCGCCACCGCGTTCAAGACGCAGCGGCCGCGGCCGGCCGGCGCCCTGCTCGGGTATTTCCAAGAGGGCCAGAGCCGGTTCGGCGTGTCGTGGGAGGTCCTGGCGGCGGTGAACTACATCGAGTCGAAGTTCGGCCGGGTGAGGTCGGCGAGCTACGCGGGGGCCCAGGGGCCGATGCAGTTCATCCCCTCGACGTGGGCGGTGTACGGGTTGGGCGGGGACGTCCACGATCCCCACGACGCGATCATGGGAGCGGCGAACTACCTGCACGCCTCCGGCGCGCCACGCAACTACCGGGCGGCGCTCTTCCACTACAACCGTTCGTGGGCGTACGTGAACGCAGTGCTGCTCTACGCGAAGCGGATGGCCGCCGACCCTCGCGCCTACTTCGCGTTCTACAACTGGCAGGTCTTCGTGGTCACCAGGTCCGGCGACGTCCGGCTGACCGGGCCGGGCCGGTAGGCGAGCGGCCGTCGGAGGAGGTTCGCATGCGCATCGAGACGTTCGAGATGGAGCGGATGCAGTGCCTGTACGAGAACGAGGTCGAATACAACCTGTCCGAGAGCGGTGTCTACCCCCTCTCGATGGAGGAGCTGCTCGAGGGGGAGGAGCTCCGCTCCGTGCTCTCCGTCCCGCTCGGCTATCCGTACTCGAACGGCTCGCCGGCGCTTCGGGAACGGATCGCCCGCTTCTATCCCGGCGCCTCCCCCGAGCACGTAACCGTCATGAACGGCGGCTCGGAGGTCAACCATGTGGTCCTGTGGACGCTCCTGGAGCCGGGTGACCGCCTGGCCTTCATGGTCCCCAACTACATGCAGGGGTGGGGACTGGGCCGCCACTTCGGCGCAGGGAGCGACGCCTTCCGCTCGAGGCTCGGGGAGGACGGCAGCGGCCGGCGGTGGGCGCTCGACGTGGACGAGCTGCGCCGTGCCGTCACCGAACGCACGAAGGCCATCCTGGTGACCAACCCGAACAACCCCACGGGGGCGGTGCTCACCGGTGAGGAGATGGCCGGCGTGATCGAGGCGGCGGGACGGGTCGGGGCCTGGATCATCGCCGACGAGATCTATCGAGGCGCGGAGGTTGACGGCGAGACGACCCCCACGTTCTGGGGGCGCTACGACAAGCTGGTCGTCACGTCGGGCCTGTCGAAGGCGTTCGGTCTGCCCGGGTTGCGGTTGGGGTGGGCCGTGGCCCCGCCCGCCCTCATCGAGCAGCTGTGGATCCACCACGACTACACCACGCTGACGCCCTCGACGCTCTCGGAGCGCCTGGCGTCCGTGGTCATGGAGCCGGCCCGGCGAGAGGACGTTCTGGCGCGGACGCGAGGGATCATCCGGCGGAACCTCCCGATCCTGGAGGAATGGGCCGCCGGCCACGGCGACCTCCTCGACTACGTCCGGCCCGCCGCGGGCGCCATCGCGTTCCTCGGGTACGACCTTCCCATCGAGTCTCCGGCGTTGGTGGAGCGGATCCGCCTCGAGCAGTCCGTGCTCCTCGTCCCCGGTGAGCAGTTCGGGATGGGCTGGCAGCTCCGGATCGGGTTCGGCTCGGACCCGGACCACCTCCGGAAGGGACTGGAGCGGGTCAGCGAGACGCTTCGACAGGCCGGATAGCGTCTCGCCGGAGCCCCGGCACATGCCGGTGCAGGAAGTCGAGGACCGTTCGAACCTGCCGAATCTCCTCGTCCATGTCGAACGACCCGTGTCCCGTGGGGAATCGGTACACCTCGTGTGGATGGCCCCGGGCCGCCAGCCGGTCGACGTACAGCATGGCCTGTCGCAGCGGGCACCGGGTGTCGTTCTCCCCGATGACGAACAGCACCGGCACGCGCACGTCGTCCGCGAAGTTGATCGGGTTGCGATCCCTCATGAGGTCGGGCCGCTCGCTCGGCGGCGCTCCCAGGAGCGCCCGGTCGTACGCCTGGAGCATCGGCGAGAGATCCTCGTAGCCGGCCTCGTAGTCCCCCACCGGGACCCCGGCCACCCCGCAGATCCACAGGTCGGGATGCTTCCCGAGCTCGAGCAAGGTGATGTATCCGCCCCAGGACCAGCCGGCGATGACAGCTCTGGTCGGGTCGGCGATGCCCCGGCGGACCAGGTCGGCCAGTCCCGCGTTCACGTCCTCGAGCTCGGGGCCGCCGACGTCCCCGATCAACGAATCCCGCCACTCCCGTCCGTAGCCGATCGACCCCCGGTAGTTGACCAGCCCCACGGCGAACCCCGCGTCGACGTAGGCCTGGATCTCTGGATGGAACGCGTCCCGATCGAGGTACGTGGGCCCGCCGTGCACCCGCATCAGCACCGGGAAGGGACCGGGACCCTCGGGCGTGACGTGGAACCCGTGGACACGATGGCCGTGGGGGTTCCGGAACTCCCACGAAACGAAGGGGCGCCCCGCAGGGGCCCGGTCGCCGAGCGGCGGGAGCACCTCGCGGCCCCCATCGTCGAGGACGATCTGCTGGTGGCGGCTCGACGAGTGGAGGTACCAGATCGTCCCCTCCGGCCGCACCCGCGCGCCGACGACCACGCCCTCCGGCGTGGGGACCAGATCGAGGTCACCGGATTCGATGTCGAAGCGGAACAGCCGGTCGCGCCCCTCGTTTCGGTTGGACAGCAGCATGGCGGACCCGTCGGGCCACCAGTCGGCCACCGCAACCAGCCCTGGGAGGGAAAGCCGGACGTCGGTGCGCTCTCCCGTCGCCAGGTCCCAGATGGCCGGACGCTCCTCGCCCTCTCGCTCGTGGACGATGGCCAGGCGCTGGTCCCCGGCCACCGGGGACCAGCATGAAGCCGATAGCGACATTCCCTCGTCGACCTGCTCGCCCACCGTTTCCCCCGTCCTCGGATCGATCACCCGGAGCGCCGGGTGGATCAGATCGCCGTGCTCGCCGTGCTCCAGGCACAAGAGGCCACCGTCGGATGACAGCCCTCCCCGAAGGAATCCCCCCAGGTCCGCGCTTCCGATCTGAACGGACTCCATGCTCCGGTGAACCTCCCTGGCCGGACCACCGTCGGTCGAGGTGAAGACGGCGAACCCGTCCCGGTCGCTGATCGCCGCGGCCACCGTCCCGGACGCCTGGGCCAGCCCGCCGTTCCAGCCGTGGGGCACGCCCTGCAGGAATGGACGGGTCTCTCCTCCGTGGAACCCCTGGAGCATCCACCGCCCCGACTCGTCGCCGGTCTCGTCCTGGAACCACAGGATCCCTTCCCCGTCCAAGGTGGGCGCGCCGTCGATCACGCCGACCGGGTGGTCGGTGACCTGCCGGCGCTCCCCCTTGGCCCGGTCCCATGCATGGACCTGCCAGACCCCGCTCTCCGTCGAGGTGAACACGATGCGGTCGGGCGCGACGGGCGACCACTGAGGCGTGGACGCGACGGGGGCCCGGAACCGGCGTTCCCAGGGGAGAGGAAGCGAGGTAGGCGTCTTCATCGGGCGGAGACTAACAGCCGGTCCGGCGGACCTAGATGCAGAGGAAGGGCGTCTCGGCCAGCGCGGTGGCGGCCCCGGCGCTCTGCCTCGCCCCGGCGGTCGACCGGACCAGGTACCGGTAGGTGGCGCTGGTGTTCAGGCTCCGGTCCACGAACGAGGCGTTCAGCCGCCCGGGGAGCAGCTCGATCTTCTTGAACGGGCTCGTCCGCGAATCCGCGCGATAGACGACGTACCCGTCGGTGAGCGGGGAGGAGGACGGCAGCCACCGCAGCTCCACCCGGGCCTTGATGAACCCGTCGCACCCCGCACCGGCCTGGAGCGCGCTGGGCGGATGCAACGGTGGCGGGCCAACCCTGGTGGCCCGAGCGGGACTGCCCAGCCGGAAGAGGAGGAAGGCGCCACCCGCCACCGCGGCCACGAGCACGGTGGCCGCTACCACGACGCGCCACCCCCGCCCGCGTCGCGAGGCCGCCCGGGCGACCCGAGACGGATGCGGCTCCACGGGCAGGCGAGGAGTGTCGAGCAGCGCCGCCGCGGGGTCCGCGCCGTGGGGTGCGCGCCGAGGTCCGTCGGGCTCCCCGGATCCTGGGACGAGCCCTCGGAGGTCCGTGGCCAGCTGGGCCGCGCTCTGGTACCGGCTCCACCGCTCCTTGGCCAGGCAACGCATCACGAGCGCCTCGAAGGCCGGCGGGACGGGGGGACGAAGGGTTCGCAACGGTGGAGGTTGCTCCTCGAGATGCCGGTAGGCCACGGCCACCGCGGTGTCGCCGCGGAAGGGGGGCGCGCCGGCCAGCATCTCGTGCAGGACCACGCCCAGGGAATAGATGTCGGACCGGCCATCCAGCCACAGGCCGCTGACCTGCTCGGGGGAGACGTATTCGGCCGTGCCCTGGACCGATCCGCCCTCGGTGAGCGGGGTCCAGGCGATGGCCCGGGCGATGCCGAAGTCGAGCACCTTCACCAGGCCGCTGGTCGTGATCACGATGTTGGCCGGCTTCACGTCGCGGTGGACGATCCCGGCGTCGTGGGCGAAGGCGAGGGCCAGTGCCACGGCATGCCCGATCCGGGCGGCCCGATCCACCGGCAGGGGGGCCTCCCGCCAGATCACGTTGGACAACGACTCCCCCGGGATCAGCTCCATCACCATGAACGGGGTGGGGCCGTCCGCGCCGATGTCGTGGATGGACACGATGTTGGGATGGCTCAGGGCGGCAACGGCGCGGGCCTCGCGGCGGAATCGCGCCACCGCTCGCCGGTCGGCTGCCAGGACGTCGCGCAAGACCTTGATGGCGACCCGCCGGCCCAGCACCCGGTCCACTGCCTCGTAGACCTCGGCCATCCCGCCCTGGCCGATCAGCGATCGGATCTCGTATCGGTCGGCCAGCACGGCGTCGATGCCGTAACGGCCGGTCTGGAGGCGATGAGGGGCCATGGGCGACCCCGAGCATACGGCAGGAGTTCTCCCTCGGACCCGGCGCCCTGTGTGACGGGACGGCCCACCCGAGCCATCCGGCCGATAGCATTGGCCCGCTTCGAGCGGAGGGCCACGTGGCAGAGGAGCTGGCGCAGATCCTGACACCGGACGGGGAGCTCCGGGGCGAGCCACCCGTCGATCTCGAAGCGACCCGCCACCTCTACCGGGCGATGGTGGGCGCGCGCCTGTTCGACCGGAAGGGAACGGCGCTCCAGAAGCAAGGCCGCCTGGCCACGTACGCACCCTTCGAGGGCCAGGAGGCCGCCCAGATCGGGTCGGCGGCCGCGCTGAGGGGCGACGACTGGTTGGTCGCGACCTACCGGGACGCCGCCGCCATGTGGTTCCGCGGATACCCGTGGAAGCTCCTGCTGCTGTGGCGAGCGGGCGACGAACGGGGCGGCGCCCCGCCGGAGGGAGTGAACGTCCTCCCCCCATCGATCACCGTGGGGGCCCACATGCTGCACGCGGTCGGCCTGGCCTGGGCGGCCAAGCTGCTCGGACAGGACCGCATCGCGCTCACCTCGTTCGGCGACGGGGCCACCTCCGAGGGCGACTTCCATGAGGCCATGAACTTCGCCGGGGTGTACCAGGTCCCCGTGGTGTTCCTCTGCCAGAACAACCAGTACGCGATCTCGCTCCGACGCGATCGCCAGACTGCCTCTCCGACGATCGCCGGGAAGGCCGAGGCGTACGGGTTCCCCGGCGTGCTCGTCGACGGCAACGACCTGTTCGCCGTGTATCGCGTGACGGCGGACGCGGTCGGGCGAGCCCGCGCCGGTGGCGGCCCTACCCTGATCGAGGCACTCACCTACCGGCTGGGACCCCACACCACGTCCGACGACCCCGGCCGGTATCGCGACCCGGCCGAGGAGGCGACGTGGCGGGAGCGCGACCCGGTCGAGCGGGTCCGCCGTTACCTCCAGAGGCAGAGCGCGTGGACCGAAGAGTGGCAGCGCGAGATCGAGAACGAAGAGGCGGCGCTGATCGAGCAGGCGGTGGAGGAGGCCGAGGCCCTTCCCCCGCAGGAGCCGGGGCAGATCTTCGAGGCCATGTTCGCCGAGATGACCCCCCAGCTCCGGGAGCAGCAGCAGGAGCTGTCGGGTGGCGGACCCGTCACGCCGACGGGGGACCGTTGATGGCGACGTTGAACGTGGCGCAAGCCATCAACCAGGGGCTCGACCAGGCCTTGGCAGCGGATCGCCGCGTGGTGGTCCTCGGCGAGGACGTGGGCCGGACCGGCGGAGTCTTCCGCGTGACCGACGGGCTCCTGGAGCGGCACGGCGAGGACCGCGTGATCGACACGCCGGTCTCCGAGTCGGGGATCGTCGGCGCCGCGTTCGGGATGGCGGTCGGAGGGCTGCACCCCGTGGCGGAGATGCAGTTCATGGGGTTCTCCTACCCCGCATACGACCAGGTGGTCAGCCACGTGTCGAGGATCCGCAACCGCTCCCGGCATCGGTTCACGGCTCCTCTCGTCCTGCGGATCCCGTACGGGGGCGGCATCGGGGCGGCCGAGCACCACAGCGAGTCCACCGAAGCGATCTACGCCCACGTCCCCGGCCTCAAGGTGGTGGTGCCGTCCACCCCGCGCGACGCGAAGGGCCTGCTGCTGGCGGCCATGCCCGAAGAGCCGTACGAGGTTCCGATCGGTCGGGCGACGGTGGCCCGCGAAGGGACCGACGTCACCGTGGTCGCATGGGGCGCCATGCTCCGCGAGGTGGGAAAGGCCGCCGACATGCTCGAAGAGGATGGCGTGAACGCGGAAGTGATCGACCTCCGGAGCCTCGTGCCCCTCGATACCGAAGCGGTGATGGAATCGGTCCGGAAGACCGGCCGGGCGGTGATCGTCCACGAGGCTCCTCGGACGGCCGGGCTGGCCGGCGAGCTGATCGCGCTCATCCAGGAGCGGGCGCTGTACTCGCTCCAGGCTCCGGTGGCCCGGGTGACGGGATGGGACACGGTATTCCCCCTCAAGCGTTCGGAGCACCACTATCTGCCGAGCCCGGAGCGCATCGTGGCCGCGGCGAAGCGGCTCGTGGAGAGCTGACCCGTGGCGCTCGAGTTCCGGCTCCCGGACATCGGCGAGGGCCTCACCGAGGCCGAGATCGTCGAGTGGTTCGTGGAGGTCGGCGCGGACGTAACGCTGGATCAGCCGCTCGTGCAGATCGAGACCGACAAGGCGGTGACGGAGGTTCCGGCCCCGCGGGCGGGGACACTCCTGCATCGAGGCGGCGAGGCGGGGACGGTGGTGAAGGTGGGAGAGCTGCTGGCGGTGATCGGCGACCGAACCGAGCGGTGGACCGAAGCGCCGCGGGACTCCGAGACGCAGGGGCCGGCCGCACCGGCCGCGCCCATCGTGGGGAGCCTGGAGGAGGCGGAGGAAGTCGCAGCCCCGGCCGGTGTCCAGGCGCTGCCGGTCGTCCGGAAGATGGCGAAGGACCTCGGGGTCGACCTGAACCGGGTTCGCGGAACCGGTCCAGGCGGCCGGATCACCAGGGAGGACGTCGAGGCCGCGGCGGGCGCTCGGCCCACCGACGAAGAGCGAGTCCGGCTTTCCAAGCTTCGGCGGACCATCGCCGAGAACACGGCTCGGTCGTGGCGAGAGATCCCCCATGTGACGACGTTCGGAGAGGCCGACGCGGCCTCGCTCCTGTCGGCCCGGGCCGATCTGGAGCGTCGGCTGGGCCGTCGGGTTCCCCTGGAGGCGCTGTTCATCCGGGCCGTCATTCCCCCCCTCCGAGCCCATCCGGAGTTCAACGCCACGGTCGACGGCCAGGATCTGGTGCTGAAGCGCCGCTACGACATCGGGGTGGCCGTTGACACGCCGGAGGGACTGGTCGTGGCGGTGGTCAAGGGAGCCGACAGGCGGGGGATCCCGGAACTGGCCGAGGAGATCGAGCGGGTGGCCGAGGCCGCGAGGAGCAGGACGGCCACGCCGGCCGAGCTGTCGGGCCAGACGTTCACCGTGTCGAACATCGGGGCGGTGGGGGGAGGCTTCGGGACCCCGATCATCCCGTTCGGGACGACAGCCATCCTCTCGTTCGGCCGAGTCCGCGAACAGCCGGTGGCCCGGGGGGGCCGGGTCGTCGTGGGGTCGGTGCTCCCGCTGTCCCTTTCCTACGACCACCGCGCCATCGACGGAGCGCTCGGCCGGCGGTTCCTGGCCGCGGTGATCGAGCACCTGGAGGACCCGCAGCGGATCCTCTCGGACGCTCGATGAAGCAGGTCAGAGGACGCCCGGCCTGACCGGCCGATACCGCGGGGCCGGGTGGCCCGCGGGACTCCGGCAGACCGAGTTCAACAGACGGAAGGGATCCACGGCCCCACCCCCGTGCGGATGCCATTCGAAGTGGTCGTGGGTCGAAGCCCCTCGGGCGTCGCCGCTGTTGCCCACGTAGCCGACGATCGTGCCCGCCCGGACGCGGCCGAGCTTGCCGAGGCGCGTGAGGTGGGCGTTGAAGGCGAACCCACGCCGGCCGTACACGTAGACGCCCAGACCGCCGGCCCAGCTGTCCGAGCGCTTGGCCCGCCCGTCGAACGGGGCCCGGATCGGGGTACCCCGAGGAGCGAAGACGTCGACCCCCTGGTGCCGGTGGAATCCGCCGGCCCATCGGGCGTCGCCGAAGTCGTCGACGTAGTGGCGGGGGCGGTCGACAGGGCACACCAGGAACGTGGAGGTCCGCCTCCGGAGGGCGATCCCGGACCGGTCCTCAGCCGGCAGATGGGGAGGCGATTGGGCGCGTGCGGCTTGGATGGCTCCGGCTGCCATTGCACCGAGCGCAATGAGCACAACGACCTGCGCATTCAGTAACCATCTCTGGGGCGCAGACCGGCCAAGCCTCGGAAGAGGGGGTCGGTCGTTCATGCGGGCTCGGGAAGGAGGCTACCAGAAAGCGAGGCAGGCTCCCAGCATCAGCCGGGCGCCGGGCCGAGGTGGATCAGGCCGGGTCGGCGGACCCCTCGGCGCCCGGATCGGGAGGGTCGTCGGGGGGGAGGTCCATGGCGATGGTCCGGGAGACGGCCTGGGCGGACCAGCCGAGCTCCTCGAGCTCGATGTCGTCCGGGGGGCACCACTGGTGCATGCACCCGCCGCACAGCGCCCGAAGGGAGTGGACTAGGACGAGGACCCTATCGGAGCCACATGCCGGACACCGCATGGCGAGGCGCATCCTACCCGGGGGTCCCCGAACCAACCTCCGCCGATCGGCCTATCTTCGGGCGGCGGCCCAAGGCCGCACACGGGGAGGGCCTGGATGCGCCTGGCGGTGGTCGGACACGTGGAGTGGGTCCAGTTCGTCCGGGTCGAGCACACCCCGGCGCCGGGAGACATCGTCCACGCCCTGGAATGGTGGGAGGAACCGGGCGGCGGAGGCTCGGTGGCCGCCGTCCAGCTCGCCAAGCTCGGCGGCTCGGCCTCCTTCTTCACCGCCCTCGGTGACGACGCCCTGGGTCATCGGGCCCACGCGGAGCTCGGCGCCCTGGGGATCGAGGTCTGGGCCACGTTCCGGCCGACCGAGCAACGGCGGGCGATCACCCTGATCGACGGCTCCGGCGAGCGCACGATCACGATCATCGGCGAACGCCTCGGCCCGCGCGGAGGGGACCCGGCTCCGTGGGAGGACGTGGAGGAGGCCGACGCCGTCTACTTCACGGCCGGGGACGACGAGGCGCTGCGCCGGGCCCGCCGGGCCACCGTGCTGGTGGCCACGTCACGGATCCTGCCGCAGCTCGTCCGGGCCGGCGTGCACCTGGACGCGCTGGTGGGGAGCGGCCGCGATCCGGGGGAGCGGTACGCGGCCGGCGACCTCGATCCGCCGCCCCGCCTTCAGGTGTGGACCGAGGGCAAGGCGGGCGGCCGGTACCGGACGGCGGGCGAGGAGGAGGGTACCTATCCCGCGGCCCCACTGCCCGGTCCCGTCGTGGACGCCTACGGGTGCGGGGACAGCTTCGCCGCCGGGCTGACCTTCGCCCTGGGCGTGGGCAAGCCGCCGAAGGAAGCCCTGGCCCTGGCCGCGGCGTGCGGCGCGGCCTGCCTGACCGGCCGCGGACCGTACGCGGGCCAGCTGCTCTTCCGCCGGTAGTGCGAGCGTTCCACTACCGATAAGAGAAAGCCATCATGTAATTGCCAGTGTCTGCGTTGACCACGACATTGAGCTCGGTCGCCGTTCCCATTCGGCCCTCTTTCGCCCCCTCGCGTCGGGGTCCCGACGGGGGGATCGAGACGCCGGCGAGTGTCACGATCCAAGCAGGGACGCTGACGTACTGGGGTGTGACTGACCCGTCCTCACTCGCAACCGTCCCGTACTTGCTGCTTGTGAAGAGTCCAAATGCCGTGTAGACCTCCGAGGCCTCATCGACCAAGCCGCCGAATTCGTCTCGAGCGCGGGCGATCGCCGTTGTAGCATCGATTCCTGGAACGATTGACCCCGGGGCATCGAAGGTGATGCCAACCGACGGGATTTTCGACGGGGGGTCATAGGGCGACTCTTCCCCTGAAGGCGCGACGCGCGGGCCGACCCGTTCCGCAGCGCATGCGCCCAGAATGAACGAGAGGATCAGCACAAAAGAGATTGCCGCCGCGATACCGAATTGGGGAGGGCCCCGAACCGGATTGTCAGCACCCATAGGCGTTCTCGGGGGAAGGGTAGCGGTCCCGATCTAACTCCGCTGGCCGGGCCGCCTTCTCGAGCGGGCGGTCGATGTGCGGTGATGGGCTGCTCAGGCCGTCCCACCTCCGAGCTTCCTACAATCTCGCGGTGCGCGTCCTCATCTGGCATGGCTGGCTGCTGGAAGGCTCCGGGTCGAACGTCTTCGCGGCGGAGGTCACCAGAGCCCTCCGCCGCTCGGGACACGACGTCCTTCTGTTGTGCCAGGCAGCCCTCGATTCGGCTCCCTCCTTCTTCGATGAGGTTGGCTCCGTCGGCGAAGAGGTGGTTTCAGCTCTGCGCGCGAACGATCGGGCCGAGGCCGATCCGAGCGAGGGCAGGGCCGTGCTCCTGCGGCACGACATCGGATCGATGCTTCACGAGTTCGTCATCGACGAATACGAGGGATTCGTGGTCAAGCGCTTCCTGGACCTGACTCCGCAGGAGCTCGACGGCTATCTCGACCGGAACGTGGCCGCGCTACGCACGGCCATATCGTGGCACCGTCCCGACATCGTCGTCGCCTCCCACGTCGTACCCGGCGGGGTGATCGCAACCAGAGCCCTGCGAGACAATCCCATCCTGGTGCAGGTGCACGGCAGCGACCTCGAGTTCGCCGTCCGGCTCCAGGACCGGTATGCGGAGCTCGCTCGAGAGGCCTTGGAGGGCGCCGCCAGGATCGGGGGCGGCAGCAGAGACGTGCTGGACCGCGCCGTGGCCTTCGCCCCATCTGCGGCCCAGCGGGCGATCGTGATCGCTCCGGGGGTCGACGTTGAACGCTTCCGTCCCATGCCGAGGGGCGAGGCGCTCGAGGCTGTGGCTTCGTTGCTCGACGACGACCCCGACACACTTCGAGGGCGCCCCGACGCGATGCCGCCGCTGTTGGCGTCCGTGATCGGGACCGACCCCGGAGGCCCCCTTCGCCTTGCCCACCAGTACGACCGGAACGCGCCCGATCCAGCCGCGGCGATGCGCCTGCGCTGTCTGGTACGGGCCGAGGGACCGGTGGTCGCCTATATCGGCAAGCTCATCCCGGAGAAGGGAGTGGAGCTGTTCATCCAAGCTCTTGCCCTGCTGCCGCATGATGTTCGAGGCCTGATCATCGGATTCGGCTCCCATCGCGAATGGCTCGAAGCGCTCGTAGCCGCCATCGACGCAAGCGGGGAGGGTTTGGAATGGATCCGGTCGCATTCGGGGATGGAGATCGAGATCGTGCCGCCCCCTCATCTCGAGGTGCCTCTCTCTGACCGGATCACGTTCACCGGTAGGCTCGATCATCGATACGCCAACCTGGCCCTGGCTGCGGCAGACGTACTGGTGGTCCCCTCCGTCATCCCTGAGGCATTCGCGATGGTCGCCATCGAGGGCGCGGCGGCGGGATGCCTGCCTCTGGTCGCCCGCCACTCGGGCCTGGCCGAGGTGGCCCATGCGCTGGAGGCGCACCTCAAGCGTCCCGGGCTGTTCGGATTCGAACCGGGAAGGGGGGCGGTCGAGCGGCTCGCCGAAGGCATCCGCACACTGGTATCGCTCCCGTCCCAAGAGCGAGACGAACTCCGGCGCGAGGTCAGCTCGTTCGCCCGGAGGACCTGGACGTGGGATCGGACGGCCGAGCAGCTTCTCGGGCACGATGGCTGAGGCGACCTCATTGGGGGAGTCCCATCTCCCCATCGGGTTCGAGGACGTGCTGGCCGCGGAAGCGCGTCTGGCCGGAGTTGCCAACCGCACCCCGGTGTTCACGTCTCGGACCCTGGACGAGCTCATCGGCGGGCGCGTCTTCGTGAAGGCCGAGAGCTTCCAGCGAGGCGGGTCCTTCAAGTTCCGGGGCGCCTACAACAAGATCTCGACGCTGCCGTCGGGGACCGGCGTGGCCGCGTACTCCTCGGGCAACCACGCCCAAGCCGTGGCTCTGGCCGCACGGCTGGCCGGGTCTCCCGCGGTCGTCCTGATGCCGGAGGACGCTCCCGGCACCAAGGTCGAAGCGACCAGGTCGTACGGGGCCGAGGTGGTCTCCTACGACCGGTACGCCGAGGATCGGGAGGCCCTCGGGAAGGCCCTGGCCGCCGAGCGGGGCCTGGTCCTGGTCGCCCCGTACGAGGACCCGCTGGTCATGGCGGGGCAGGGAACGGCCGCCCTGGAGCTGATCCGAGAGGTGGGCGAGGTCGACGTGCTGGTCGCGCCGGTGGGGGGCGGCGGGCTGATCGCGGGGACCGCCACGGCAGCGGCAGGACTGGCGCCGGCGGCTCGCATCGTCGGGGTCGAGCCCGAGGCCGGCGACGACACCCGCCGCTCCCTCGAGGCCGGCCGGCGTGTTCGGATCCCGGTCCCCCGGACCATCGCCGACGGGCTCCAGGTGAACGTTCCGGGGGAGCTGAGCTTCCAGGTCAACCGGCGCCGCGTGGACCGCGTGGTAACGGTGAGCGACCGGCAGATCGTGGAGGCCATGACATTCCTGTTCGAGCGGATGAAGCTGGTCGCCGAGCCGAGCGGCGCGGCAGGGTTGGCCGCGTTGCTGTCCCGGCGGCTCGACGTCACCGGGGCCCGGGTCGGGGTGATCCTGTCGGGAGGGAACGTCTCGGCGGAACGATTCCGCGAGCTGCTGGCGGGATGACCGGACCCGAGCGGGCCATCAGGCTGATCCGGGCCGGGTTCCCCGAGCCACCCGCCCGCGACACCGCCGTCTCCAACGCCATCCTTCGGCGGGTGTCCGAGGGCCTGGAGCCGGAGACACTCCGGCTGCACCGCCCGGGCGACATCGTTGCGTTCGGACCGAAGGACCGGCTGGCCCCTGGCTACGGGCGGGCCATCCGCGAGGCGGCGGAGCTCGGCTTCGGCTCGGTGCAGCGCCTGGCGGGTGGACGCGCCGCGGTGTTCACCGATCGCACCATCGCGTTCTCCTGGGCGGTGCCCGACCTCTCGCCGAGGCCCGGGATCCGCGCCCGATTCGAGGAGGTCGCCGCGATCATGGCGGGCGCGTTCCGCAACCTCGGCGTCGACGCTCGGGTCGGCGAGGTCCCCGGCGAGTACTGCCCTGGAGAGCACAGCGTGAACGCGAGGGGGCGAACGAAGTTGATGGGTGTCGGCCAGCGGCTGCTCCAGCGGGCGGCCCACGTCGGGGGCGTGATCGTCGTCGGGGGGACCGGCCGGGTCCGCGACGTCTTGATCCCGGTCTATCGGGCGCTGGGGCTCACCTGGGATCCGGCCACGACCGGGAGCCTCGAGGACGAGGTGCCCGGCCTGACCTGGGACCGGGCGCTCCAGGCCGTCGTGGATGCCTTCGCGGCGAGGTACCGCCTGGAGGAGAGCAAGCTGCCGGCGGAGACGCTGGACCTGGCGAACAGCCTGGAAGCCGGGCACGCCGCGGAGGCGTGACGGTCAGCCGGTGCGGCGGCGCCCGGCCTTTCGCCTGCCCGAGGAGGACTTCTTCGCGGCCTCCACGCTGGCCTGGAGGGCGGCCATGAGGTCGGCCACCCCGCTCGCCTCCAGGACGCGCTCCTCGGCCACGGTGAACTCCGTGCCGGCCTTGGACTCGATGAGGGCGAGGACCTGTTCGCGGTAGGAGTCTCGGTATCGGCTGGGGTCCCACTCGGCCGCCAGGAGCTCGATCAGCTTCACGGCGACGTCCAGCTCCCGGGTGGATGGTTCGGCCGGGGAGGGGGGCACGTCCACCTCGGAGGCCGATCGGACCTCGTCGGAGAAGAACAGCGTTTCAAGGATCAGCGCGTCCTCCCGGGGCCGGATCGCCGCGAGGTGCGGCTTGCTCGAGAGGACGAACGACCCGATGCCCACCCGGCGGGATCGCTGCATGGCCCGGAGCAGCAACCCGTAGGGCTTCTCCGCGCCGCCACCTCGCTGGGGAAGGACGAAATAGCTCCGGTCGAAGTAGACCGGGTCGATGTCGTCCAGGGACACGAAGTCGGTGATCTCGATGGTCCGGCTTCGTTCCGGTCGGAGCCCTCGGATCTCCTCGGGGTCGACCATCACGAACCCGCCGCTCTCGAGCTCGTACCCCTTGACCACGTCGGCGTAGGCGACCTCCTCGCCGCGGCGCTCCGGTTCCGCCGGCTCCCGGAATGCCGGCCGTTCGTCCCATTCATCCGGGGCGGTTCCGGCCGCTTCGTGGCCGGCGGATGGACCGGCCCCGGCGAAGGAGGGCGGCTCGACCGTCGGGGTTGAATCCGGCCCGTCGGCGACGCGCCGGTAGTGGATGCGACGTCCGGTGGTGCGGTCGAACTGATGGAACCGAACGTCCTTGGGGGAGGTGGCGTTGAAGAGGCGAACCGGGATGCTGACTAGCCCGAACCCGATGGATCCCGTCCACACCGCTCGCGGCATGGCCCCCAGCATACGGGCAGATGGACGAGGGGCCGGCCCGACAGGGCCGGCCCCTTCTCCCGCTCGATGGGCGGACCTCCTACGGGGTGGCCTGCCAGTTCCAGGTCTGGTCCTGCCCGTTGGTCCACTCGTTGGTCAGCCAGACGTCCCCGGTTTGCGCCGACAGGCTGCTGGCGGGGTCCGGCGTGGCCCCTCCGTAGTCACCCCACCGGCATCCGATGCTCGGCTGGCAGATCACGCCGCCGGACGTGGCGGACTGCTTGACCACCACGAAGCCCGACAGCGCCCCGTTGCCGATCTTGGACACCATCTGAATGGCCGGGAACGAGTTCGACGACGACGTGGTGAACCCCATGATGAACGCGCTGCCGTGGGCGGTCCCCGATGGGTTCACCGTCCGGTCCGGAGACATCGCTCCGTTGAACACGTACAGGTTGTTGTCCTTGACCGTCCCGGACTGGAAGATCGAGGGCGAGTCCTTCGGCGTGGGCTGCACCTCGTACCAGTTCTCCTGGGCCCCGGCCCCGCCCGCCACACTGTGGGCCGTCCAGATCATGTTTAGGCCCGTCCGCGGATCGATGGCGGAGACGGCGTGCTCGAGGCGACCGTCGAGCGTGTCCAGCACCTTCGTGGTGCCCATCTGAGGGGCGTTGGGGGGAGTCATGTACGTACCCACGGTCATGGTGTGGGGCGGTCCCAGGTTGGCGATCTTGGGGTGCTTGACCTTCGGCTTGACCTCGAACACGGTGAGCTGCGTGCCCGATCCGCAGATGTCCGGGCACTCGATGTCGGAGGAGGCCACGACCCATCCCCGCCGGGACGGGTCGATCTGGATTGCCGGGACCGGGGTGAAGGCGATCGAGCCGTCCTCGTTCCGAAGGTCGGTGAACTTCCCGGTGCCGAACTTGCTGGCGTCAGGACAGGTGGTGATGGGGTCGGGACGACTTGGCTTGTTGATCCACAGCAGGTCGGTCCGATCGGCGTGCATATCGGACAAGCTGGAATAGTGGTTGACCCCGATCAGCAGGAAATACTTGCTCTGGCCGAGCTT
>VAYG01000182.1:2443-6395 GCA_005885015.1 Actinomycetota bacterium | reverse complement strand
CCGCGAGGGTCGCGGCCAGGCCGGAGCTTCCCGCGTAGGTCGTGAATTCACCGGGACCTCTGGCGACGGCGAGGGCGCCCAGGCCGTACACGAGGGCGATCGCCCCGACCGCGAGCCGAAGGAGGTTCGTTCGACGCACCGGGGCGCTTGTCACGGCTAGATTGTGGCACCTCCCACGATCCGATCATCCGTGGTGACCACAATCCGAGTGTGTGGTCAGCCCCGATGTCCTTGCCTCTCTTAATCCGTACGTTGCCGACGCGAGATCGAGCACAGAGCTCGGTCGAAAGAGAGCGAGGAGGGCAAGATGAACGCTCAGCTCAATGGCATGATGCTCCAGGCGAAGATCGCCCGTCGATCACGGGGCTGGTTTGTGGCGATCGCCGCAGCCCTGGTGGCAGCCGGCGTGGCTTCCGCGCTGCTCCTCACTCGGAGCGGAGCTCCCAGCGTGCCGGTGCCGATCCAGGCGCCGGCCGCGGTGGCTCCGGCGGCGTCCATCCCGGCCAGCGGAACCGTGAGTGCCGGATCGATCGGGAATCAGGGAGCGGCGACACCCCGGAGGCTGGATGACCGCCGCTTCGGCGAGCCGATCGGTCCGGTCCCCCAAGCCACGGCCCCCTCGGCGGGGAGTGGTCAGGGCGATGGTGAATCAACGGGCACTTCGAGCCAGGGAGACTGCGTCGCCTACCAGCCGAGATGCTGACCGCTGGGCTGCAGGCTCAGGCAGTTCGAGTGGCGTCGACCATTTCGACGCCACTCGCCTGTGGAGTCCGGGCTTGCTCAAGCTCCCCCCGGTTAGGTCGGGGCGAGATCGTGGCACCTCCACTGATCCGATCATTCGTGGTGGCCACAATGACACCATGAGGTCAGCCCCGATGCTCCCCACCGTCTTGACCGATAGCGTTGACATCGCTGTCCGGCGAACGGAAGACGAGAATATGGATGAAATGAAGAATCGAGCGGCGTACACCATGCGACGACGTGGAGGGCACGGTCCCGAAAGCGGGGGCCGCTCGAAAGAGGGCCCCGGATCTCCCTTCTGGGCGGTTTCCGGTTGGAAGACGAAGGGGCCGCCATCGTCCTCCCCGAGGGGTCCCGGCGCCTCCTTGCGTTCCTCGCCTTGCGCGGCCGGTTGGTGAAGCGGCCGGTGGCGGCTGGCACCCTCTGGCCAGTGTCCACAGAGGAGCATGCTTCCTCCAGCCTCCGCACAGCGCTCGCGCGGCTGCCCGATTCCGGTCGGGCGGCGGTGGAGGCGACCGCCCGCGACCTCGGCTTGTCCGGCAGGGTCACGGTGGACATCTGGGAGTCGCGGGCTCTCGCTCACCGGCTGCTCGCCCCGGAGAGCTCGACGCAGGGAGGAGACGTCGGAGCCGGGGCGGTCTCGGACCTGTCAGGGGAACTCCTTCCCGACTGGTACGACGAATGGGTGCTCATCGAGGCGGAGGACTGGCGGCAACTCCGACTGCATGCATTGGAGGCTCTGGCGACGCGGCTCACCGCTCGAGGACACTACGGCGATGCGGCTGCGGCCGCCCTAGCCGCGGTGCGGGCTGAGCCCCTCCGGGAGAGTCCCCGTGCGGCCCTGATCCGAGTGCACATCGCCGAGGGGAACATCTCCGAGGCTCTCCGGGAATTCGCCAGGTATCGGGAGCTGCTGATGGTCGAGCTCGGGGTGGAGCCCACCGAACGGCTCCACGCCCTCGTGGCTGACCTGTTCGACGTCACGCCGCGGTAACGGCTCGCCTGCACACTGCGGGCATGACAACCCCAACAGCCTTGCTGACGATCCGAGCCTGGTGTGAGGACGGCTCGGAGCATCCACTACGGGCGGAGATCCATCTCACCCAGGATGTCTCCTCTGGCTTCCAGCATGCCCTGACCCTGGCCGATTCGGAGCGGGTGGTAGAAGCGGTGCGGGGCTTCCTCGAAGACCTTGTCTCGTCCTCCGGGTGATGAGGTGTCTCAGTCGATGAGGTTTGTGCCTGGGACTACGGGCGGGAGGCCACGACGTCGGCGAAGTGTCTTCGCCTTGGTCGCCGTGGCGACGGTGGCGGCTGGATGCACCAAGGGTGCGTCCCCGGTGACCTCGCCCAGCCAACCGCCGCGATCCGTCGCAACCGCTCCCCCAAATGTCCCGAACCCGTTCAAGGTCACCGCGCGGTTCGACCCGTCGTCACTCGGATTGGAGCATCCCATCGGACTGGCCATCGGACCCGATGGCAACCTCTATGTCACGGACACGAGTCAAGCCGTCGCCGTGATCTCGCCGGACGGGAAGGTCCTCGGACAATGGGGCAGCCCGGGAACCGGTGCTGGAGAGTTGTCCTTCGTGTCGTTCTCCGGGGACCCGTCCGACATCCACGCGGCGATCGCGGTGGGCTCAGACGGTCAGGTCTACGTGTCCGACAACGGCAACTACCGGATCCAGGTCTTCTCTGGGTCCGGGGCATTCACCCGGCAGTTCGGAAGGAAGGGAAAGGGAGACATCGCGGTCGACGCTGCGGGGAGTGTTTACGTCGCCGACGACCAGGGAGAGAGCGTGTCGAAGTTCTCTCCGACTGGCCATTTCGAGTGGCGTATCGGTGGCTTCCAAGCGAAGGATCCGGACCTCATCGGCCATGAACATCTCGCGCTGGTCGACGCCCACGGCCGGGTCGTCATGGTCAACGACGACATAGGTAGGGTCCTCTATGTCAACTCCAGAGGGCACAAGGTTGATGGCTTCAGCGCACCCGGATGCAACGTGACGGTCGACGCACTGGGCTACACGTTCGTGAACAGCTGCTTCTCAGGCCAGACCCAGGTCTTCGACAGGAAGCACAGCTTCATTGGAGTCTGGTCCGGCCCTGACAACACCCTGTCGATGGCCCCGGTGTTCGGATCGAACGGCAGGGTCTTCGCCCTCGGCCAGGACGGCACGATCCTCGAACTGGAGGTCACTCTCCCATGACTGGACTCTCACCCTCGTCGACCTGGACCGTGAACAAGAGGGGTCGGACCCTGCCCTGGATGAAGGGCCGAGCCCTGCTCCCAACGGTCGCTCTCGCAGTTGTTATGGCGGGCTGTACAGCCGGCGCGGGAATCGGGGACAAGGCCGGCGGCGCCGGCGAACAGGTCGTCTTGCGGCTGGCCAACTACTCCGGCAGCCTGGATCTCGAGCCGGCAGTGGCCGACTTCGTCAACCGGGTGAAGGACGTCTCGGCCGGGAACGTCCGGATCGAGGTCGTCAGCGAGTGGGGAGGCCTCGGAACGACCCCCGGGGTCGAGCAGCAGGTCGTGCGGGACGTGGCGACTGGCAAGGCGGACCTGGCATGGGTGGGGACCCGTATCTTCGACACCCTTGGGGTCAACAGTTTCAAGGCCCTGACCGCCCCCATGCTCATCGACAGCTACCGGCTGGAGCGAGCAGTGATCGGGAGCGATGTTCCGGGCCAGATGCTGAAGAGCCTCGGCAGGCTTCGGGTCACGGGCCTGGCCGTCCTAGCGGATGGCCTGCGCAAGCCGATCGCCGTAGAGCGTCCGCTGCTCGGTCCCGCGGACTGGCGCGGCATCACTTTCGCTGCCTTTCGGTCGCAGGGCCAAGCCGAAGCCATCGAAGCTCTCGGCGCCCGAGCCTCGGACCTGTGGGGAGGGCCCCTCTCGCAGGCCCTGGATGCCGGAGAGATCGGAGGCTTCGAGAAGAGCCTCCTCATCTACCAACTGACCGGCCTGAAGACTCAGGCCCCGTACGTGACGGCGAACGTCAACTTGTGGCCGCAGATGGTCGCGCTGCTGGCGAACCCGGACCGCCTGGCCAACCTCACCGAGGCGCAGAGAGCATGGCTCCAGAGGGCTGCCCGGGATGCCGCAGCCGGCTCCACGGACCTGATCGAGCACGAGGATCACATCGTCGCGGACCTCTGCCAAGGGGGCGCCCGCCTGGCCAACGCCTCCGAGACCGACCTTGGCGCGA
>VAYG01000182.1:0-2383 GCA_005885015.1 Actinomycetota bacterium | reverse complement strand
CGACGTCCCCCGGGGAACCCCTCGCCATCCCGGCGGGATGTACCGGGCAGGCACCCGGAGCAGGATCTCAAGAGCAGGTCGCCACCGATCCGATAGCCGGAACTTGGACGACAGGGAAACTCACGGAGAGTCAGATCGTTCGGGCCTTCGTCGCGGCGGGCGGCTCGGAGAAAGAAGGGCACGCGGTCTTCTCGGGGCTGGGGGACGGGAGCAAGGACTTTGTGGTCCTTTCGATGTCCTTTCAGGACGGCTTTTTCGTCGCATACCAGAGCGGTGACGGCCGTCCCGCGGTTGAGTCGGACCACAGGCGCTACGAACTGGCCGACGATGGCTCGCTCATCCTCCGGAGTGGGGATTGCACCGTGAGGTATCGGTACGACTCGAGCAGTAACACCCTCCGACTCTATGTGGTGAAGCTCGAAGGCTGTGGCGGCGACGGGCCATACAGCACCACCTTCTACGCGAGTTTCCCGTTCATCAGGTCGAGCTAGAGATGCGCCATCAAAGAGCTGGCCCGATAAGGAAGCGAACTCGCTTCAGCATGCTCGCCTTCCTCGGTATGGCGGCCATCGCGGCGGCGGCCTGCACGGGGGGCGCGGGGAGCGGAGACAAGGCCGGCGGCGGGGGCGAGCCAGCCGTGCTGCGCCTGGCCGAAGGGGCCGCTGATTCATCGACCGACCTCGCCGTCGCGGACTTCGTGGTTCGGGTTGGTCAGCTCTCTGGCGGCGATCTGCGCATCGAAGCCGTTGGCGGGTGGGGGAACGGAGAACCAGGGTCGGAGCAGCAGACCGTCCGCGACGTGGAAGCCGGCAGGGTCGACCTTGGCTCGGTGGGGACCCGCGTGTTCGACACCCTCGGAGTCAACAGTTTTCAGGCTCTGGGGGCGCCGATGCTGATCGATAGCTACCCGCTGGAAAGGGCGGTCATCACGAGCTCGATCCCCGGCCAGATGCTTACTGATCTCGACAAGCTCAAGGTGATCGGCCTGGGCATACTCGCGGATGGGCTGCGGAAACCGATCGCCGTGGCGCGTCCTCTCCTGGGCCCTGCGGATTGGCGTGGCATCAGCTTCGCCGGGTTCCGATCCCGAGGCCAGGCACAGGCAGTCGAGGCGCTTGGGGCTCGACCCAGCGACGTCATCGGTGAGGAGCTCACTGTGGCCCTCGCCAATGGCAGCGTCCAGGGAGCCGAAAACAACCTCCTCGTCTACGAGAACGCCACCAGGCAGTCCGTGGCCCCGTACGTGACGGCGAACGTGAACCTGTGGCCGAAGACGGTCGCACTGTTTGCGAACCCTGGCCGCTTCGCGAAGCTCTCGGTCCAGCAGCGGGGGTGGCTCCGTCAAGCCGCGCGCGAGGCCGCCATGGGCTCAACCGGCTTGTTCGAGGACGAAGGTCGGCTCGTCGCGAAAGTGTGCGCGGCCGGAGGCCGCCTGGCGAACGCGTCGCCGGCTGACCTTGCGGCCCTGCGTCAGGCCCTCACGCCCGTCTACGCCTCGCTGGAGCAGGATCCTCAGACAAGGGGCTTCATCGAAGCGATCCAGCAGCTCAAGCGATCGACGCCTGACGGACCCGCTCTGACCATCCCTACCGGCTGTACGGGGCAGGCCGCGAGCGCTGGGGAGACGAGCGATCAGTTCGCTGGGACCTGGACGACGCGACGCATCACCGAAAGTCAGTGGGTCCACGCCTTCATCGCGATGGGCGGCTCCGAGAGAGACGCCCACGAGACCTTCGGCGCGTCGCACCATGAGGTCATCACATTCACGTTCCAAGACGGCGTGTTCAGGTCGTACTGCGGCGGCGACGGCCACGTCCCGGAGCTCTGCGACAACGCAACCTACGAAATCGGAGACGACGGCACCCTGGCCTTTCTTCATGGCAGCCTCACCGAAACGTATCGGTACGACCTGAGCGGCGACACCCTGCGGCTCCACTTCGTGAATGGAGAGTGTGGTTCCGGCTGTGATTACAAGGCACTTGACCCCCACGGCCCGGTCGGCCCGACGTTGTACGCAGGCTTCCCGTTCACGAGGTCGAGCTAGCAATGCGGCGCCGAAAGAGAGCGCGGAGCACGCTGAGGAAGTCCGCCCTTATCGGCGTGGCGGCAATCATGGCGGCCGCCTGCACCCGTGGCGCGGGGGCCGGGGACAAGGCTGGCGGCAGAGGGGAGCCAGTCGTGCTGAGGGTGGCCGAGGGAGCCGCGGATTCCTCCACCAACCTCGCCGTCGCGGAGTTCGTGCGGCGGGTCGGTGAGCTCTCAGACGGTGACATGCGGATCCAGCTCCTTCCCGATTGGGGCGGAACCGAGCCAATGGTCGAACAGAACATCGTGCGGGGTGTCGCCGAGGGCAAGGTCGACCTGGGCTTGGTAGGGACGAGGG
>VAYG01000179.1 GCA_005885015.1 Actinomycetota bacterium | reverse complement strand
CCCCGCGTCCTCGACCAGCCGGCGGAGGTCGTCGACGTAGCCGGGCGTGGAGAACGGAACGTTCCGCATATCCGAATCGAACCCGTGCTGGGAGAGCCAGTAGTCCCGGATGATCTCGGCTTGGCCCTCCTTCTTAAACTCCGTCAGCCTCGTTGCCCGCTTCACCCCCGCGGGGCCGCCGAAGTCGTAGGGATCGCGCCCGAACGCCCGGCCGGCCTGCTCAACCAGGCCCTTCAGCAGCTGGGCCTGGCCGCCCTGGTGCTCCCAGACGTGACCCAGTTCGTGGATGAGGGTGGACTCTTCCGGCAGGTCCTCCGGCTTCGATGCCTTCTTGAAGCGAACCACGTTGCTGCACGTCCATCCCGTCCCTGACGGCCCGAACACGAGCCGGCTCTCCTTGACCCGGACCCGGGAGAAATCGATCGAGGGGCCGTAGAAGACCCGGGCGCGGTCGAGCCACCCTGCCACGAGAGGAGCGAAGGGGTCGGTCACGAGGCAAGCATGCACCAAGGCTTCGCTCGGGCAAGCCCGGCCGGTCAGGCGACCTCGCGCCAGGACCTTGTGCCCAGGGCCCAGGTGTCGTCGAGCGCGTCGAAGGCGCCGGTCGTTCCGCCGAACACGACTGCCCGGCGGCGAGCCACGTCATAGGCCATGGCGTGGCCGAAGCGAGCGGGCGGGGAGCGGCGGGGGGAAAACCGGATCCACGACGTCCCGTCCCAGGCCCAGGTGTCGTCGTTCGGACAGCACCCGCCGAACAGCACAACCTGGCGCCGAGCTCGGTCGTAGACCATCCCCAGATCGCTCACCGAGTGGGGCGAGACGGCGGGATGCCGCTTCGTCCACTTCGCTCCATCCCAGACCCAGGTCTGGTCGTTCTCATCGGCGGTGCCGCCGAACAGCACGACCTCTTTCCGGGCCCGGTCGTAGGCGAGGTTCGGACCGTACCGGAGGGCGGGCGGCGACGCCGCGGGCGTTCGATCGGTCCACGTGGTCCCGTCCCAGATCCAGGTGTCGCCGAGGAAATCGGCGCCGATGCCGCCGAACAGCACGATCTCGCCCCGAGCGGCGTCGTAGGTCATCGCCGCGTGGGTCCGGGCGGACGGGGAGACGGCAGGGCTTCGCTTGGTCCACGTGAGGCCATCCCAGACCCACGTCTCGCCGCTTCCCGTCGAGCCTCCGAACAGGACGACCTCCTTCCGCGCGGCGTCGTAGGCGACCGCCGGGTTGTATCGCGAGGATGGAGAGGTCGCGGGGTGACGCTCGGTCCAGGTGGTTCCATCCCAGGTCCATGTGTCGCCCAGGGGAAAGCCGGCGACATCGAGGCCGCCGAACAACACGACGTCCATTCGCGCGGCGTCGTAGGCCATGCGCGCGGCGAGACGTCCCGGTGGGGTGGCGGTCGTGTGAGCCTGTCCGGCGGGGAGCGGGGATCCGAGGGCCAGCGCGAGCGTCGCCACGAATGCGCCGAACCGGAACGTCCGCATCGCTCCCCCGTTCTCCCCGGCACAGGGTGATACGGACGGGGCACGGGTTCGGCTTCCGCGTCAGGGGGCGAATAGGGGGGGCGGCCCCGCTGAGCGGGGCCGCCCCGGTCGGCCGCGGGAAGGGAGGGTTTCGTTACGCCGCTACCGACTCCTTCGATACATCGGTCGCCACCGGCTCGAGGGCGATGGCCAGGACCTCGTCCACCGTCTCAGCCGTGTGGAAGGAGATCTCGTTCCGAACCTGCTCTGGTACGTCCTCCAGGTCGCCCTCGTTCCGCTTGGGCAGGATGACCTCCTTCAGGCCGGCTCGGTGCGCGGCCAGGACCTTCTGCTTGACCCCACCGATGGGGAGCACGCGCCCCTGGAGGGTGACCTCGCCGGTCATCCCCACCGTCGCCCGCACGGGCCGGTTGGAGAGCAAGCTCGCCAGCGCCGTGGTCATGGTCACGCCCGCGCTGGGGCCGTCCTTGGGAACGGCGCCCGCCGGCACGTGGACGTGGAACAGCTCATCGGCGTGCGAACGAACGTACGACAGGGCGATCTGGGCCGATTCCTTCATCACGTCGCCGAGCTGCCCGGTCAGCGTGAGTCCGGGCTCGCCGTGGCCGTCGCCCGTAGGCATCGCGGTGGCCTCGATGAAGAGGACATCGCCGCCGGTGCCCGTGACGGCGAGTCCGGTCGCCACGCCCGGCACCGAGGTCCTGTCAGCCGCCTCGAACCAGAACTTCTGCCGGCCCAGATAGCCGCGCACGTCCGGCGCGTCCACCACGACCGGGGCGGCTGGGGCCCCGGCGGTCTCTTCGGAGGCCCCGGTGGTCCCAGCCGAATCCCCCTCGGACGCGATCTTCGTAGCCACCTTCCGCAGCAATTTGCCCAGCTCGCGCTCCAGGTTCCGTACCCCCGCCTCGCGCGTGTAGTCCCCCACGATCACCCGCAGTGCCGCATCGGTCACCGACACCTCAGAAGCATCCAACCCATTCCGCTCGAGCTGCCGCTTCAGCAGGTGATCCCGGGCGATGGCGATCTTCTCGTCCTCGGTGTAGCCGTCCAGCCGGATGACCTCCATCCGGTCCAGCAGCGGCCCCGGGATCGTCTCGGCGACGTTGCCCGTGGCGATGAACAACACCTCGGACAGATCCAGGTCCACGTCCAGGTAGTGGTCGCGGAACGTGTGGTTCTGCGCCGGGTCGAGCACTTCCAGCAACGCCGACGACGGGTCCCCCCGCCAGTCCGCCCCGACCTTGTCGATCTCGTCCAGCATCATCACCGGGTTCTTCGTGCCGGCGTCCTTCAGTGCCCGCACGATCCGCCCCGGCAGCGCCCCAACGTAGGTCCGGCGGTGGCCCCGGATCTCGGCCTCGTCGTGGATCCCGCCCAGCGAGAACCGGACGAACTTCCGCCCCAGCGCGCGGGCCACGCTCTCGCCCAGCGAGGTCTTGCCCACGCCCGGCGGGCCGATCAGGGTGAGGATGGCGCCGGATCCACGGCCCGAGGAGACCTCCGCCAGCCCCCGCTCCGCGCGGAGCTTGCGGACGGCCAGGTACTCGATGATCCGGTCCTTCACGTCCGACAGGCCGGTGTGGTCCTCGTCGAGGATCCGGCGAGCATCCGCGATGTCGAGGTTGTCCTCGGTCCGGACGCTCCAGGGAAGCTCCACCAGCCAGTCAAGATATGTACGTATCCAGCCGTACTCCGGGTTCTGCTCCGACGTCCGCTCGAGCCGCCGCAGCTCCTGCTCGGCTTGCTTCAGGACCTCCTCCGGCATCCCGGCGGCCTCGACCTTCTTGCGGTACTCCTCGGCCACGTTCTCCTCGGTGTCCTCGCCGAGCTCCTTGCGGATGGCCTCCATCTGCTGGCGCAGCAGGAACTCCCGCTGCCGCTTGTCCATCCCCTCGGCGACCTCCTCGCGGATCTTGTCCTTGAGCGAGACCTCGGCGAGGGTCTGCTTGGCCCAGGCCAGGACCTTCTCCAGGCGCTGCTCGACGTCGAGGGTCTCCAGGACCTCGACCTTCTGCTCGAAGGAGAGGTCCGGCGAGTAGCCCGAGGTGTCGGCCAGGGCCCCCGGCTCGTCGATCCCGCGCAGGAAGTCGACGATCTGAGGCGGCACGCCCCGGCCCTCGATGATGGCCTCGACCGTGGCGCGGTACTGGCGAGCGAGGTCGTGGGCGCGGTCGGTGGCCTCGCCGTCCTCGGCGTTTTCCACCTGCACCCAGATGGCGTCCCCGGTCCCAGCCACGCCCGAGCCGATCAGTGCCCGGTGCAGGCCCCGGATGACCAGGGCCTGGACCCCACCCGGGGTCCGGCCCATCTCCTCGATCTTGGCCACGGTCCCGACCCGGGCGTACGAGCCGGACTCGGCCCGCGGGACCAGGAGGAGGGTGTCGTCAGCAGAGCGAGCGGCAGCCACCGACGCTCTGGCCTCGGCCGTCTCCAGGGTGAGGGTGACCACCATGTGCGGCAGTACGACCCCTGAGGCCAGCGGCAACAGAGGCAGGATCTTGGTGTCCAGCTGTTCAGGCATGCCTTGTCTCCGTCTTCAAGAGAAGTCGTTAGCAGCGACAACGCAAGTGGGCGGGCCCATATTCCGAACTTGAGCGCGGGACGCTAAGCTTCCATCGCGCTGGCCCTGGTCAGCTCACCGAACACCTGTTCGATCGAGTAGCCTCGGCCTGGAATGAGTCCGAGCCGAGAATGAACCGCAGTGCATGCGAGGGACCTCCACCCATAACTCATGGCGAACAGACGATAGGAGTCGACGCTGTGTCTCCGGATCAGCGGGAGGCCGCGCTCCTGAATCACGCCATCCGATGACGCCTTGGCCTTCAAGATCAGCATCGCAGAGTCGCAGCGAGCGCAACCGAATACCGGCAAGCGGTCGGCAACATTCCGGCTGGTCTCACGCACGCAGGATCTAGATTGGAAGCTACGACAATCTGAAGCCTTCCATCACGCACAAGAGAC
>VAYG01000181.1 GCA_005885015.1 Actinomycetota bacterium | reverse complement strand
CCCACCAATCGCCAGGTGCGGGCGATCGCGGCGCAGGCGGACCAGAGCACCGTGCGGATCGTCGGCGCGGCATGCGGCGCGATCCAGGAGGGGAGCGGGTTCGTGGCCGCCACGGACCTGGTGATCACCAACGCCCATGTGGTGGCGGGGGTCCGCCGACCGGCGGTCCAGCGGCAGAACGTCTCGGGCTCGTCTCGACGGCGGAGGGCCGGGGGGTCCGGGGGGCCGTGCTCGGCTATCCGGGCGGGGGACCGCTCACCGTCGTGGGCGCGGCCGTCCGTCGGGAGCTCGTGGCCGTGGGTCGCGACATCTACGGAAGATCCACCGTGCGCCGCCACGTCTACGAGCTCCAGTCCACGGTGCGCCCCGGGAACTCCGGAGGCCCGTTCGTGCTGGCCGGGGGGAAGGTAGGCGGCGTGGTGTTCGCCGCCTCCACCACCGACAGCCACGTTGGCTACGCGATCGCCTCCACCGACGTCATCCCCAAGGTGCGCGAGGCGGAGGGCCGGACCCAGGGCGTGTCCACTCAGGGCTGCGCCCGCTGACGGGCGAGCGCCTCACTCCTCCATGAGGACCCGGAGGTCGCCCTTGCGGTCGAGCAACGAGAACCCCGTGATGTCCCCCTCCCGCCGGAAGACCAGCGAGGTCATGCTGCGCCCCACCCGGAGGTTGCGGAGCTCCACCTCGTTCAGCCATGGGGGCAGGTGCGGCTTGTTCACGGTGAGCGTGTTCTCGTGGGCGCGTGCCGAGATCCCCAGGATCGCCTGGAGCATGAGGAGGGGCGCCCCGGCCGCCCAGGCCTGCGGAGAGCATGCGACCGGGTAGGCCACCGGTTGGTTGGGGGTGCGCCGCGTGAACCCGCAGAACAGCTCCGGGAGTCGCATGTAGTCGGCGTGAATGGCGGTGTCGAAGATGGCCGTGGCCACCCGGTTGGTGGCCTTGATGAACCCGTATCGCTTCAGGCCGGCGACGATCAGGGCGTTGTCGTGCGGCCACACCGAGCCGTTGTGATAGCTCATCGGGTTGTAGCCGGCCGATCCCTTGCTCACGGTCCGGATCCCCCACCCGCTGAACATGTCGGGCTGGAGCAGCCGCCGGGCCACGTACTCCGCCTTGCCCTGGTCCAGGATGTCGGCGTACAGACAGTGCCCGGGGTTGGACGTGATGGTCCTGACCTGCTGCTTGTCACGGTCGAGGGCCATGGCGAAGTAGCGCTCATCCTCCATCCAGAAGGCCTCGTTGAAACGCTGGCGGAGCTCCGCCGCCTCCTCGCGCAGCCTCGCCGCCGTCCGGAAATCCGCCAGCGCCTCGAACACGTCCGCGGCCCGCTGCTTGGCCATGTACACGTAGCCCTGGACCTCGGCCAGGGCGATCGGCGGCTCGGCCAGGGAGCCGTCGGCATGGACCACCGCGTCGAACGAGTCCTTCCACCCCTGGTTCACGATCCCCCCGGGCGCCCGGCACAAGTACTCGACGAAGCCGTCGCCGTCGAGGTCCCCGAACCGGTCGATCCAGTTGAGCGCGGCGCGCACGTTGGGCAGCAGCTCCCTGGCGAACTCGAGGTCGCCCATCCAGCGGAAG
The DNA here is from genome assembly GCA_005885015.1 of Actinomycetota bacterium. Lineage (GTDB taxonomy): Bacteria > Actinomycetota > UBA4738 > UBA4738 > UBA4738 > AC-52. The sequence goes on along the minus strand of VAYG01000181.1, from coordinate 5,044 downwards.
TACTGGGCCCACATGAAGACGAACAGGGGCGTGGAGTCCACGGCCCCGTAATAAGGAGAGTGGGGGACGAAACCCGCCCCTGCCAGCTCCCCTCGGCGGTCCTCGTGGAGGATCTTGCCGGGTTCTTCGTCCCGCCACGGGTCCACCTTGGTCCCCTGATATCGGGCCAACAGGCGAAGGGCGTCCCGGGCGGGCCGGGGGTTGATGGAGAGCAGCTGATGGGAGGCGACCAGGGCGTCGCGCCCGAAGACCGCCACGTACCAGGGGATGCCCGCGGCGATGGTGGCCCCCAGGTCGGTGGTGGTGTAGAGGGCCCGCAGGTCCCGCAGGCCGCGGACGATGAGCTGGTTGAAGAGCTCGTTGTCGGTCACGATCTGGGTGCAATCCCGCTCCCAGTCCTCGTAGGAACGGCGCAACCGATGGACGGCCGCGTCGAACTCCACCCGGGCCGGGTGGACGGCGTCGATCACCGGTTCCGCCGAGATGGAGATCAGCCGGGTCTGGTGACGGGCCAGCTCGAGTCCGAACTCGGCCTCCACCCGGTCCCCCACGACCTCGAGCCGGTCGGGGGCCGGGTCGAACTCGACGATGGTTCGTCGATTCACCCCGTCCGCGCCGAGGTAGGCGAACTCCGCCCGGGTGCCCTCGGCGCGCGGAGGTTCCACGTGACCTCGGGCCGGCCTGCGCAGCCCGCGGACCTCGAAGATGTCGGCGAAGTCTGCCGCCAGCGAGAGCGTCACGGACAGTTCGACCTGCTTCGGGTTGTAGTTCTTCACACGGATCCGCTCGAACAGCCGCCCGCTGATGACGCGGACCCGCCGGACGTTCAGCGTCTGCTGGGGCACCGCCACGTCGCCGTCCCGGAAGAGCTCACGGCTGGTGACATGTAGGCGCGCTCGGCCGAGGAGGACAGGAGCACCGGGTCGCGTCCGGACAGCTGCATCCGGAAATGGGACAGGAACCTGGTGTCCCGGTGATAGAGGCCGTGGCCGAACTCGCGCCGGTCGTCCAGGTTGCCGGCCACGTCGGAATAGAGGAAGGTCTCGCCCTCCTTGACCGCGAGGACCTTGCTGGCGAAGTCGGTCAGCAGCGGTGGGACCGACTCGGCTGAAGCCTGGGTCAGCGTTTGGGGCTCAGGCGCTCTTTCCGGTTCCACGGGTGCGCTCGCTCGACTCCTGCGGGAAGGCCGCGGGCGGCTCCGCAGGACGGAGCCCCAACCCGCCGCAGTCTACGTCCCAGTTTCCATCTCCTCAATGAGGTTCGTCATGCGGACGACCGCTGTTGAGAGCGCGGCCGGTCCGCGGCGGCTAGTCGAGGCGGTGGGCGCCTCGCGCATCGAAGCCGGGACGGAGCACCCGCCATCCCGGTCCCAGGTCCCACAGCCGGCGGCCTACCTGCTCGAACACGAGCAGGGACGGCCCCGAGCCGGCCAGACACACGGCGAGCCCCGACTCGCGCAGATCCTGGAACAGCGCCCGGGTCGCCGGGACGAGCGGGAGCCGGTACCCCTGGTGCAGACGGTCCTGGAGGGCCTCCGGCAACAGGTCGGGCCGGGCCGTCAGGGCCAGGACGACCAGGGCCACCCGGCCGAGGTTGAAGGCGGCGTCGAGGAGCGGCACCTCCCTGGGGAGGACGCGTCGGGCCTCGTCCGTCGGGAGGCGTTCGGCTTCGGGCACGACGACGGTCGGCTGGAGCTCCGGGCTCGGGCCGAGCGTCTCCGCCCGCCAGCCGTCGGTTGAGCGATAGGCCACCACCAGCCCGCCGAACATGCACGCGGCCACGTTGTCCGGATGCCCTTCCAGGTCGACGGCCATCTCGAGCCGCCGATGCGGTCCCACGTCCGCCCCCAGGAGCGACTCGGCAAGCACCACTCCTCCGACCACCGCCGAGGCCGACGACCCGAGGCCCCGCTGGAGCGGGATGGCGTTCCGGCAGGTCAGCCTGAAGGGAGGGAGGGAGCCACCGAGCTCCCTGGCCACATAGGTGACGGTCCGGAACACCACGTTGGTCCCATCCGACGGCAGCTCCCCCGCGCCCTCCCCCAGGACCTCCACCCCCGGCTCGGCCTCGGTGTCGACGGTGAACTCGTTCGCCAGGTCGAGGGCCACGGCCAGGCAATCGAACCCGGGACCGAGGTTGGCCACGGTGGCTGGAACCCGGACCGTCGATCTCATGTCCGCGATCGAGCGGTCAAAGGCCGAGCTGTTCGGCGATGGCGTCCGGATCCGGAGCGACCCTGACGGGAGCGCCTCCTCCGGCGATCGCCCAGTCGGGCTCCTTCAGCCCATGTCCGGTCAGCACGCACACCACCATCGCGCCGCGGTCCAGCCGTCCCTCCGCGGCCAGGCGGAGCAGGCCGGCCACGGAGGCCGACGAGGCCAGCTCGGCGAACAGGCCCTCGCGGGCGACCCGGCGGTACGCGCTCAGGATCTCCCGGTCCGTCACCGCGAGGATCTGGCCGCCCGATTCGGCCGCGGCCTTCTCCGCCGGCTCCCAGGACGCCGGGTTGCCGATCCGGATAGCGGTGGCGATTGTCGAGGGGTTTGCGATCGGATGACCCTCGACGATCGGCGCGGCCCCCGCGGCCTGGAACCCGAACAGGACGGGTGGTTCAACGATCGCTCCGGCCCGGGCGTACTCCACGTAGCCCATCCAGTGGCTGGTGATGTTGCCGGCGTTCCCCACCGGGGTCAGGTGGTAGTCGGGGGCTCGGCCCAGGGCGTCGCAGATCTCGAAGGCCGCGGTCTTCTGCCCCTGGAGGCGGTATGGATTCACCGAGTTGACCAGCGCCACCGGGTAGCGGTCGGCCAGGGCCCGGGCCACTTGCAGCGCCGCATCGAAGTTGCCGTCGACTTCGAGGAGCCGGGCTCCGTGCACCAGCGTCTGGGCCATCTTGCCCGCCGCGACCTTCCCCGCGGGGACCAGCACCGCGCATCCGAGGCCGGCCTTCGCCGCGTAGGCGGCGGCGGAGGCGCTGGTGTTGCCGGTGGATGCGCACACCGCGATCCTCGCCCCGGCCTCGACGGCCTTCGACATCGCGACCGTCATCCCCCGGTCCTTGAACGAGCCGGTCGGGTTGGCAGCGGCGTGCCTCCCTCGGCAAGCGTGACCACCGGGGTCGAGGGCTCCACGGGGAGCCAGTCCCGGTATTCCTCGATCACTCCTCGCCACGTTCGGGGGCGCGCGCGGGCGGCCACATTCTGCTGCGGCGTCAAGGCGCGGCCCGGTCGATGAGCCACAGACCCATGACGACCTCGTCGCGGTAGCCGATCGATTTCTTGGAATGGCCGGTCAGGCGGCCTTCCTCCTGGAATCCGAACTTCCCGTACAGGGCGAGGGCGGCTTCGTTGTCGGGGTAGACAGACAGGGCGAGCTTCTCGACCCGGAACTGGCGACCCCACCGGATGGCCTCGGCCATCAGGGCAGACCCCACACCGTGCCCGCGCCAGTCCTTGGCCACGGCCATCCCGATCGAGGCGACGTGCCGCGTGACGGGGCTCTCCTCGCGGGAGACGTTCAAGTGGCCGATCACGCGGCCCCCGCTTACGGCCACGATCGAAGCCTGGTCGTCCGTCCAGCTACGCCGGAAGTATCGCCGCCGGTAGTACCGCACCGAGTGCGGGGCGCGTTCGGTGCGGACGAACTTCCCGAACGAGCCCGCGTCGCCGGGTGCGGCCGGGCGCACCTCGAACGGGGCGGGCGCGGATCCATCGTCGCCCGGACGGGCGCCGGCCTCATTGCTCGTCCCCTCCGATCCGCTCCATCGACTCCGGCGCGGTCACGCCGAGGAGGTCCAGCGTGGTGGCCACGACCTGCTTGGTTGCCGCCGAGAGCCACAGCCGTGCCTGCGTCAGCGTCTGGTCCTCCGTGATGACCCGGCATTCGGTGTAGAAGTGGTGGAACGCCGCCGCCATCTCCTCGGCGTAGCGGGTCAGGCGGTGCGGAGCGAGGGCCTGGGCGGCCAGCTCGACCACCTCCGGCAGCTCGGAGAGGGTGCGGAGGAGATCCAACTCGGATTCCTCGACCAGGACGGAAGGGTCGACCTCCTTCCACGGCGGGAGGTGCACGCCCTGTTGGGCGGCCACCCGGAGGAGGCTGGCGATCCGGGCGTGCGCGTACTGCACGTAGTAGACCGGATTGTCCAGCGTCTGCCTTTTCACCAGCTCGATGTCGAAGTCGAGGGCCGTGTCCGGCGAGCGGGTGAGCAAGGTGTAGCGGGCCGCGTCGGCGCCGACCTCGTCCAGGAGCTCGTCGAGCGTGATGTAGTCGCCGGCCCGCTTGCTCATCCGCACCGGTTCGCCTCCCCGATACAGCGAGACGAGCTGGTAGAGGACGATCTGAACTCGCGCGGGGTCGATCCCCAGCACCTGAGCCGCCCCGAGGACTCGCTTGACGTCCCCGTGATGATCGGCGCCCCACACGTACACCATGCGGTCGAACCCGCGAGCGGCCTTGTCCAACAGATAGGCGCAGTCCTTGGCGAAGTACGTGGGCTCCCCCGTTCGGCGGATCAGGACGCGATCCTTGTCGTCGCCGAACTCCGTGGACCGGAACCAGACGGCGCCGTCCGCGTCGTAGGCGTATCCGGCTTGTCGAAGGCGGTCCACCGCGTCGGCCACCTGACCGTTCTCGACGAGTTCCGCCTCGGTCCTGAACGTGTCGAACCTGACCCCGAACCGTGCCAGGGTGGCCAGGATTGCCTGGAACATGCGCCGGCGCCCTTCCTCCAGCAGGAGCTTGCGGCGCGCGGCGGGATCCTCCCGGAGCAGACGGTCTCCGAAGTCCTTCCGGATCTGCTCCGCCAGGTCGTGGAGGTACGCACCCATGTATCCGCCCTCGGGGACCTCGGCCTCCACCCCGAATAGCTCCAGGTACCGCGCCTCCAGCGATATGCCGAGGAGCTCCATCTGCGTCCCGGTGTCGTTCCAGTAGTACTCCCGCTCGACCTCGGACCCGGCGGCGGCAAGCGCGTTGGCGATCGCATCGCCCAGCGCCGCGTTCCGGGCGGTCCCCACGTGAAGCGGACCGGTCGGGTTGGCGGAAA
>VAYG01000180.1 GCA_005885015.1 Actinomycetota bacterium | reverse complement strand
CCCGTACTCTATCTCTTGAACGTCCAGCGTCTTCCAGCCTCGCCCGCGGCCGTGCGATCCGTTAGATCGAGCTCTGACCTGCGGTTTTCCTGCATTGTCCATGTCTAGGCCGGGCCTCAGGACGCGATGGCGCGGTGCGAGTGAGGACCGACCATTCCAATCGAGGAGCGCCACAAACGCTCCTCCGAGTACTCCCAGAGCGACTCATGAGGAGGGGTTCGCCGTGGGCGAGCCGCATCGTCTCGCCTTGTATGGCCGCATGGACGTCACGACCAGCCCGGAAGCCAGCTTGCTAACCGCCGACGGGCACCGAGTCTTCCCAGGGGACCGGCGTTCCGCGCCCTACGCCCTCGCGGGGTCTTCACTCGCCTCGGTCGCCGCGGTGAGGCTTCCAAGGATACCCCCCTATGGCATACTGAGGGGGGGCCTGCAGACCATATCAGGAGCGGACTCACTGGAGGGACCGATGTACGGATACACGATGAAGAAGAAGGAACTGCAGGATCGGCTCCGGCGCATCGAGGGGCAGGTTCGCGGCCTCCAGCGGATGGTCGATGAGGACAAGTACTGCATCGACATCCTCACCCAGATCAACTCGGTGAGCGCCGCCCTGAAGGCCGTAGGGATGGGCCTTTTGGACGACCATGTGCGCCACTGCGTCCGCCAGAGCCTGGAGAAGGGCGAGGGCGACGAGAAGGTCGAAGAACTCGTCTCCGCCGTGGCGCGGTTCGTGGGCAGGTAGAGCGGATGGCGGGTGCTACAAGAGAGAGGGAGCTGCTGCTCGACGTCTCCGGCATGACCTGCGGGTCGTGCGTGCAGCGGGTGGAGAAGACGCTGCTCAAGCAGCCAGGGGTGCTGGAGTGCCGGGTGAACCTGGCCACCGCAGAGGCGGCGGTGCGCCTGGCGGAGGACGCGGCGACCTTCGAGACGCTGCGGTCGGCCGTCCAGGCTCGCGGCTACGACATCGAGGTCCACCGGGATCGGCCCGACCCCGCCCGCGAGGAGGAACGAGCCTGGCTACGAAGAGTGTGGGTGGCCTGGCCGCTCGGTGTTGCGGTCATGATGCTCTCGATATTCGGCATGCACACCGACTGGGCCAGGGTCGCCGCCCTGGTCCTGGCCACGCCGGTGCAGTTCTGGGCTGGCTGGCCGTTCCTGGAGGGCGCGGCTCACAGGGCCAGGAGCTTCGGCGCGAACATGGACACACTCATCGCCCTGGGCACCCTCACGGCCTACCTGTACTCGGTGTGGGCCCTGTTCGCCGGCCAGGACACCTACTTCGACACGGCCGCGCTGATCATCGCGTTCCTCCTGCTCGGCAAGTACCTCGAGTCCCGCGCTCGGGGCCGGGCGTCCCAGGCCATCAGGCGGCTGCTGGAGTTGGGCGCGAAGGATGCGCACGTGGTCCGAGGCGGGCGCGAATTCCTGATGCTGGTCGACGAGGTCAAGGTGGGGGACCTGGTCCGTATCCGCCCCGGCGAGAAGATTCCCACAGACGGGGTGGTCGAGCAGGGCGCCTCGACCGTGGACGAGTCCATGCTCACTGGTGAGTCGGTGCCGGTGGAGAAGGGCGAGGGCGACGATGTCACCGGCGCGACCCTGAATGTCGACGGCTCGCTCTTGATCAGAACGACTCGAGTGGGGAGCGACACCGCGCTCGCCCAGATCGTGAAGCTCGTGTCGGAGGCGCAGAGCAACAAGGCGCACATCCAGCGATTGGCGGACCGGATCTCCGGTGTGTTCGTCCCCATCGTCATTGGGATCGCCGCCGTCACCGCGATCGGCTGGCTCGCCGCCACCGGGACTGCGCGAGACGCCATCGTTCCTGCCGTGGCGGTGCTGATCATCGCCTGCCCGTGCGCCATGGGTCTGGCCACGCCCGCCGCCATTATGGTCGGGACGGGGAAGGGCGCCCAGCTCGGCGTCCTGATCCGGGGCGGCGAGGTCCTTGAGCGATCCCGGCGCATCGGCACCGTGGTCTTCGACAAGACTGGCACGCTCACCGAAGGTCGGATGCGGCTGGTCGGGGTCGCTGGCGATCAGGCCGCGCTGGCCTGGGGCGCCGCGGCCGAGACGTCCAGCGAGCACCCCATCGCCAGGGCCGTCGTCGACGGCGCCACCGACAGGAACGTGGCCATCCCCGACGCGTTTGACTTCCGGTCCGCGGCCGGCCTGGGGGTCCGGGCGCGGGTCGAGGGCGAGGAGGTCCTGGTGGGCCGGCGTCAATTCATGGAGGCGGGCGGGTCCGAGGTCCCGGAATGGCTGGCCGAGGAGGCCGGTCGGATGCAGGCCGAGGGCAGGACCGTGGTCTGGGTGGGTTGGGGAGGCAAGGCCCGGGGAGCCCTGGCTGTGGCCGACACACTCAAGCCGAACGCTGCGGATACCATCCGGGCCCTGCACGGGCTTGGCATCGAGGTGGTCATGATCACCGGTGACAACCGCACCACCGCGGAGGCCATCGGCCGGGAGGCGGGGATTGGTCGGCGACGGCATCAACGACGGGCCGGCCCTGGCCCAGGCCGACCTGGGAATTGCCATCGGGACCGGTGCCGATGTGGCTATCGAGGCCTCGGACCTCACCCTGATGAGCGGCGACCTGAGGGGTGTGGTCACCGCCATCAGGCTCTCCCGTCGGACCTTCCGGACCATCGTCCAGAACCTGGGCTGGGCCTTCGGCTACAACGTTGTGTTGATCCCCTTGGCGGCGGCCGGGCTCCTGAACCCGATCTTGGCCGGGGCGGCCATGGCTTTCTCGTCAGTGTCGGTCGTCTCGAATTCGCTCAGGCTTCGCAGGTTCCGAGCCTGACGCTGTCCAGGGCCACCGTTCGGACGATGCGGCAGCTCGGGTGGGCCGTCGGGTACAACTCGCTGGGCCCATCGCCGGCGGGGTGTTCGCCTCGCTCGGCCCTCACGCTCCGACAGGAGATCGCCGCCCTGTCGATGTCCAGCTCAAGCGTGCTGGTCGTCATCGACCCGCTGCTGCTGAAACTGGCGAAGCTCGGATAACGCGTCATCGGAAGAGAGGAGATTGCCGTGGAGATGGATCCCGTCTGTGGGATGGAAGTGGATCCAGAGAATGCGGCCGGTTCCTACGACTACAAGGGGATGACGCCGAGAGCTTTCTCTCCTAGGTCGAGGCGGGGATCGACGGAGCCACGAATCGTGGTTGGGTAGGGTGCTGACGTCAAACCCTGGTAGCGGAGGCGGACTGGAATCGAACCCATGAGAACAACGCTGATAGACCCCAACGCGGACGGATTGGCGTACGAACCCAAGCAAGGCGGGAACCGGGATCTGGGTTGCTTCGCGTTCCTGGAGTCGTGTCCTGTGAATGAAGCCCGAATGGAAAAGGGGACGAGGCCGGCATCGGGCGGCCGAGCTCCGCCCAGCGGGCTAGCATGACCGAAACCGGGCGCTTGGGTTCCGGATCTAGTCAGGGGCGGCGCCATGGTCGGTCGAGCCTGAGGAGGTACACGAACGGCGACCGAAGGGTCAGTAGACAACGGCCGCGACCTGCCAGGAGCCTCACTGGCACGAGAGGGGCGGGTCCGAGCCGCGGAGGTCATCGCGGCGATGTCGCTGGCCACGGATCTGGGCATCGGTGTACCCCTCGAGCACGGTCTGCACAGCACGCTGGTCGGCATGCGGCTGTGTGAGCGCTTGGGCGTCGATGCTGAGACCGCGGCCCAGGCCTACTACGGGTGCCTGCTGTTCTACGTCGGGTGCACGGCCCCCGCAGACGTCGGCACCGAGATCTTCGGCGCGGATGACGCGCTGACGACGTACGCGACGCCGACCAGATACGGGTCTCGATCAGAGATGGCGGCGGGGATGCTCCGTGCCCTCGCACCCCCGGGTGGCCCGCCGTTGACGCGCGCGTTGCAGGTGGCACGCGGGCTTCCGAAGCTGGCCCGGGGGTTCAAGGGAGTTGTGGCTGCCATCTGCGAGGTCGGGGAGATGCTGAGCCACCGACTCGGGCTCCCGGGGCGGATGTCCCGGCTGTTCGCCTACGGCGGTGAGCGCTGGGACGGCAAGGGAATTCCCGGTCGGGCCAAGCGCGAGCAAGTTCCGCTCGCGGTGCGCATCGTTCATGTGGCCCGGGACGCCGCCTTCCAGCGGATGCTGGGAGGCCCCGAGTTCGCGGCTCGGGTGATCCGCGAGCGGGCGGGGGGCGCCTTCGATCCGGCCATCGCGGATCGGGTTGTGGAAGACGCGAGAGGAGTCCTCACGCTGGACGATGAGGCGTCCGCGTGGGCCGACGTACTCGCCAGCGAGCCGTCCCCCCAGCTCACACTGGAGGGCGAGGCCATCGAGAGGGCCTTGGCGGCGATGGGTGACTTCGCCGATCTCGCCTCCCCGTACCTGGTCGGTCACTCGAGAGGAGTCGCCGAGCTGGCGGGGGCCGCGGCCCGACTCTGCGGTCTGGACGCAAGCGGCTTGGCGACGACGGTTCGCGGGGCCCTCGTCCATGACCTGGGTCGGGTCGCCGTTCCGGTCCGCATCTGGAACAAGGCCGGTCCGCTGACGCCGGATGACTGGGAGCGAGTCAGGCTGCACGCATACCACTCCGAGCGCGTCATCACCCGGTCGGCGTTCCTTGCAGGACTCGCACCTGCCGCCGCATTCCACCACGAGCGACTGGACGGCTCTGGCTACCACCGGGGAGCGGCAGCCGCGGAGATCGGTCGGCCGGCCCGCCTGATCGCCGCCGCCGATGCCTATCACGCCATGACCGAGCCGCGACCGCACCGGCCTGCCCGCTCGCCCGGCGAGGCCGCCCAGCTCCTCGGCGAGGAAGCGCGCGCCCGAAGGCTTGACGTCGACGCTGCCGCTGCCGTGATCGAGGCGTCGGGGCAGCGGGCGCCGAAGATCGAACGGCCGGCGGGCCTTACCGAACGCGAGGCCGAAGTCGTGAAGCTTCTGGCCCGCGGCAATCAGACCAAGCAGGTCGCCCGCGCGCTCGGCATCTCGGTCAAGACCGTCGACCGGCACATCCAGAACGCCTACGCCAAGATCGGGGTGTCGACCCGGGCCGGAGCGACCCTGTTCGCGATGGAGCACGGCCTCGTCGCCTGGGGAGAATTCCCGATTAGGGAGGCGACCATGGCTACGGCGCACACTCGGGCTAGCCCCCGGGTCGGGGATGGGAACCGGGGCGTCCGCGAGCGCCTGCTGGCAGGCCTCCCCGTCATGGACCGACGCCTGGAGGTGGCCGGCGTGTCGACCGCCGTGCTCGAGGGCGGTGACGGCCCGCCGATCGTTCTGCTGCCCGCCCCGGGCGAGTTCGCGGCCGTGTGGATCCGAGTGATCCCGGACCTGGTGACGACGCACCATGTCATCGCGCCCGACCTGCCCGGTTCGGGGGCTTCGGAGCTGTCCGATGGCGCCCCCGACCTCAACACCGTCCTGAGGTGGCTGGGCGAACTCATCAGCGAGACCTGCGCGACGCCGCCCGTGCTGGTGGGGCACACGGCAGGAGGCGCCCTTGCTGCCCGGTTCGCCGTCGACCACAGCGATCGTCTCGACCGTATCGTGCTTGTGGACACGTACGGCCTGGCTCGGTTCCGACCGGCG
>VAYG01000046.1 GCA_005885015.1 Actinomycetota bacterium | reverse complement strand
CGGGCCTTCGCGCCTCGCGTGGAGTCCCAGCCAGGCTGACCACCCCGGGTGAGGAGCTCTGGGTGCACCGCTACAACGGCCCAGCAAATGACTGGGACCAGGCAACCGCCTTGGGGGTGAGCCCCGACGGGTCCATGGTATTCGTCACAGGAAAGAGCACCGGATCGACGGGTTATCCCGACTACGAAACTGTGGCCTACGAGACCTCCACCGGGCATCGGCTGTGGGTGCGCCGCTACATGGGCCCGGGGGATAGCTCCCTTGATACGGCCACCGCCCTGGCGGTAAGCCCCGGCGGGTCCATGGTGTTCGTGACCGGGGGCAGCGCTGTCGACTACGCCACCGTGGCCTATGACGCCTTCACCGGGGACCGGCTGTGGGTGCGCCGCCACAGCGGCCCGGGGTACTACGACGTCGCCACCGCCCTGGGGGTGAGCCCCGACGGGTCTATGGTGTTCGTCACCGGAGAGAGCAGTGGGGAGTATGAAACCATTGCCTATGACGCCTCCACCGGGCACCGGCTGTGGGCGAGCCGCTACGGTAGCCCCGGCTACAACGAGGATGTTGCCACCGCCCTGGCGGTGAGCCCCGACGGGTCCACGGTGTTCGTGACCGGATGCAGCTCGCAATCGGACGGGGGGGTCTTCGACTACGCCACCGTGGCCTATGAGGCCTCCACCGGGCACCGGCTGTGGGTGCGCCGCTACAACGGCCCAGCGAACGGCTACGACATCCCCGTGGCCCTGGGGGTGAGCCCCAACGGGTCCATGGTGTTCGTGACCGGAACCAGCGACGCGCCGTGGAACACCGAACACTACGCCACCATTGCCTATGACGCCTCCACGGGGGACCGGCTGTGGTTGAAGCGCTACAAGGGCCCGGCGGATAGCTATGACGAGGCCGCGGCTCTGGGGGTAAGCCCGGACGGGTCCTCCGTGTTCGTGACCGGAGTCAGCGGATCGATTTTCGCCCCCGACTACGCTACCGTGGCCTATGACGCGTCCACCGGGCACCGGCTATGGGTGCGCCGCTACAACGGCCCAGCCAATGACTATGATGAGGCCACCGCCCTGGGAGTGAGCCCCGACGGGTACACGGTGTTCGTGACGGGGTTCAGCACGGTGCGGAGGGCCGATGGAGACTACGCCACCGTGGCTTATGACGCTGCCACCGGGGCGCGGCTGTGGCTCAGGCGCTACGACGGCCCCGGGAATGGCTACGACGCGGCCACCGCCCTGGGGGTGAGCCCCGACGGGTCCAGAGTGTTCGTAACCGGGAATAGCTTCGGATCCGGAAGCGGCTCCGACTACGCCACTGTGGCCTACAGCCCCACCTGAGGGGCAATGGTGTCTCGGCCATGCCGCCACCATCTCCCAATCATGAGGTGATCCCATTGTGTGTGTCCCTCTCCCGCTGGGCGGCGTGAGCCTCCGATGTGGTCGAACGCGCCAGCAAGCTACCCGCTTGGCCAGTCGGGCTTGGGCTTCGGTTTCTGGGCCAGGATGTCGTCCAGCGACTTCTTCGGCTGCTCGCCCTTCGACATCAGGTCCTTGAGGTCAGGGCCGCCCAGATCGCCCGCGGCGTCCATCAAGTCCTCCAGCGACTTGCCCGGGTCCCCTTTCAACCGGATGCGCAATGCAGCGAGGACGCCGGCGTGCGGCTCGGACAGCCCTTGCGCGACCTTGATCTCGGTGAGCGCCTTCTCCGCGCGGCGCAGGAGCTTCTCGTCCTCGGCCAGCTGCTGGCGCTCTTCGTTCTCCATGCCCTCAGTCTCTCATCCGCCCGGGACGGAGAGGAACGAGGCGGGGTCCTTCTCGAACGCGGCGCGGCAGCCGGCCGAGCAGAAGTAGTACGTAACGCCGTCGTGGACCACGCGGTGCCCGGCGTCGGACACGCGGACCGTCATCCCGCACACCGGGTCGACGGCTTCGTGCCCGGCCGAGATCGCCGCACCCTTGACCCCGCCGGCCAGGCCCTTGGCCTTGAGCTGGACCAGCTCGGCCAGGATCGCCACCGCGATCTCCTCCGGACGAACGTGGCCGAGGTCGAGGCCGGCGGGCGCGTGGATCCGATCGAGCTGCGCCTGATCAACCCCCCGATCCCGCAGGTAGCCCTTGACCGACTCGGCCCGCCTGGCGGAGGCCACCAGCCCCACGTAGGCGGCGTCGGAGCCCAGGGCCCGTTCCAGCGCGGCCTCGTCGAAATGGCCCTGGGTGGCGATGACGACGAACGAGCGGTCGGCCACGCCCGCGGCGTCGAAGTCGCTCCCCATCGTCTCCTCCGCCGCGACCAGCTGGGTCCGCCAGCCGAGCGCTTCCCCCATGCCGGCCAGCGCCTCCGCAGCCGGAGACCGGCCGATCACCACGAGATGAGGAGCGGGAACGACGGGTTCCACGTACACCTCCAGGGCGCCCTCACTCTGGCACGCGATGGGCACCGTCACCACGCCGGCACGGTGCTCGCCTGCCAGCTCGTCGGGGGTCCCAAGGAGCATCAGCCGCGGGGTGCCCTCCGCCAGCGCCCGCCGAGCCTCGGCCACCACCGCGGGCTCGGCACACGCCCCGCCCAGCCACCCACGGCTCCGGCCGTCGGCCGTGATGACCGCCTTGGACCCGACCTGACCGGACGACGGCGAGCGCCGCCACACCACCGTGGCCAAGACATACGGCTCGCCTCGCGCGGAGAGCTCGCCCGTCAACTCGACGGCGTTCGAGCCGGCCGCCCGCTGTGTCATCCCGCCGGCGCCCCCGCGCTGGATTGCTGGATGGCCTCCCACACCTTGGACGAGGTGAGCGGCATGTCGATGTTGCGGACCCCCAGGTGGGCCAGCGCGTCGATCACCGCGTTGACGAACGCCGCCGGCGACCCCACCGTCGCCGACTCCCCGACCCCCTTCGCCCCGATCGGATGGTGTGGCGAAGGCGTGACCGTTTCGCCGAGCTCGAACCTCGGCGTCTCCCACGCCGTCGGCAGCAGGTAGTCCATGAAGTTCGACCCGATGCAGTTGCCGGCTTCGTCGAAGGTGATCAGCTGCATCTTGGCGATGCCGAACCCCTCTGTCAGCCCCCCGTGGAGCTGCCCCTCGACGATCATCGGATTGATCCGGACGCCGCAGTCGTCCACCGCCACCACCCGCCGCACGTTCCACTCGCCCGTATCGGGATCGACCTCGACGGCCACCAGGTAGGTGCCGAACGGGAATGTCAGGTTCGGCGGGTCGTAGTAGTGCACGCCCTCCAGGCCCGCCTCGGTCCCCGCCGGGAAGTTCGTGTACGCGGCGAAGGCAACGTCCTGGATGGTCTTGGCGCGGTCGGGCGCGCCCTTGACGAAGAAGCGGCCCTTCTCGAACTGGACGTCCTCCTCCGCAACCTCCAGCAGATGGGCCGCGATCTTCGTCGCCTTCTCCCGGACCTTGCGGGACACCATGGCCGTGGCCGCGCCGGAGACCGGCGTCGACCGCGAGGCGTACGTGCCCAGCCCGTACGGCGTGTTGTCCGTGTCGCCGTGCATGACCTTGACGTCCTCGGGTTGGATCCCCAGCTCCTCGGCAACGATCTGGGCGAACGTCGTCTCGTGCCCCTGGCCCTGGGTCTGCACGCTGAGCTTGAGGATCGCCTTGCCCGTGGGATGGATGCGCAGCTCGGCGCCGTCGTTCATCTTGAGGCCGAGGATGTCGTAGTCGGCGGACGGCCCCGCTCCCACGATCTCGGTGAACGAGGCCATCCCCACCCCGAGGAGCTTTCCCTCGTCCCTGGCCCGCTCCTGCTCCTTGCGCAGCTCGTCGTATCCGAGCTTCTCCATCGCCAGCTTGGCGGCCCGGTGATAGTCCCCGGAGTCGTAGACGAAGCCCGTCGCGGAGCGATATGGGAACTGATCCGGCTTGATGAAGTTCTTCAGCCGGAGGTCGGCCGGGTCCATCCCCAGCTCGTATGCGGCGTTCTGCACAAGGCGCTCGATCAGGTAGGAGGCCTCGGTCACCCGGAACGAGCACCGGTAGGCCACGCCCCCGGGCGCCTTGTTCGTGTACGCGCCGTCGGCGACGACGTGCGCCGCGGGGAAGTCGTAGGAGCCCGTGACGATGTGGAACAGCCCAACCTTCAGCTTCGAGGGCTGCGCGTCCGCGTGGAAGGCGCCTTCGTCGGCCAGGAGCGAGGCCCGGAGGCCCAGCATGGTCCCGTCTCGCTTCAGGGCCAGCTCGCCCTTCATGTAGAAGTCGCGGGCGAACCCGGTGGAGATGAGGTTTTCGCTGCGTTCCTCGATCCATTTCACCGGCCGCCCCAGCAGGAGCGAGGCGGCCGTGGCCACCACGTAGCCGGGGTAGACCGGGACCTTGTTGCCGAACCCGCCCCCGATGTCGGGGGAGATGATCCGGATGTTCTCCTCCGGGAGCCCGGCCACCAGGGCGAACACCGTCCGGATGGCATGGGGGGCCTGGGAGGTCATCCAGATGGTGGCCTGGCCGGTGGCGGGGTTCAGGTCCGCCACGCACCCGCACGTCTCGAGAGGGGCAGGGTGCGACCGGGGGTAGAACGTGTCGAGCGACACGGTCAGATCTGCCTGGGCGAACGCCTTGTCGGTTGCTTCCTTGTCCCCCGACTCCCAATGGAAGATGTGGTTGTCCTTCTGGTCCTCCTTGTCGTCCCGGATCACCGGCGCGCCCGCTTCAAGGGCCCGCTGCGGAGTTACCACCGCCTCGAGGGGCTCGTAGTCCACCTCGATCAGCTCGAGCGCATCCTTGGCGATGTACGGATCCTCGGCGACGACCGCGGCCACCTCCTGTCCCTGGAACCGCACCTTGTCGGTGGCCAGCACCGCCTGGGTGTCCGCGGAGATGGTCGGCATCCACGCCAGCTTGTGTTGTGCCATCAGCTCGCCGGTCACCACGGCGATCACGCCGGGCAGCGCTCCGGCCTTCGACGTGTCGATCGATCGGATCCGGGCGTGGGCGAAGGGGCTCCGGAGGATGGCCATGTGCAGCATCCCGGGCAACTTCACGTCGTCCACGTACGTTCCCTTGCCCCGGATGAAGCGGTCGTCCTCCTTCCGCTTGACGGAGTGGCCGACCCCGCGGATCTCGGTGGCCTCGGTTGCCATGTCGGACCCCTCCTCAGCTCGCCGCGCCGGCGGGTTCGGGGGCCTTCTCGTCCTGCATGGCCCGCCCCGCGGCTTGGATGGCCTTGACGATGTTCATGTAACCCGTGCACCGGCAGAGGTTGCCGGAGATCGCCCACCGGACGTCGTCCTCGGTGGGATCGGTCGTCTTCTCCAGGAGCGCGGCCCCGGTGAGCATCATGCCCGGGGTGCAGAAGCCGCATTGCAGCCCGTGCTCCTCCTTGAACGCCGCCTGGATCGGGTGGAGCTGCCCGTTGGTCGCCAGCCCCTCCACCGTGGTGACCGAGCGCCCATCCGCCTGGACCCCAAACAGGGTGCAGGACTTCACCGGGGTCCCGTCCAGCCGGACCGTGCAGGCGCCGCAGTTGGTCGTGTCGCACCCGACGTGCGTGCCCGTCAGCCCGAACACCTCGCGGATCAGGTGGACGAGGAGCAACCGGGGCTCGACGTCGGCGGTTCGTTCCGTGCCGTTGACCGTCACCGTGATCTGCATGGCCCCTCCCCCCTCATGCCTTCGCCATCTGGTTGGCGCGGGCGAGCCCCCGGCGGACGAAGACCTCCACGACGTGCCGCTTGTAATCCGCGCTCCCCCGGACGTCGGATTGCGGCTGGGCCGCCGCCGCGGCCAGGCGGGCAGCCTTGGCAAAGGCCGCATCGCCGGGTTCGGCCCCCGCCAGGCTCTCCTCGGCGTCCCGGGCCCGGAGATTCTTGGGGCCCACGGCCGTCAGGCCGATCCCCGCGGTCGCCACGTGACCGTCGTTCAGGGCCAGTTGCACCGCCACCCCCACCGTGGCGAAGTCGCCGACCTTCCGCTCCAGCTTGAGGTAGGCCCCGCCCGAGTGGGGGCTCGGGGCGGGCACCCGGACCTCGACGAGCAGCTCGTTGGGGCGAAGGTCCGTGGTGAAGGTGTCCCGGAGGAAATCGTCGATGACGAGCGTCCGGTCGCCGCTCGAGCTGCGCACCACCACCTCCGCCCCCAAGGCCAGCATCACCGAGCCCCAGTCGCCGGCCGGGTCCGCGTGCGACAGCGACCCGCCCACGGTGCCCAGGTTGCGGACGATGGGGTCCGAGATCTGCGGCGCGGCCGAGGCGACCAGCGGGTACCTGGCCGTGATCACATCGGAGTCCGCGATCTCGTTGTGGCGGGCCAGCGCGCCGAGGACGAGCTTGCCGCCGGACTCCTTGATGTCTCCCAGCCCGGGGATGCGATTGATGTCGACCAGATAGGCCGGGGACGCGAACCGCAGCTTCATCAGCGGGATGAGGCTCTGCCCTCCTGCCAGGATCTTGCCGTCCTCGCCGTAGCGATCCAGCAGGAAGAGAGCTTCCTCGAGTGTCTCCGGCCGTTGATAGTCGAACCGTGCCGGGAGCATTCACGCCTCCTTCATCAGGACGTGCCGGCCAGAGGGAAGTGCCGGCTCGATGCTGTTTCTACGCCCCGATTTCTCGAAAAAGCAAGCCCGCGTGCCGGGAGGGGCTCAGGACGAGCGCCCGAACAGCCGCCGGAAGAAGCGGACCACTGCCCGCCACAGCGCCCACACGGCGAGACGGATGCCCTTCACGGGCTGGGCGGCTGCCGCCGGAGCCGATCCAACCGGGCCGGAGGAGGCCACAGCCGCCGGATCCGACCCGGCCGGCGGCGCGGACAATCGCTCCCCCAGGCACCGGGCGAAATCCCCGGTCATCCGCTGGGAGATGTCGCCGATCATGCCCCGGCCGTATTGGGCGGCGGCCCCGGTGATGGTCAGGTCTGTCTGGATGTTGATCCGGGTCCCGTCCTCCACCGGCTCCATGCGGGAGGTCACCACAGCCGTGGCGGCCCCCCTGCCCCGTTGTTCGCGGCCCTCGGCCTTCAACACGGCCCGGTGGCTCTGGTCGTCCCGTTCCTGGAGCACCACGGTCCCGGCGAACGACATCGAGATCGGCCCGACCTTGACGTTGAGCTTCCCCTTCCACGTCCGGTCGTCGACCACCTCGGTCAGCTCCGCCCCCGGCGCGCAGGGCGCAAGATTCGCCACGTCGAGCATGTAGGTCCACACCCGGTCGAGGGGCGCCTTCACGGTGAACTCGTTCTCGATCAGCATGGCCGCACTACAGCACCACGGCCATCGCGTTCGCAACCGAGGAGAAGGCTGGGCTCAGGGCCGGGCGCGGGAACCGAGCTCCGCGGCCCGGGCCTTCAGCCGCTGGAACTGATCGGGTGGCGTGGTCCGAGACCCCAGCCGAACCGGGTCGTAGCGCGTGCCGTGGCAATCCGATGACCCGGTCCAGATGAGGCCCCACCGCTCGGCCATCTGGACGTACTGGAGCTCCATCTCGGGGGTGTGCTCCGGGTGAGAGGCCTCGATGCCGTCGAGTCCCGCCTCGACCAGCTCATCGATCGCTTGCACCGGCACGGGCGAAGCCTCGCGCCAGGTCCCGGGGTGGGCGAGGACACAGACCCCGCCCGCGCCATGGATCAGCCGCAGGGCATCCACAGGGTGCAGCGCGTGCTTCTCCACGTACGCCTTGCCGCCCGAGCCGATCAGCTCGTCGGAGAAGGCGTCCTTGACCGAGGGCACCACCCCCGCCTCGACGAGGGCCTGCGCCACGTGCGGGCGGATGATGTTCCCTCCCTGGGCGATCTCCCGGACACGGTCGAAGCTGATCGGGTAGCCGAGCTCCTGGAGCCGCGCCACCATCCGCTCCCCCCGGGTGAACCGGTCCGCTTGCAGGCGCTCCAGCTCTTCCTTCAAGCCGGGATCGGACGGGTCCACGAAATAGGCCAGGATGTGCATCCCCTCCCCATCCCGCACGGTGGAGAACTCGACGCCGGGGACCAGCTCGATCCCCAACGGTTCCGCGGCCGCTTCTGCCTCCGCCAGGCCGACGGTGGTGTCGTGGTCGGTAACGGCGACCACGTCCAGGCCGCGTTCGCGGGCCAGCGTCATGAGGTCGCGGGGCGTGAACGTCCCGTCGGAGTAGAACGTGTGGGTGTGCAGGTCGATCCCGGGCACGGCCCACGATGTTCTCACACGGATCCGGGTAAAGACCCCTGCTCGGCGGGTCGATGGTTAGGTAGTTCCGAGGCTCGGCTCGGGCTTGGTCCGGTCGGGCCCACCGCCCAGGAGGGGGCAATGGAGGAGCACGTTCCCGCGAACCCCAGCCCGGGGCCCGGCGAAGTGGCGCCGCCGGGGGCTTCGGGGCAGTGGGCCTCGCCCTCCGGGCCTGCCTTCCCGCCGGCGCCTCCGGTCGGCCCCGCCGAACACCCCGCGTCGGCCGTCGCCGTGCTGGACCCACCGTCGGCCACCTCCGTCCTGACCCAGACCTGGGCCTACGGCGCCGACTCGGGCCGGCAGCAGCTCTCGGCGCCCCGAAAGCCGCTGGCCTTCGTGCTCGCCTTCCTCCTGGTGGCGGGCGTGGGCGCGTACCTCGTCATGAACCGCTCCGGATCGGCCAGCGGAACCACGTTCTCCCTGGCGCTGGCCAAGGATCAGACGTTCCGGTACCAGCTCGGCATGTCGTTCAACGGCTCCGTCGTCGCGGGCAGCGAGCAGGTTCCGTTCAACGTCTCCGCAACCGAGATCGTCTCGTGGAGGGTTCTGTCGGTGAACGCCGATGGCGTGGCCATGATCCAGATGCGGATCGAGAGCATGACCAGCAAGGTCAACGGCCGGCGGACGCCAGCGGCCCTTCCTCCCCCCTTCACGATCAGGGTGGCCAAGGACGGACGGGTGTTGACGGCCGGCAACATGGCGCTGCTGAACGGCGACAACCCCGGGTCGATGTTCCCGGGCAGCGACCAGTTCATGCCGTTGCTGCCCGACCACCCGGTGAAGCCGGGTGACTTCTGGACGAAGACGTTCGATCAGGACTTCCCGTTCGGTTCCGGCCATCTGCACTACGTGACGAAGAACCTGTTCCTTCGCTACGAGACCGTGGACGGCGTCCGCGCCGCGGTGATCTCCAGCACCATCGAGCTGCCGCTGGACTTCTCCATCGACCTCGACCAGCTGGCCAAGGCCGTGGGGGGGAGCTCCGACTTCTCCGGGCTGCCCAAGGGGGCCAAGATGATCTTCGGCGGCAGCGCGAAGGTCACGGAGATCTCCTGGCTCGACCTCGCCCACGGCGCTCTGGTCAACGGCTCCGCCAACGGCACCATCGACATGGATGTTCGGATCAAGGGCCTTCCCGAACTCCCCGGGCTGCCCGGCAACGAGATCCGCATGAACGGGAACATGTCGCTGACGGTCAAGCACCTGTCGGATCAGCCGGCGCCGACGCCGTCCGCGAAGAAGCCTGCCAACAAGAAAAGGAAGGGGAGCTAGAAGCTCTTCTTCAGGCCGGCCGGAAGTGCCCCGCGGAAGCCGGTGGGGAAGCGCCATCGCCGAACCCGTGGATCTCCAGCACCTTCTGGGCATCCACGCTCAGGATGAACCAACCGGGCTGCACGGCCATCCCTCCGTACCAGCGCTGACCATCCGGGGTGAAGACCCACATGCCGTGCCGCCCACCCTCGGCTCGAGGGTAGAGGACCTGCCGGATCGTCCGGCGAGGCTGGCCGGTGTCCCAGTAAACGCCGCGGACCTCGTATCGCGGGCCAAGCTTGCGCGCACCCTGGGGTGGATCCATCCGGACCCACTCACCGGTGCCCGCTCCCCAGAAGAACGACGCCACTTCCGCCGGATCGCGCAGGACGATGGGATGTGCCAGACCCGGGCCGCGGATCACGAAGAAGCCGTCTCCCTTGGCCTGGGCTGTGCCATCGAGCGAAGCCAGCATGGCCCCAGCGATGACCACGATCACCGAGATCCGCCGCCTCACACCGAACAGACGGCCGGGCGGTGTGCTC
>VAYG01000045.1:16114-19941 GCA_005885015.1 Actinomycetota bacterium | reverse complement strand
CGGACCGGGCCCTCAGGATCGAGTCGATCTCCCCGTCCGAGATGCCGTGGACGTCCTTCAGCCCGAGCCGGATGCCGTGGCTGGCGCCGTCGCCCTCGACGCCGCCGACCGGTTCGACGGTGTACTCGGGTTCGCTCCGGTTCACGTCCAACGGGAGGATGGGGATGCCATGGCGGCGGGCGTCCTGAAGGATCAGGCGCCGCGGATACATGCCCGGTTCGTGGGTCAGCACCCCGGCGAGGAAGTGAGCCGGATAGTGGGCCTTGAGCCAGGCGGACTGGTAGGTGGGCACGGCGAACGCCGCGGCGTGCGCCTTGCAGAAGCCGAACGAGGCGAACTGGAGGATGTCGTGCCAGATCTCCCGGGCGATCCGGTCGGGGACTCCCTGCGCGGCCGCCCGCCGAAGGAAGTCGGGCTCGATGGCCTCGACCTCGATCTCGTCGGCGAGGTGGCGGCGGATGCGGTCGCACTCGGAGAGGTCGTAGCCGGCTACGGCCTGGAGCACCTTCATGACCTGCTCGTGGTAGACGACCACGCCGTGGCTCTCCTCGAGCGCCGGCTTCAACGAGGGATGCGGATAGGCCTCTCGTTCGACGCCGTGGCGGCGGTTCAGGAACGGCGTGACCATGTCGGACTTGACCGGGCCCGGCCGGAACAACGAGATGTCGGTGATCAGGTCCGACCACTCGGTCGGTTGGAACTTCTGGAGGAGCTCGCGCTGGCCGGGCGACTCGATCTGGAAGCACCCCAGGGTGTCCGAGGCCTGGATGAGGTCGAACGTCTTCGGATCGTCGACGGGCACGTCGTCGAGGTCGATCTTCTCCCCCTCCGTCCGAGCGATCTCGTCCAGCGCGTGGTGCATGGCCGAGAGCATCCGCACCCCCAGGACGTCGAGCTTGAGCAGCCCGAGGAGCTCCACGTCGTCCTTGTCCGCCTGGACCATGCGGTACCCCTCGAATGACCGTTCCACCGGGACGCGGTCCGGGAGGTCGTGGCCGGACAGGACGACCCCCGAGGGATGCAGGGCCAGGTGCCGGGGGAACCCGTTCAGCCGTTCCACCACCCGGAACAGGAGGTCGAGCTGCCCGGCGTCGAGGTTCAACCCGTCGAGCTCCGGGAGCTTCGACATGGCTTCCCGGACGTGATGGGCCCCGATGTGGGGGAAGGCCTTGGCGGCGAGGTCCACCTCTCCCTCCGGGAGGCCGAGCGCCTTGCCCACCTCCCGGATGGCCCCCCTGGCCCTGTAGGTGTCCACCATGGTCACGCAGGCGCAGCGGTCGTCGCCGTGCCGGGAGAGGATCGCGTCGTACACCTCCTTCCGGCGGGCCGATTCCACGTCGATGTCGACGTCCGGCAGCTCGTCGCGGAGCGGATTGATGAACCGCTCGAACAGCAACCCGTGGCGGATCGGGTCCACGTCGGAGATGCGGGTCAGGTAGCACACCAGCGATCCGGCCGCCGACCCCCGGCACGCGGTGCGGATCCCCATGGCCCGGATGTCCGCGCAGATGTCGGCGACCGTCAGGAAGTACGCGGCGTACCCCATCGTCTGGATCTGGGCGAGCTCGTGGTCCAGGCGGTCACGGACCTCCCGGGTGGGCTTCATCCCTCGGTCTCCCATGCCGCGCCAGCACCGCTCGGCGAGGACCGACCCCGCGCTGCGTCCGGGCGGCGTGGGGAACTGCGGGAAGTGGATCCTCCCGAGGCCGATGTCGAACTCGCAGCGTTCGGCGATGTCGAGGGTGCCATCGCACACGTCGCGGCGCCCGGCGAACAACGCCCGCATCGCGGCGGACGGCTTGAGGAATCCCTCCGCGTTGCGCCGGGAGACGTGGTGGGCGGCGAGCGGGACGAGCTCCCGCATGCATTCGAGGACGTCGGCCAGGAACGCGTCCTGGGGAACCAGGTATCGCACGGCGTTCGTTGCCACCGCCTGGACGCCCGCCCGCTCCGCCACCTGGATGAGCCGTCGGATCTCCGTCGAGCTGTCCGGCTCCAGGCGATGCTGGACCTCCAGGAACAGGTCGGGTCCGAAGGCGTCTCGCCACGGGCCGAGCGCTGCCACCGCCTCGTCGAGCCGGCCTGATGCTGCCAGCCGGCCGGGACCCGACTCCGGCCCCAGGAGGCACACCTGACCTTCGGCCCGTTCGCACACCTGTCCCGCGGTGAGGGCGGGGTCGCCCCGCTCCCCCGTCATGTGGGCGGTGGTGATCAGATGGCACAGGTTCCCGTAGCCGGCCGCGTCCTTCGCCAGGAGGACGACCCGGCGGTCGCCACGGGGTGTTCGATCGGTGAGCGTGGCCCCGAGGATCGGCTTGACCCCCACCCGCCGGCACGCGTCCGCGAACCGGGCCGCCCCGTACAACCCGTCGCGGTCGGTGAGGGCCACCGCCGGCATGCCGAGCTCCGCCGCCCGAAGGGCCAGGTCCTCCGGGGAGAACGCCCCGTCCTTCATGGAGAAGAAGGAGCGGACGTTCAGGTGGACGAACGAGGAGGACTCGAACATCTGTTCGATTCTACCGCCGGATCCCCCACCGCGGGAAGATCGGGTGCGGCGAGGGGCAGAGCTCAGAGGGTCCCGGGGGAAGCCGGGACGGACCGGCACAAGAAGATGCGGCGCACGTGGTTCGTGCGCCGCATCTCGAGGAGCTTCGTTCTGCTAGTTGGTGGTGGCGTTCCGGCTCGCCGCACTGGTCGCATGGCGAGTGGCGGGAGCGCCGAACACTGCCGACTTCCCGATCTCGGTGCTCGCAAGGGCGGTGAACCCGTCGGAGGCGTACCCGCCGAGAATGAACATCTTCTTCCCCAGCGTGACACCGGCCTGGTTGCGGCGAGCCTCGACGAGGCTGCCGGACAGGGACCAGGTCTTGGCCACCGTGTCGTACTGGTTGACGTCAGCGTTGGCGGCCGGCCACTGCCCGCACCCGGCCAGCGTGATGGTGTTGGCCAGCGGACCGCTGCTGAAGGCGAAGGCCTGGGACTCGTCGCAGGGCTCCGGCAGGCTGGTCTCTGCGTTCCAGCTACCGCTTCCCACGGTCAAGGACTCGACATTGTCCACGGCGACCAGGCTTCCCGCTTCGTTGAGGTCGCCGCCGATCGCGTAGATCTTGTTGCCCAGGACTGCCGGGGTGATGTAGCCGCGGGCGGTCATCAACGAGGGCATCTTCTTCCAGCGCGACCCGGCTGCGGCCTTGGCGTTGTACCGCCACACCTGGTCCGTCTGCTCGTCGTTGGCACAGCCGCTGGAGGTGAAGGCCGCGCCGCCCAGGACATACGCCTTGCTGCCCACCGCGGCCACACCCATCGCCGGCAGGGGCGTGCAGCCGGACGGAGACAACGCGGGGTAGGGATCAGCGGAGTCCGTGGCGGTGGTGTTGGTCGCCGGATAGTAGATCTGAACGTTGGTGACGATATTGCCGTTGTTGTCACGGCCGCCAAAGATGTAGAAGCCCAGCTTCCCGTTCGCGTCGGTGAGGGCGGCGATCTGGTAGTTGGAGACGGCGAGGGGCATGGCCTTGCCCGTGTCCGCGAACGTCCCAGCGGCGACGTCGTAGGACCAGACCTCTCCGCTCGTGGTGTTGTCCGCCTGCCTGAACCCCAGGAAGAAGACCTTCTTGGTCGGCTTGTAGAGCGCGCCGTCGAAACGGGTAGCCCCCCCGCCCCCGAACGGGATCGTGGGGCCCGACTTCCACTTAGTGGGCACGTTCGGGGTCGCGTTGGCCGTGAGCGCCGGCCCGGCGACGAACACCAGTCCGGTGACCGCGACGAGTGCGACTCCCTTGAGGTATCCCAACCTCATGCTAATCCTCCTCGTGTGAGTGGCTGTT
>VAYG01000045.1:1817-16105 GCA_005885015.1 Actinomycetota bacterium | reverse complement strand
GCTCCACAGGATGGGTCCGATCGATTTCACATCGCCTCCTCCTTTCCGGGAAGGGACCGCGATGACCAGGGCACGGGCGTAGCAGATGACGCAACCTCATCCCCTACACCTCCCCCGGGGGGCCTCACGGCTAAACCCCGTGCCGCACAGGTTCGGTTGGACGAGCGGGGCATCTTACATCCAGAGCGCAAACGGCTCGAACTGGGATCGGGATTCTCCCCGGCTAATCCCACAGCCGCTCGAGGTGCCACCGTCCGCCCCGGCGGTCCTCGTACAGGTCCACCACCGCGCCCCCCCTGGCCTCCACCCGCCAGTACTCCCGGTCCCGCCCGTCCTCCCACCAGCGGCCCTCGATCCTCCATCGCCCGATCACGTCCCGGACCTCGTACCGGCGCCCTCGCCACATGAACGCGGCCGGCATCCCCCCGTCTCGCTCCACCGCCACGTCCTCGTCGTACCGTTTGGCCACGGGACCTCCCATCGAATCGAACATACGTTCGATGAGATTGTGGAGCCTACGTCCGACATCGAGAGACTGTCAAGCCGCCCGGCTCCATCCGGTGCTTCCTTCCCCTGCTCGGTAGACTCCCCTGGTTCCTGACATGCCCTCGCGGATCCTCCTCATCGGCTGGGACGGCGCCGACTGGCGCATCCTCGACCCGTTGCTGGAGCGGGGCGTCCTCCCCAACCTGGCCTCCCTCATCCAGCGGGGAGGACGGACAACCCTCACGTCCACGGTCCCCACGCACTCCTGGACGGCCTGGCCGTCGTTCCTCACCGGCGTGGATCCGGACGGCCATGGGGTCTACGACATCCTGGAGGGGCGCGGTGGGGCCCGGCAGTTCCCGGTGACCTTCCGCTCGATCCGGGAACGGACGTTCCTGGAGGATCTCGACCGAGCCTTCCCCCCGCCGTCCATCCGGGGCAAGCTCATCGCCGGCGGGGTGTTGCCCAAGTGGCGGCCGTTCACCCATCCGGAGAGCCTGGCCGAGGACCTCCGGAAGGCCGGCGTCCCCTGGCCGATCAACGGGATGTCCTGGACCACCTATCGCCACCGGCCGGAACCGTTCCTCCGGGAGGTGGTGGAGGTGACCACGGCCCGCCAGCGGGCCATGGAGCACCTTTTGGACACCACGGACTGGAGGGTCGCCTGCTGCGTGTACTTCTCCACCGACCGGGTGCAGCACTGCCTTGCCAAGTACCTGTCCCCCGACCATCCCGACTACACCGAACTGTCCAAGGAGCCCGTGGCCGAGCACGTTCGTGACGTGTACCGGATGCTCGACGAGGGGCTGGGGCGCCTGGCCGCCCGGGCCGGCCCGGACGACCAGGTCTGGTTCATGAGCGACCACGGCTTCCGATCGGTGACCCACGCGCTGAACCTGGACCGGGTGCTACAGCGCCTCGGCTTCCTCGAGCTGAGCGCTTCGAACACGGTCCTGGGACCGATGCAGTGGGGACCGTTGCGAACCGTCGCCCGCAAGGTCTATGACGTGCTCGGCCTCCACGGCCGGATCTCCCTCCCCCAGCCGGTCGACTGGCACCGGACGAAGGCATACACGAGCGTCCGCTCCACCGGCGAGGGGATCTCGGTCAACCTGGCCGGGCGTGAACCGAACGGCATCGTGGACCCGGCGGACTACGAGCGAGTCCGGGACGAGGTCGCGGAACGGGTGAGCTCGTTCACCGATCCGTCGACGGGCGTGCGGCCCGTGGCGCGCGTGTGGCGGCGGGAGGAGACGTTCAAGGGCCCCTTCGCCGAGGCCGCGCCCGACCTCCTGCTGGAGGCCGCCCCGCTGTACAGCCTCAGCCATGCCAAGGAGGTGGCGGCGCCGGCCGACTGGCTCTCCGGGGAGCACCGGATCGAGGGGGTCTTCGCCGCCGCCGGCCCGGAGGTGCGTCCCAGCGGGTTCGAGGACGGGCCGTTCCGGCTGGTCGACCTGGCGCCCACCATCCTCGCCGCCGTCGGCGCCGAGCCCTCCGTCGTCCATGCTGGCTCGGTGCGCTCTGCCGTGGTTGGGGAGCCCGTGTCTGGCGCGACGGGCGAGGGCCGGATCCGGCAGGGCGCGTGGGCCGGGGCGGGGGCGGCGGGGCCGGGCGACCTGGACGAGCGGGAGGCCGACGAGGTCGAGGAGCACCTCCGGGGGTTGGGGTACTTGGAATGAGCGCCTCCCCCCGGTGGACGAGGCGAGCCCGCGGGTAGGATTCGATCCGGATGAGAACCGAGGAGCGCCGGAGCGTCGAGCCGAAGCCCGGCGCGCCTTCACGGCGGCGCCCGCTGTCCAGTTCCTGGGTGGCCGCGACCGTGGTGGTGGGCCTGGTCGCGGTGATCGTGTTGGCCTTCTACCTGTCCGTGTTTCCGAGGCGGAACTTCACCGTGCCCATCGGCTGGGACAGCTCCGAGTACTTGTGGCGAACGCGTCTGGCCCAGCACGTCGGTGTGACCGACATCGCCCGACCACTGCCCATGTCGGTCAGCCCGAAGTCGGGCCGGCCGGCCTACCCGATCGTGGCGGCGAGCCTCACCTCCCTCCTGCGGGTCGACCTGTTCCGGTTCGGCATGGCCTTCCCCGCGGTGCTGGCCGCGGTGATCGGCCTGGCCGCGGGGGCGTTCGTCGGCGCGGTGCTGCGGCGGCCGGTCTGGGACGTCGCGGTGGTGGCCCTCGCGGTGAGCCTGTCGACGTCGATCGTCACGCTGCTCACGCCGGAGGGCTACCTGGACACCATGCTCGCCGCCGGAGTGTTCATCGCGGCGGCGATGGCGGTGGCCTTCGCCCTGGACGACCGATGGGCGTTGATCCCGGCCGTCGTCCTGATCGCCGCGGGGGTGACCACGCACTTCTCCTTCTTCGCCTTCATGGCCGCCACGCTCCTGCTGGCGGGTGCGGCCTTCGTGCCCGACTCCTGGGCCCGGTGGCGGCGCGGAGAGGACCGGCTCCTCGACACGCCGACGGTCCGGGTCGGCGAGGCCGTGGCCGGAGGCGGCGCCCTGGGCGCGGCCATGCTGTTCCTGGTCCTGGGCAACCACCTGCGGGGCCCACGCCTCAACCTTTCCGAGCTCAGGAAGAAGCTCCGTCGCGACCTCGGCAAGTACCACTTCCGTCTCACCGCGCCGATCGCCGCGGTGGGGGCCGCCTCCCTGGTCGGTCCGGCTCGCTCGGGGGGCACCCGGACCGAGCGGACCCGAGCCCGCTTCGCCCTGGCGTTCCTCCTTTCGTGGTGCATCGTGGCGTTCGCCGGCTACGTCGGCCAGGCCTGGTTGCACCGGCGGATCCCGGCCCACCGGTTCCTCTCCTTCGGCCTGGCCGTGCCGATCCTCGGTGGCCTCGCCCTGCTGTGGGCCGGCCGGGCCGTGGCCAGGTACATCCGCCCGCTGGGCGTTGCCGTCGTGGCGGCCGGTCTCGCCGCCTCCGCCTTCGTGGCCCACCAGCAATGGTTCGCCACGAAGTCGTGGACCGATCCGGGCCAGGCGGCGGACGCCAGGACGGCCGGCGCGTACCTCGAGGCCGTCCGGATCCCCGTGGACCGTCCGATCGTGTTCCTGGTCTCCACCAGGGACTGGAGCACGGCCTCGCTGATGCTGCACACCCTCCGGGCGAACCTCCCCGTCGAGCGGATCGCCCACACCTACGAGTTCGTGGGTTCGCCCGAGCAGTACCTGGCGGAGCGTCCGGCGCCATTCGGTCTGTCCAGGAACACCTTCCAGCGCATGCGGGTCACCTACGGACAGGACCCCGTGGCCCTGTTGCTCCCCCACTTCAACGAAGTCTCCTACGACGCCTGGGCGGCCGCGCACCCGGAGACCGACGTGGCCTTCCGACTCGCGGTCATCCGGGGCCCGGCCCCGCCGCGGCGGCTCCCCCCCATCCAGCCGCCGGTCGGCCGAGTGCCCCCGCTGGAGCTCGCGCTGGTGGCGATGGGATCCCTGGCGGTACTGGGGGCGACGGGCCTTGGTTGGACGCTGGCGATGTTCGGAGCGGCGTTGAAGACCGCCGAGCGGTTGGCCGTGGCACCGGCGATCGGGATCGCGGTCCTGGTGCTCGGAGGCATCGTGTTCGACCGGGCCGGTCTCCGCCTCGCCGGGGCGACGGGCGCGGCCCTGCCGATCGTGGTCGCCGCGATGGGATGGGGCGCGGCTGCCCTTGTTCTCCGCCGAACCCGGCGGGTCGTGGTCTAGCCCTCGCCGGGCGACCAGTTCTTCCGATACCACTCCGCGGTGCGGTCCACTCCGCCTCGCAGATCGACGGCAGGATCGAACCCCAGCACGGCGCGGGCCTTCCCGATGTCCGCCCGGCTGCGGTACACCTCGCCGGGGCGCTTCGGCTCGAACCGGATCTCGTTGTCGGCTCCCACGACCTCCCGGACCAGCGCGGCCACGTCGGCGATGGAGGTCTCCACGCCCGTGGCCACCTGGAAGACCTCCCCGCCGATCCCGTCCGTGATCGCGGCGCGATGGATCGCGTCGCACAGGTCCTCGACGTAGATGAAGTCCCGGGTCTGCGAACCGTCGCCGTAGATGACGATCGGCTTCCCGATCAGGCACTCCTTGATGAACGTGGGGACGGCGTTCTTCTTGTGCGTCGAGAAGGGCCCGTACACGTTGGAGAAGCGAAGGGCCACCGTGCGCATACCGAAGGAGGCGGCGAACGCGCGGCAGTAGGCTTCGCCGGCGAGCTTGCTGGCGCCGTAGGGAGATACCGGCTTGGGCACGACCTCCTCGTGCATGGGTGGCGGCACGTCCCCCACCGCCGCCCCGGACGACGCGAAGACCACCGTCTCCACACCGACCCTCCGGCAGGCATCCAGGACGCTGAACGTGGCCGCGGTGTTGCCCGCGAAATCGGCGGGCGGGTTCTCCACCGACGGCTGCACCCCCGTCTGGCTGGCCAGGTGGATAACCGCGTCGACCCCTCGCAGGGCGGGCTCGAGGACGTCCGGGTCGCCCACGCCGCCCACCGTGACCTCGGCCAGTTCGCCGGGTACATACGCGGGGTCGCCGGACCGCAGGTCGTCGACGACGCGCAACTCCCACGAGGTGCGATCGCGCAGGAAGCGGACCAGGTTCGCCCCGATGAACCCGCAACCACCGGTGACGAGCACGCGCTCGATCTGGGCCATGCGATCTCCGGGACTGGGGCGGACAGCGCCCTAGGCTATCATCCAGGCTGAGCAACCCGAGGGAGTAGCCGACCGTGTCACCACTCATCTACCTGCGCGTTCTAGGGGCGGTGGTGGCATGGATCATGCTGATCAGCGCGGTGGGAAGGCGCCGTCGAGGGCGCCTCCCCATGTCTGACGCCCTCATCCAGATCCTGCTTGGGCTCGGCCTCCTGGTCATCTCGCTCATCCCGGCCATCGTCGACCCGGTCCTCCGGCTCCTCGGATTCCACCCCGGCCGGGACCAGCGGCGGATCATCGGCGTCCTGTTGATCTCCGCGATCGTCACCTACGTGCTGATCCTGCGGGCATTCAGCCGGACCGACCGCGTGGAGGCCTTGCTAGCCGACTACGCCGACCGGGTGGCGACCCGTCAATTCCTCGCGGACTTCGGAGCGCAGCGCCGCCGTGCGGGCCCCAAGCGCCTGGCCGTGGTGATCCCAGCGCTGAACGAGGAGCGCAGTCTCCCCCTGGTCCTGCGGGAGATTCCCCGGGAGGTCGAGGGGATGGACGTCGAGGTTATCGTAGTGTCCGACGGATCCACGGACAGCACCGAGGCGATGGCCCAGGAGAACGGCGCCCTGGTGGTGGGCCGGGACATCCGGCGCGGCCAGGGGGCCGCCGTGGCCCTGGGGTACCGGACGGCGTTGCTGCGTGGCGCGGACATCGTGGCCACGCTGGACGCCGACGGTCAGTACGACCCGCTCGAGCTTCCCCAGCTCGTCAAGCCGATCCTGGTGGGAGACGCGGACGTGGTCCACGGGTCCCGCGTGCTCGGCGAATACCACCGGCCGATGTTCGGCCGGTCGCAGGGGGTCAAGGTGTTCGCGCGGCTGACGTCGCTCCTCGCCCGGAGTCCGATCACCGACCCCGCCAGCGGCTTCCGGGCGTTCTCCGCCGAGGCGCTCCAGCGGCTGACCTTCCGGGAGCGCCAGTTCCACGCCAGCGAGGTCACCATGGCGGCGGCCAAGGAGGGCCTGCGGGTCCAGGAGGTCCCCTGCACGTTCAGGGAACGGACGGCCGGGACGACCAAGAAGCCGCCCCTGTTCCAGTACGGCCTCGGTTACGCGCGGAGCTTGATCCGGACCTGGCTGGGCTGAAGGTCGCCCGCTACAGGCGGTCGCCGGGCTCCACGTCTTCGAGCAGGCCCTGCTTCCAGTTGTGCCGCGGGTAGAGCAGCCGCTTGTTGACCCGGCCGCCGTGCGCCTTGACGGTCTCCAGCAACCCGTCGATCAGGGTCTCTGACAGGTAGTGGGGCTGGAGGCCCAGGTCCATCAGCTTGGTGTGCCTGGCGTTGTAGTAGTGCTCCTCCATCTCCACCCGCGGGTTGGCGATGTTCTCGATGATCGGGTTCCAGCCGATCTTCTCGGCCCCGTCCCGGACCTTCTCGGCCAGGTCCTGCACCGAGAACTGCTCGGTGAACTGGTTGAACACCCGATACTCGCCTTCGGCCGGCGGGTTGAGGATGGCCAGCTCGACGCACTGGAGCGTGTCGCGGATGTCCAGGAACCCGCGGGTCTGTCCGCCCTTGCCGTACACGGTGATCGGGTGATCGATGGCCGCCTCGACGCAGAAGCGGTTGAGCGCGGTTCCCCACACGTCGTCGTAGTCGAACCGGGTGGAGAGCCCGGTATCCAGGGACGTCTCCTCCGTGTGGACCCCGTACACCACTCCCTGATTGAGGTCGGTGGACCGGATGCCCCACGCGCGGCACACGAACTCGATGTTGTTCGAGTCGTGGACTTTCGACAGGTGGTAGAAGGACGAGGCCCGCTTCGGGTAGGGCAGGACGTCCGACCGGCCGTTGTGGTGGATCTCGATGAATCCCTCTTCGATGTCGATGTTCGGCGTTCCGTACTCCCCCATCGTCCCCAGCTTCACCAGATGCGACTCGGGGGCGAGGTCCCGCATGGCGAAGAGGATGTTGAGGGTCCCCACGACGTTGTTGACCTGAGTCACCACGGCGTGCCGCCGGGAGAGCATGGAGAACGGAGCCGACCGATGCTCCGCGTAATGGACGATGGACTCTGGGCGGAAGCTCGTGAAGACGTGGCCCACGAACTCCCAGTCCGTGATGTCTCCGACGAACGTCCGGATGGGCCTCTTGCCCAGGCGTTCCCACAGGGCCACACGATCCTGCAGCGTCAGGATGGGGATCAGGGAGTCCGCTCCGAGCTCGTGGTCCCACAGCCGGCGGTGGAAGCTGTCGACGATGGCCACGTCGTGTCCGCGCTCCGCGAGATGGAGCGACGTCGGCCACCCCAGGTACCCATCCCCACCCAGCACCAAGATCTTCATATGTCGGTTCCCTCCGCTCCGTGCCCGGCGTTCTAGCATTCGGCTCCGGGACCCGGTAACCGGGTCACGTAGAGGATACGAGAAAGGCGAAACCGGAGCCGCATCGTGAACGCGATCTCGCTGGCTCTGGTGTGCCTGCTCGTGCTCGTTCCGGGGCTCGGAGCATCGCTCCTCCTGTTCGGCCGGAGGGACGTCGGGCTGCCCACACGTCTCGCCACTATGTTCGTCCTCGGGGTCGTCGTCGACGGCCTGGTCGCCTACACCTTGGCCATCGCCGGGGTCCTCCGGCCGGGGGCGTTCTTCGGCGCCGTCGGGGGTGTCACCGCCGTCCTCTGGTTCGGCGGTCTCCGGCGCGCGTCCGCCCGCGACCTGCTGAGGAGGCTCGCCGCCGAGCTCCGCGCGGATCCCTGGACGCTCGGCGTGGGGCTGGCCATGGTGACCGCGATCGCGGTCGTCAGGACGACGGTCTCCCCACTGCGGAACTTCGGGACTCCGACGTCGTGGCGCTACTGGGCGGACGGCGTGGAGATCGCCGACGCCGGCCGGCTGCCCTCATCGGTGCTCCAGTACGGTCGGATGCTGGTCCCCAGCACGAACAAGGTCGTCCTCAACGCGCTGACGGCGGGCGTGACGTTCATGATCGGCAAGGAGCCGTTGCCCGGGATGGCCGCCATGCTCTGGGTCGGGTCGGTCGGACTCGCGGCCGCGCTGTGGTCCCTCGGACGGGAGCTCGGCCTCCGTCTGCTCGCTCCCCTGGTCCCGGTCCTGGTGATGGCGAACCTCGTGTTCCTGGACAAGGAGGTGACCGGGGACCTCAGCACCTTCAAGGCCGAGACGTTCGGGCGCCTCGTCGCCTTCGGGGGGCTGGCGCTGGCCATCCGGGCGATCCGGCATCGGACCGGTTGGGCGGAGGCGATCGCCGCTGCCGTGGCGCTGGCGGTGGCCGCGGGCATCCACCTGGTTCCCGTCGTGGTGTCCGTGGTCATGCTCGTCCTGTACGCGGTGGCCCGAGCCGTGATCGATCGCGACCTCCTGTCCATCGAGTTGCGGGCCGGCCTCGTGCTGGGACTGGGAGCGGCGACGGCCCTGGTCATCCTGGTCCTCCCCCACGGGAACGCGGGCATCCGCGCGGACGTCGGCACGGACGTGTACTCGAGCTTCGCTCCCCGGTTCGACCCGACCCTGTATCTCAACGGTGGGGTCCTGCCGGGGACCACCGAGGTCGGTCCGCGAACCTGGGACGTCCCCATCGGCAGGTCCCTCGACCTGTTCACCTCGGCCGCCACCGGCATCGCCCGCACGGCTTCGTCGAAGGGCGCGCTGACGTGGATCAAGTTCGTCCTGGTGGTGGGGGGAGCGCTCCTCGTCGTCGCCGGACTCCTGTGGTTCCCGAGCGAGTTGAAGCCGGTGGCCCTCGTCGGATGGGGTCTGGGGTTGAGCCTGGTCGTGCTCACTTGGCTCTTCTCCATCCGCTACCAGCTCTACATCCCCTCCTATTTCGGGGTCCGGCGCCTCCTCGACTACAGCTCGATCCCGATCATCCTGCTCATGCTGGCCCCGGCCGAGGCAGCGCTGCTCCTCCTCCGATCCGCCAGGGCACACCTCCCTCAGGTAGTGGCCGCCATCGTCGTGGTGGCGGTCACTGCGGCGGTGCTTCCGTCGGCGCTCCCGCGCGACGGTGGCCGCCCGGCGGACCGCGGCCTGGTCCAGCCCTTCGAATGGATCCGTCGCAACGTCCCCTGTGAGGCGCGGATCCTCTCCAACCAGCACACGGAGGGAGTGTTCGAAGCGCTGACCGGACGCGTGGCCATCCTCGAGGGGATGACCCCCTACCTCCGCTTCGACATCCTGAGGCCGATCGTGAGCCTGCTCCTGGAGGCCAAGGACTTCTTCGAGCACCCGGCGGAGACCGAGGCGTTCCTGTCGAAGGAGGGCGTGGACTACATCATCCTGCTTCCCGTGGGCGACGTCGGCTACCGGGCCCCGGTGGGAGAGGCCAGCCGTCCGATACTGGACGCGGCGCCGTTCCTGCGGCGCGTGTACGCCTCGCCTGGCGCGGTCGTCTATCGCGTGGTGGGCTCGGTCGTCGGCGGGTCCGGGTTCCCCAGCCCCGCGGCCGCCGCCGGCTACCCCTGTCTGCGAGACCCCATGCCCAGGTAGCGGCCTACGGAGAGGCGCCGAACAAGGGCGCCCGGACCGTGCACAGCTGGCGCAGGCGGTCCCGCAGCGAGGCGGCCACCGACGCGAGCGACGGGTCGCGGATGCGGTTGCGCAGCTCGTACGGGTCCGTCCGCAGGTCGTACAGCTCGCGCTCCCCCGTTTCGTACAGGACGTACGCGTACCGTTCCGTCCGAACCCCGCAGTAGCTCGGCATGCGGGCGAAGCGGTAGGCCTCGATGAGGAAGTCGCTCCTCCAGGGACCGCTCGTGCCGTCGATCAACGGCCACAGGCTCCGCCCCTGGACCCCCGGCGCCGGGACTCCGGCGGCGGCGGCGAAGGTCGGAGCGAAGTCGAGGTTCAACACGAGATGAGGGTCGGCCCGGGGCGACCGGACCACCGGGTCGTAGCGCACGATGAGTGGCACGCGGATGCTCTCCTCGTACGGGACCGCCTTGTTCACGATCCGGTGCTCCCCGAGCAGGAACCCGTTGTCCGACGTGTAGACGATCAGCGCCTGGTCAATCCGGTGCGTCGACTGGAGCGCCCCCAGGATGCGGCCCACCGCCCGGTCGACGGCCAGGAGCGACTGGGCCTCCCGGCGGCGGAGGTCGTCCACGAAGTTCGTCTGGTCCGCAGAGAACCGGGGCTTTCGCCGGATCCACGCCGGCTTGTCCCTCACGTCTGCCTCGTTGAAGCTCGGAGGCCGGTACGGGGGGATGTGGGGGAACGCGTTCATGTCCCGCTCGGCTGGGGTGGCGGGCGTGTGTGGGCCGTACGGGGCGAAATACACGAACAGCGGCCCCGACGAGTGCTTGATGAAGGCGACCGCCTGGTCGGCCAGGACGTCGGTCGAGTACGCGGATGGCGCGGTCCCGTAGCTGTGCAGCTTTCCGTCGACGTTCAGCGTGTAGTCGTAGTACAGGTCGTACGGGTTGGCGGCCCCCGCGATGGCCACCCAGCGGTCCCAGCCCGGCGGCACGTACCTCCCCCCGTAATGGTTGAGGTACTTGCCGAACAACCCCGTCCGATATCCCGCCGCGCGCAGCCACGTGGCCACCGTCGAGCCATCCCGGAACACCGGGAACCCTCCGTACCGGCCCTTGTTGCTCCACACGCCCGTGGTGTGGGGGTACTGGCCGGTCAGGATGCTCGCCCGGCTTGGGCAGCACATCGGATCGACCACGAACGCGTTGGAGAAGTCGACGCCTCGCTCGAGCAGCCGCTGGCGGACGGTGGGCATCCTCGCCAGGGCATCCCACCGCTGGTCGTCGGTGAGGATGAACACGATCGTCGGCTTCGTGGCCGGAGCCCCGCTGGGTGGTGGGGAGCCGGATGAGGCGGGGCTGGCGGAGGGGCCCTTGGCTCGGCTCACGTACAGGGAGACGGCCAGGACGACGGAGGCGACGCCGACCACCACGGCGACCACCGCTGGGCGCTTCACGGCAACCCCTCCGACCGATCCATCCGATACGTCGTGGCGCCACCGGTGAGGCACGACGATCTGGGAACATCGTTGGGCCGTGCTGGTGGCGTCCGTAGAATAGGCCAGTTCGCCGGGCTGGCCCGGGAGCGACCGGACGCGAAGGAGCGAGCATGCGGATCCTGATCCTCGGTGGTGACGGCTACCTGGGCTGGCCGACCGCCATGTATTTCTGCGTCCGGGGCCACGACGTCCACACGGTCGACAACTACCTCCGGCGCCGGGCCCATCGGGAGCAGGAGACGGACTCGCTCACGCCGATCCTGGAATCCCTCCCCGCCCGGGCCGAGGCCTGGCGAGCCGTCACCGGCTATCGCATCGGGGTGACCGAGGGCGACCTGTGCGACTGGCCGACGGTGGAGCAGGTGTTCCGCGAGTTCGAGCCCGATGCCGTCGTCCATTACGGCGAGATGCCCTCCGCCCCGTACTCCCACATCACCCGGGAACATGCCGTGTTCACCCAGTACAACAACGTGGTGAACACCCTGAACGTTCTGTGGGCCATGCGGGACTTCGCCCCCGAGGCCCACCTGGTGAAGCTGGGGACCATGGGCGAGTACGGGACGCCGAACATCGACATCGAAGAGGGATTCATCGACGTCCGTCACAACGGGCGGGAGGATCGCCTCCCCTACCCCAAGCTCCCGGGCTCCTGGTACCACTGCTCCAAGGTCCACGACTCCACCAACATCCACCTGGCCTGCCGCATCTGGGGCCTTCGGTCCACCGACCTGAACCAGGGTGTCGTCTACGGCATCGAGACAGAGGAGACGCGGTACGATCCTCGGCTGGCCACCCGGTTCGACTACGACGAGGTGTTCGGGACGGCCCTCAACCGGTTCTGCCTCCAGGCCGTGATCGGCCACCCCATCACGGTGTACGGCCAGGGCGGCCAGACGCGTGGCTACCTCAACATCGTGGACACGCTGCAGTGCGTGGAGCTGGCCGTGATGAACCCCCCGGACCTCGGCGAGTACCGGGTGTTCAACCAGTTCACCGAGCAGTTCTCCATCAACGAGCTGGCCGACCTGGTCCAGCGGGCGGGACGGGAGTACGGCCTCGAGGTCCGCATCGATCACGTCGACAACCCGCGGGTGGAGGCCGAGGACCATTACTACAACGCGAAGCATTCCGCCCTCCTCGACCTGGGCCTCAAGCCGCATTACCTTTCGGAGACGCTGGTCGAGTCGATGTTCGCGAAGATCGAGGAGCACGCCGACCGCGTGATCACCAAGGCGATCATGCCGAAGACCCGGTGGCGCCCCGAGCGAGAGCCGGTCCCCCGCTGATCCGGCCGGCTTAGCGTGTTCGCCACCAATCCCATCACCCCGATCCGGTTCCTCGGCGGCCTGTTCGCGGTCGCCTTGTTGATCGAGTCCGCCCGTCGGTATCGCCGGCGGGACATCACCCGCCTGTCGATGCTCCTCACCTGGCTGGTGTCGACGGGCATCATCGTCCTGGCCATCGACCCGAGCCTGTTCAACCCCCTGTTCAGCACGTTCGATTTCAAGCGGGGCAACCAGCGACAGCTCATCGCGGCCGTCCTGTTCGGCGTGCTGGCCCTGTTCGCCCTGCTTGTTCGGAACATGGCCGCCACCGACACCAACACCCGCACGATCCGGATCCTCATCGAGTCCATCGCCCTGCAGGCCTTCGACTGGTCGAAGGCAGAGGATCTCCTCCCCGGAGACCGCCTGATCGTGGTCATGCCGGCGCACAACGAGGCCGAGAACATCGGGTCGGTCCTGGCGGCGATGCCCGCCGTGGTCGAGGGGCTCCCGGTCTCCACGCTGGTTGTGGACGACGCCTCGGAGGATTCAACGTCCGAGGTCGCCCAGAAGGAGGGCGCCATGGTGGCCCGGCTCCCCATCCGGCGGGGCCAGGGGATGGCGCTCCGGGTCGGCTACGAGATCGCCCTTCGGCTGGGAGCCACGGTCCTGGCCTCCCTCGACGCCGACGGGCAGCACGACCCGAACGAGTTGCCCCTGGTGGTCGGCCCCGTCCTCCGTGGCGAGGCGGACATGGTGGTGGGCTCGCGCGTGCTGGGTGAGTACGAGAAGGAGAGCCACATGCGGCACCTGGGCGTGTTCGTCCTGTCCGGGCTGGTGTCGATGCTCTACGGGCAGCGCATGACCGACGTCTCCAGCGGATTCCGGGCCACCGCCGCGAAGACGGTCCGCCGGCTCGAGCTCGAGCAGGACCAGTACAGCTCCGAGGTCCTGGTCGAGGCCCTTCGCCACAAGACCCGGGTCAAGGAGGTCCCCATCACCATGAGGGCCCGGGCCAGCGGGATCTCGAAGAAGCCGAGCTCCCTCAGGTACGGGTGGCGGTTCACCAAGGTCATGCTGCAGACCTGGCTGCGCTGAGCGCAGCGGGCGGGACCCGCCTCCGGAGCACGACGAACGCCGCGCCCAGCAAGGTGACCCCGAACACCGACCCGAGGAGCCCGTAGCCGATCCATGGATCGTCGTAGGCGAGGGTCACCACGTGGCGCCCTGGCGGGACCGCGATCCCCATGTCCAGGTCGTCGGCCGGCAGGATCCTGCCCGGCTTCCCGTCCACGGAGGCGTGCCAGTTCGGGTCGAACGGGACGCGAACGAGGACCACGGCTGGGGCCGGGGCGACCACCTCCATCCGGGCCGACTGGGTCCCCAGCTGCGCGTACGAGACCTCTCCGGGCGGGCCTGAGCCGGCGGCCGGCGAGGGCCCCAGGCCGGGATCCCCTTCCACCACGACGACCCGGGACGGGTCGAACCCGGGCGCAGTCACGGCGCGCAGGGCCTGGTCCGGCCCCACCACGGGCGTCCACGCCCCCACGACGCTCGCCCGAGGAGGAACCCCCACCCGCCGGTACAGCGCCCACGGCCCCTCCGTCGCCGTGAGGGTGGCGTCGGGATCGGGGAGGTCGGCGCCGGCCCGGGCTCGGAACCACCCGACCTGGAAGAGGTCCAGGGCCGCGGGGGGCGGGTCGGGCAGAACCGAGAGGTTGTAGAAGAGCGGCACGGGGCTCACCGCCCGCACGTACGTCCAGTACCGCTCGAGCTGGACCGGGTCGTAGCCCTGGACCTGTTCGTAGCCCTGGACCGTGGAGCGCGGATCGAACTCCAGGGACAGCCTGGCGGGATCGTCCACGGCGAGCAGGCGGGAGGGATCACCGGACCGTTCCTCGGTCGTCAAGGCTTGGGCGATCGGA
>VAYG01000045.1:0-1772 GCA_005885015.1 Actinomycetota bacterium | reverse complement strand
AGGACGGAAGCTCAGGACGCCGGCGACCACGAGCTCGGCCGCCAGGATCGCGGGGAGGACGGCGGGGGCCCACCCATGCCGGGAGACCAGAGCGAGGGCGGCGGCCGTGGGGACCGCCGCCGCGAGCAGGAGCGCCATCCGGGCCGGGGGGGCTCCGTACACGAGGGGAAGGGCGAACCAGACGATCAGGCCGGGGACGGCCATCGCCGCACGCTGCCGCCACGACGGGGCCTCGAGCCAGGCCTCCACCCCGGCGGCCGCCAGGATGGGGATCGCCAGCAGGAGCCCGTACCCCAGCCACTCCGGGCGATGGAGGTAGACGTCGACCGGTCGCCACGACCGGGCCCCGGCGGGGACGGCGTCGGCCGCCGCGCGCAGGCTCGCCGTATACAGGGCAGCGCCGTACACAGCGAAGCCCAGGACGAGTGATCGAAGTCGCCGGGACCACAAACCGGCGAAGGCGAGGCCCAGCGCGACCGCGCCCAGGTGGGCCCCGGGGGCCACGGCGAACTGAAGCGGCCACGTGGGGGCGGTCCCCGGGTGCCCCAGGCGAAGCGCCGGGTGGCCCAGTCGGGTGGAGAGCTCGAGCATCCCCCGGTACCCGAGGCTCAGGCTGGTCCGCGGGAGATAGGCGAGCCGGGGGACCACGACGGCCGGGTTGACCAGCACCGCGGACAGGACCACCAGCCCGCCGGTGGCCGCGGCCGCGGCGACGCCTCCCCCGGCGTCACGCCCCCGGACCAGCAGGTAGACGGCCAGGGCCAGCGTGCCCATGGCCAGGCCCATGCTGAAGTGGGCCGAGGCGAGCTGGCCCCAGGCCGCGCCGGTGGCCACGCTCCACCCCAGGCGCCCGTGGCGGGACGGTGACCGCACCGCTCGGGAGCACGCCGCCAGCGAGAGCGCGGTCCATGCCAGCATCCCCGCGAAGGGAAGCGAGTCGGCCAGTTCGGCGCCGCTGATCCCGACGGCAAGGGCCAGTCCGCCCACCGTCGCCGCGGGCCGGGACAGCCGCTCGCTGCGGAGGAAGGCATACAGCCCGAGCCCGGCCAGGATGGGCTGCAGCACAACCATGGACCGGATGGCCACGGCGCACGGCATCGCGGCGAACAACGCCATTGCGGGGAGATACATCCACCCGGATTGGGGGTTGGCGGCGAAGGGCACGCCGCCCATGACGTAGGGGTTCCAGGCGGGGACGTGCCCGGCCGCCAGGCTCTTGCCGAGGAAGCAGTAGTTGGGAAGGAAGAACGTCAGCACGTCGGCGTTCCCGACCAGTCCGGAGACCGCGAAGTCGTGCAGCACGAGGAGGACCGCCGCCACGATGAGGGTCGGGCCGGCGAGTGCCCGGAGCGCGCTCCGGGACTCCGGCAGCTTCACCGCCAAAGCATAGGCACCGGCCGATGCGCGGAGTGGAGCCCACCCAAGGGGGGTGGGGCTACGGACCGCCGAACGGTCCGGTGAGCACGGCCGCGTCGATCCCGAGGACGAAGTGGCTGATCACGGAGATCTGAACCCACACGTGGCCGACGGTGACCGAGGGAGTATCGTGTCCGTACAGGTGCCAAACCCCGTCCTTGGGCACGGTGATGGGATACCGCTCCACCCAGTACGATCCCGACGCCGGCATGGCGATCAGCCGGAGGATCACCCCGCAGCTCGTGGGCTGGTCCTGGCCGCAGCGCAGGGCGATCTCCTCGTGATAGCGCCAACCAGCCTTCCCCAGGAACGGCCGGGTCTGGTACAGGGTTCCGTTGCCGCCGCCATCCGGAGGT
>VAYG01000044.1:16618-41861 GCA_005885015.1 Actinomycetota bacterium | reverse complement strand
CTTCAGCTTCCAGTCCCTGTCCTCGAGGTAGGCCCGCATGAACTCGTCGGTGACCCGCACGGAGTTGTTGGCGTTCTGGTACTGCATGGAGTAGGCGTCCTTCCCGTCCAGGTCCATGTCGAACCCGGCGTCGCGCAGGACGCGCGCCTTTCGCTCCTCGACCGCCTTGCACCAGATGAAGTCCCGGACGTCGGCATGATCGGCGTCGAGTACGACCATCTTGGCGGCGCGACGGGTCTTGCCCCCCGACTTGATGGTGCCGGCCGACGCGTCGGCGCCACGCATGAAGGAGACGGGTCCGCTGGCCGTCCCCCCGCCGGCCAGGTGTTCCTTCGAGGACCGCAGCGGGGAGAGGTTGATGCCGGATCCCGACCCGCCCTTGAAGATGATCCCCTCCTCCGCGTACCAGTTGAGGATGGACCGCATGCTGTCGTCGATCGACAGGATGAAGCACGCGGAGCACTGGGGCCGCTCCTCATGCCCCACGTTGAACCACACGGGCGAGTTGAAGGCGGCCTTCTGCGTGACCAGCAGATGGGTCAGCTCCTCGGCGAAGACCGCGCCGTCCGCCTCACCGGCGAAGTAGCCGTCGCGGAGACCCCACCCCTTGATGGTGTCGACGACGCGGCCGATCATCTGGCGGACCGACCACTCCCGCTCGGGCGTCCCCAGCTGTCCCCGGAAGTATTTCTGGGCGACGATGTTGGTGGCGTTCTGTGACCAGGCTTTGGGGAACTCGACGCCCCGCTGCTCGAAGGCGTTGCCACCTTCCTTGTAGTTGGGGATGACCGCATCACGGGTCTCCCATTCGACTTCGTCGAATGGATGGACGCCTTGCCTGGTGAACAGCCTCTTGAACTGGAGCTTCCGCCGTGCCCCGACGTCCTTCTCCTTGGTTGCCACATCGCCCTCCTGCTGCCGCACCCCTACGGGAAGGAAACCGCACCCCCAGCCGGTGGAAACGCCTGTGGACGGACTGGGGAAAATCACACCGGTGTGATTCCGGGATTCTGCTCCCCCAGGCATGCCCCTGTCAAGCTGTTCGCCCGACCATTGTCCCACATCTTGTGGAATCCCCGGTCGTCGGGGCTTGCCACCACAAGATGTTGTGGCCTGGCCGGGGGCCGGGAGGAGACGACCTCAGCGGTTTGTGCGAGCCCCCGTGGATCGGGAGGGCCGGCGCTGCGCGGCAGCGGCAGCTTCGCGCTTCTGGAGCAGGATGCCCAGCTCGCGTTCGAAGTCCGTGAGCTCCTGGAAGTCCTTGTACACGCTGGCGAACCGAAGGTACGCCACATCGTCCAGGCGGCGCAGCAAGGACAGGACCTCGATCCCTACCTCCTGGGTGGTCACCAGCGGTCCCTTCCGGCGGAGCTTCTCCTCCACCCGCTCCACCAGCTGCTCCACCTGCTCATCCGAGACCGGCCTGTTCTTGATGGCCTTGGCCACGCCGGCGGCGACCTTCTGCCGGTCGAAGGGCTCCTTCGACCCATCGCGCTTGACGACGATCAGGCTGATCTGCTCGGCTCGCTCGAACGTGGTGAACCGGCGGCCGCACCGCAGGCACTCCCGGCGCCGCCGGATGGCGGCTCCTCCCTCCGCTGCCCGAGAGTCCACGACCCGGTCGTCGGGGTGGCCACACCAGGGACAGCGCATCGGACGGCCTCCGGGGAAGGAGAGGCCCACCACAAGATGTGGTGGCCAACCGAGGGTATCGCCGGAGATGTGGGGTGGTCAAGACCGGGCCCGGACCGGATGCATAATCCCCCCATGCCATCGCAGACGGACCTGATCCTGCGGCTGCTCCTGGCGAGCGCCCTGGCCGGCCTCCTGGGTGGCGAGCGCGAGCTCACCGACCAGCCCGCCGGGTTCCGCACCCACATCCTGGTCGGGCTGGGGGCCGC
The DNA here is from genome assembly GCA_005885015.1 of Actinomycetota bacterium. Taxonomy (GTDB): domain Bacteria; phylum Actinomycetota; class UBA4738; order UBA4738; family UBA4738; genus AC-52. The sequence goes on along the minus strand of VAYG01000044.1, from coordinate 39,960 downwards.
CCTCTTCTCGGTCATCTCGGCCTACGGGTTCGAGACGATCGTGGGGTCCGGACCGTCCCGGGGGGTAAGCGCTGATCCCACCCGGATCGCTTCCCAGATCGTGGTCGGGATCGGGTTCCTCGGCGGCGGGGCGATCATCAAGTACGGGGCGAGCATCCGCGGGTTGACCACGGCGGCCAGCCTCTGGGTCACCGCGGCCGTGGGGACCGCGGTGGGCATCGGGGCGCTCATGCTGGGAACGGTCACCACCGGGATCACCCTGGTGGCCCTGGTCGGCCTCCGTCCGCTGCGCAGGCTGATCCGCCGCTACGCCCGGGACCGGGACGAGTACGTGGTGGAGGCTTCACACGAGGTCGACCTTGCGGCCCTCCTCGCTCGGATCCGCGAGCTCGGAGCCACCGTAGAGCAGGTTCGGATCGTGGAGGAAGGGCCCGACCGCTCTATTCGAGTGGTGGCACGACCCTCGCAGCGCACGTCCCCCACGCAGATCGCCGCGGCCATCTCGGCGATGGAGCACGTGCGCGAGGTGGACTGGAGCAGCTGAGGCTCAGGGCCGGACCATGAGCCGCTGGCCGGGAGCGATCAACCCGTCGCTGATACCGTTCAATCGGGCCAGGCGGTCGACCACCGGCCGAGGGTCTCCCTCCCGCCCCACCAACGAGGCGGCGATCCCCCAGAGCGTGTCGCCGGGGCGGACCACGTACACCCGGCCGGTTTTGGGGTGAGCCGCCCCGGCTCCCGCCCGTCCGCCCAGAGAAGAGACACCCAGGACCACCACCGCCCCCAAGGCGGCCGCCCGTCCCCATCGAACCCGTGTTCGAGTCACCGACGACATGATCCCCGAACATGCGTTCGAAGTCAAGCGGGGAATCGAACACGTGTTTGATCCCCCGCCACACTCGTGCTAGCGTCGCTTCCGAGCGGGAGGAGCGGATGGACGACATCAGCGCCAGGCAGCGGCGGATCCTCGACTTCATCAGCCGGACCGTCCAGGAACGGGGGTATCCGCCCACGGTCCGGGAGATCGGCGAGGCGGTCGGCCTCACCTCCAGCTCCAGCGTGCACGCGCAGCTGGCGAACCTCCAGCGGCGGGGCCTGATCAAGCGAGCCCCGGCCAAGCCGCGGGCCATGGAGCTCCAGGGACCGGGCCGGGGCGCGCGCCGGGCCGCCGTCGTGACGGTGCCGTTGCTGGGACGGATCGCCGCGGGGGCTCCGGTCCTCGCGGACCAGAACGTCGAGGACTGGCTCGCGCTGCCCGCGGGATACGCCGGGGAGGCAGGCCATTTCGCCCTACGGGTTCAGGGCGATTCCATGGTCGGTGCCGGGATCTTCGACGGCGATGTGGTCATCGTGCGCGGGCAGGAATCCGCCGATCAGGGCGACATCGTGGCGGCTCTCCTGCCGGGTTCGGCCGAGGACGAGGCCACCATCAAGCGGTTCCGGAGGGAGGACGGCCGGATCCTCCTGGTGCCCGAGAACCCGGCGATGGAGCCGCTCGAGCTCTCGACGGGCCGGATCCTGGGGAGGGTCGTGGCCGTCATCCGCAGGATCTGATCTTCGGATCTGCCGCTGGCGAGTAGAGGCGGTCTAGTTCGCGTCCCCGGCCAGCCCCCGGCGCACGGCCGGGCGGCGGATGAAGTCGCCCAACCGGGCGAGTTCCGCTTCCGAGACCCGGGCCACCATCTCGGTTCCCTTTTCCGTATCCTCGGTCCTCACCACGTCGGCCTGGCGATAGAGCATCGAGACGAGATCGGCGCGCTCGTACGGGATCAACAGCTCGACCTCGACCGGCGGCGTCGGGATCCGCTCCTCCACCCGTCGAAGGAGGTCCGGGACCCCCTCTCCAGTCAGACCCGAGACCGCCATTCCGTCGGGATGCCGGCGCAGGATGCGGGCCCGGGTGTCCTCGTCGGCGAGGTCCCACTTGTTCAAGGCGAGGACCTCGGGGATCTGGCCGGCGCCGATCTCGCCGAGCACCTCCCGCACCGCCACCATCTGCGCCTCGAGGTCGTCGGATGAAGCGTCGGCCACGTGCAGGATGAGGTCGGCCCTGGCCACCTCCTCCAAGGTGGACTTGAACGCCTCGACCAGGTCGTGCGGCAGCTTGCGGATGAACCCGACGGTGTCCGAGACCGTGGCCTTTCGCCCGCCGGGGAGGGCCAGGCGCCGCGTGATGGGGTCGAGCGTGGCGAAGGGCTGGTTGGCCACCAGGACGCCGGCGTGGGTCAGCGCGTTCATGAGCGTGGACTTCCCCGCGTTCGTGTACCCGGCCAGGGCGACCTGCGTGACGCCCGATCGCTCCCGCCCCGAGCGCTTCACCTTCCGGCTCTTGCCGAGCTCGACGATCTCCTTGCGGAGCTTGGAGATCCGCCGCCGGATGTGCTGCCGGTCGATCTCGAGCTTCGTCTCCCCCGGTCCCCGGGTCCCGATCCCACCTCCCAGTCGGGACATGGCCTCGCCCCAGCCGCGGAGGCGAGGAAGGAGGTAGTTGAGCTGGGCCAGCTCGACCTGGAGCTTCCCCTCCCCAGAGCGGGCGTGGAGGGCGAAGATGTCCAGGATCAGAGCCGTCCGGTCCAGGACCTTCACCCGCAGCCGCTCCTCCAGGGTCCGGAGCTGCCCGGGCGAGAGCTCGTCGTCCAGGATCACCGCCTCCGCGGAGGTCGCGTGCACCAGGTCGTGGATCTCTGCCAGCTTGCCCTTGCCAACGAACGTGGCCGGATCCGGCCGGGACCGGGACTGGACCACGCGGCCGACGGGCTCCGCGCCGGCGGCCCGAGCCAGCGAGGCCAGCTCCCTGAGCGGCTCCTCGCCCGAGCCGTCGCCCAGCCCCGCCAGAACGGCCCGCTCGCGGACGGCGGGCCGCCAGGTGGCGGACAGGGGGGACTCGGAGGCGTATCGGTCAGGCATCAGCGGAGAGAAGAGGACACCCGCGGGACGTGAAAAAGCAAGAGACGCCTGCACCGAAGCTCCGGGAAGCGCCCCTTTCCCCGAATCCATCGGGCCGGCGTCTCTGCTTGGGTGCTCATGTTCCCGGGGCCTCCTCGGTCCAAACGCTCCCTCCGATCTTTCGCGTCTCCGGACGTGTGACGGACCGGCCGGGCCAGGGCCGCGGCCGGCGCGGGCGCCTCACCCCAGCCGACGGCGGATACGATCGACCGCTTCCTGGAGCCTGGCGTCGGCGACGGTGAGGGAGATTCGGACGAACCCCTCGCCCTGGCGGCCGAAGCCCGTCCCCGGGGTCACGACCACCCCGGCCTCGTCCAACAGATCGGAGGCGAAGTCCTCGCCCGAGCGGCCGTCCGGCGTCGGGACCCACACGTAGATCGAGCCGAGCGGCGGCTCGACCGGGATGCCGATCTCCTGGAAGGCCGAGACGACGACGTCGCGGCGCTTCTGGTAGACGGCTCGCATCTGCTCCACGTGGTCCTGAGAGCCGGTGAGGGCAGCCACCGCGGCCCGCTGCAGGGCGTTGAAGATCCAGGAGTCGAGGTTGGTCTTCAGCGTGGCCAGGGCGCCGATCGCCCGCGGGTTGCCCACGACGAACCCCACCCTCCACCCGGTCATGTTGTAGGTCTTCGACAGCGACCCGAACTCCACGGCCACGTCCTTGGCCCCCGCCGATTGCAGCACGCTGGGGGCGACGAACCCGTCGAAGGTGATCTCCGAGTAGGCCGCGTCGTGGCAGAGCAGGAGGTCGTGGCGCCTCGCGAAGTCGACGGCCCGATCGAAGAAGTCCGGCTCGGCCACTGCCGCCGTCGGATTGCTGGGGTAGTTGAGCCACAGGACCTTGGTCGCGGCGGGTGGGGACAGGGCCTCCAGGTCAGGGATGAACCGCCGCCCCGCTTCCAGGGCCACGGGGACGGGGGTCCCGCCGGCCAGCGCCGTCCCGATCGAGTACACCGCGTACCCGGGGTCGGGGACCAGCGCCGCGTCTCCGGGATCGATCATGGCGAAGGACAGGTGGGCCAGTCCCTCCTTCGATCCGATCAGCGGAAGGACCTCGGTGTCGGGATCGAGCTCCACCCCGAACCTCCGCTCGTACCATTCCGCGACGGCCAGACGGAGGGCCGGCAACCCGTAGTAGGAGGGGTACTGATGGGTGGCCGCGTCCTCGGCCGCCTCCTGGAGCGCCTCGACCACGTGTCGCGGCGTGGGCAGGTCGGGGTCGCCGACCCCCAGCGAGATCACGTCGACGCCCTCCTGTCGCTTGGCGGCGACCTTTCGGTCGAGCTCGGCGAAGAGGTAGGGGGGCAGGCAGGCGACCCGCCGGGCCACTCTCATCGAGCCGGCCCTCTGGCCGCCGTGGCCAGCCAGGCCTCGTCGACCTCCCCGTCGAAGACGCACACGGCCGGGCCGGTCATGTGGACGTGGTCGTCGGGCCTCCAGACCAGATCGAGGATCCCGCCCGGGAAGCGGACGGTGGCCTCGCGGCCGACGAAGCCGGCGACCGAGGCGGCCACCAGGGCCGCGCACGCCCCGGTCCCGCAGGCGAACGTCTCGCCGGACCCCCGCTCCCACACCCGGGTGTCCAGCAAGCGGTCGACCGGCCGCACGAACTCGACGTTGGTTCGGTTGGAGAACAGGTCGTCCCGGTTCTCCACGATGGAGCCCAAGCCGGGAACGTCCAGGGCCCGGAGGTCCTCGGCCGGGTCGACGAACAGCACGCAGTGAGGGTTCCCCATCGATACGGCCATGGCGGTGAAGGTGCGCCCCCCAACCTCGAGCGGCTGTCCGATGAACGTATCGGTGGGCTCCCCAACCATCCCGATGGCCTTGCGCTCGAACGACGGCGGACCCATGTCGACCGTGACCCGCTCCACCGAGCCGTCGCGCACCTCCAGCTTCAGTTGCTTGAGCCCGGCGCGCGTGGCCACCCGGAGGTCGTGCCCGCTGGTGAGGCGGCGGTCGAACACGAACTTGGCCAAGCACCGGATCCCGTTCCCGCACATCTCGGCCACCTCGCCGTTCGCGTTGTAGTAGTCCATGAAGAAGTCGGCGTCCCCCGCTTCATCCAACCCGCCCGAGCCGCGGACCACGCGGATGAGGCCGTCGGCCCCGACCCCGAAGCGCCGGTCGCACAGGCCCGCGATAACGGAGGGATCGAGCGAGAGCTGGCCGTCCAGGTCCTCCACCAGCACGAAGTCGTTCCCCGTTCCGTGGTACTTGGCGAAACGCATCTACCCCTCCTGTCGCGTGGCCGCCGCGGCCGCGAGCCGAGATCCCGCTCCGAGCCACACCACGACGTGCTCGACGACCTCCCCGGCGCCGCCGTCCCCCGCGATGAACCAGCGGATCCTGGGGTCCCGGCGGAGCCACGCCATCTGCCGCCTGGCCAGGGCCTTGGTCCGCCGAACGGTGCTGGCCGAGGCCTCCGCTTCCGTCATCCGACCCTCCAGGAGGGAAGCAGCCTCGGCGTAGCCGATGGCCTGGCTGGACGTGATGAACGGACCGGCCCCTCGCGCCAGGAGGCGGCTGGTCTCCCGGAGGAGCCCCGGCATGATCTCGCGGACCCGTCGCTCGATCCGGGCGTGGAGGACCTCCCGAGGAAGCTCGATCCCGGCGGCTCGGACCGCGTCCGAGGGATAGCGATCCCAGTCCTGATACCCGGCCGAGAACACCGCGCCGGTGATGGCCCTGACCTCCAGCGCTCGGATCGTCCGCCGGACGTTGCGGGGATGGATCCGGCGTGCCGCGACCGGGTCGACCTCGGCCAGTTGCCGGTGCAGGGCCTCGGGACCGACGCGCGCCGCTTCCTTCTCCAGGCTCGACCGGGCGGACGGCAATGTGCCCGGGAAGCGCAGCCCGTCCACCACCGCTCGGTAATAGAGACCGCCCCCGCCCACCAGCAGCGCCCGGTGGCCCCGGTCCCGGATGTCGGAGACGGCCTCCCGGGCCAGCGCCTGGAACCTGGCTACGGAGAATCGCTCCGTCGGGTCGGCCAGGTCGAGGAGATGATGCGGAACCCTGGCCCGCTGCTCGATGGTCGGTTTGGCCGTCCCCACGTCCATCCCCCGATACACGAGCATGGAATCGACGCACACGATCTCGGCGCCGAGCTCCTCCGCCAGGGACAACGAGGCCTCCGTCTTGCCCGAGGCCGTCGGCCCGAGCAAGGCGAGAAGGAGGTCCCCGGTCATACGGTGGCCCCGACCGCTTCGGCCGGACTCAGGGGCCTCTCGACCGAAGCGATCTCTGCCTCGAGGTGATGGGGATGCGCGGCCGACACGCGGACGTGGGCGAACGTCCCCGCAGGGAGATCGCCCGGCATGTGCACGAGCTTGTTGGTCCTGGTGCGCGCGGCCAGGTCTCGCTTCCTTCCCGGGCCCTCCACCAGCACCTCCTCGGTCCGCCCGACCAGCTCCTCGTTCTTTCGAACCGATCCTGGACGATCTCCTTCGGCACCTGATTGGGGAGCGTGGCCGCGGCCGTCCCGGGGCGGGGCGAGTACTGGAAGGTGAAGGCGGCGTCGAAGGCCGCGGCCTCGACCACTCGGAGGGTGTCGGCGAAGTCGTTCTCGGTCTCCCCGGGGAAGCCCACGATGATGTCCGTGGTGACGGCCATCCCCGGGATGGCCGTCCGGATCCGCTCGAGCCACTCCAGGTAGCGCCCGGAGCGATAGGAGCGGCGCATCGCCCGCAGGACCCGGTCGGACCCGGACTGCAGGGGGAAATGGATGTGCTCGCACACGGCCTCGGCCTCCGCCATGGCATCGATGACGTCGTCCGTGAAGTCGTGGGGATGCGGGCTGGTGAACCGGATCCGCCGGATGCCGTCCACCCGGTCGACGGCCCGGAGGAGCTGCGCGAAGAGCGGGCGGGGACTCGACCCCGGCACCGTCAGGTCGCGCCCGTACGTGTTCACGTTCTGGCCGAGGAGCGTAACCTCCACCACGTCGCGGCGAGCGAGCGCCTCCACCTCTGCCACGATGTCGGCCATGGGGCGGGAGAGCTGCGGCCCCCGCACCAGGGGGACGATGCAGAACGTGCACCGGTTGTCGCAGCCCACGCTGACCGAGACCCACGCGTGCCAGTCGGCGGCGCGCCGAGCGGGGAGCGCGCTGGGAAATACCTCCGTGTACTCCCGGACGTCCATCTGGGGGCCGTCCCGCTCCGCTGCGTGGAGCAGCTCGAGCAGGCCGGGAAGGGCGTGCGTGCCCACCACGACGTCGACCCATGGCGCCCGCCGCTGGATCAGCCCGCGGTCCTTCTGGGCAAGGCACCCCGCGACCACGATGCGCATCCGGGGGCGGGTCTCCTTGAGCGGCTTCAGGTGTCCGAGCGCCCCATAGAGGCGGTTGTCTGCGTTCTCCCGCACCGCGCAGGTGTTGAGGACGACCACCTCGGCCTCCTCCGCGGCCTCGGCGGGGAGGAACCCGTCGGTCTCGAGCATGCCCGCGATGCGCTCGGAGTCGTGCTCGTTCATCTGGCACCCGAAGGTCCGCAGCAGATAGCGCCTGGTCACCGTTGCCAATCTAGCAGGGGGGTGTGCCGAGGCTTCGAAAGGAACCGGCCGGCCGATCGGATCGGCCGGCCGGCGTCCTCGGCTGCGGGTACTACGTGGCGACCGGTGCCGGGCCGCTGTACGCGACCGGGGCCACGACCGTCCTGGTCCCGAAGAACCCTCCGATCAGTGCCACGACGCCGCCCGCCAGCCCGATCCACGCACCAGGATCCAGGTCGTTGACCGACCCGGTGCCGCGGTACAGCTGGACCAACAAGAGGACGAACACGGCGATCCCGAGCGCCCCCGCCAGGCTGGTCAGCCAGCCGCTGCGGGGAGCCAGCCCGATCAGGGCCACGATCCCCAGGACGACCATCACGAAGGCAATGGTGGTCAGCCAGTCGTTGCCATTGTGATTGAGGTTCGTCGTCCACAGCGCCCGGACGCCGATGTCGCTGGCCGAGGTCCCCCGAATCCAGTCGAAGAAAGCGCTGACGATCATGCCGGCAGCCCCGCCCAGGGTCAGCACCATCCGGACCGCCAGTCCCGCCCAGCTATATCCACGGGTGGGTGCCGGGGCAGGCGCCGTATGCGTGTGCGCCGGCTCCACGTGCTCGTGGGCTGGATCAACCATGGGTTACCCCCTTTCCGGGTACTGGTGGAGGTGTCCCCCACCAGGGCAAGGAGTAAACCGCAGGCTACTTGGCGAACTCCACCGCCCTGATCTCACGGACCACGGTGATCTTGATCTGCCCCGGGTACTGGAGCTCCTCCTCCACCTGCTTGGCGATGTCCCGGGCCAGGACCTGGGCGGCCAGGTCGTCCACGTCGTTCGGCTTGACCATGACGCGGACCTCCCGGCCGGCCTGCATGGCGAAGGTCTTCTCAACCCCGGGGTAGGCAGAGCAGATCTCCTCGAGCCGGGCCAGGCGCTTCACGTAGGTCTCCAGCGACTCCCGCCGGGCCCCCGGGCGGCCGCCGGAGATCGAGTCCGCCGTCTGCGCCAGCACCGCCTCGATGGTCCGCTGCTCGACCTCGCCGTGGTGGGACTCGATGGCGTGGACGACCTCCGGTGACTCCCGGAGGCGCCGGGCCAGCTCCGCCCCGATCAGCGCGTGCGACCCCTCAACCTCGTGGGTGACCGCCTTGCCGATGTCGTGCAGCAGGGCGCACCGCTTCACCAGCTTCGCGTTCACGCCGAGCTCGGCGGCGATGGCCGCCCCGATGTGCGCCGACTCCACGAGATGCTTGAGCACGTTCTGCCCGTACGAGGTCCGGTACTGGAGCCGGCCGAGCACCTTGATCATCTCGGGATGGATGTCCGCGATGCCGACGTCGGCGAGAGCATCCTCCCCCGCCCGCCGGATCTGCTCGTCCACCTCCGAGACGGACCGCTGGTGCATCTCCTCGATCCTGGCCGGGTGGATCCGGCCGTCGGAGACCAACTTCTCCAGCGTCAGACGGGCTATCTCACGGCGCACGGGATCGAAGCAGGAAAGCACCACGGCCTCGGGCGTGTCGTCGATGATCAGGTTCACTCCGGTCAGTGCCTCGAAGGCCCGGATGTTCCGCCCCTCCCGCCCGATGATCCGGCCCTTCATATCGTCCGAGGGAAGTGGGAACACGGAGACGGTCGACTCCGACGTCTGCTCGGAGGCCACCCGTTGGATGGCGATCGTCACGATCTTCCGGGCCCGCTTCTCCCCTTCCTCCCTGGCCCGCTGCTCGATCTCCCGGACCGAGGCCATCGCGTCGCGCTTGGCCTCGTCCACGACCTGGGCCATCAGGGCCTCCCTGGCCTCCTGGGCCGTGAGGCGGCTCACCCGTTCCAGCTCCCGTCGCTGATCGGCCACCGACCCGGACAGCTCCTCCCGAAGCCGCTCGGCCTCCCCCGTGGCCAGCTCCACCTTCTTCTCTCGGGACCGGACCTCCTCGAGTTTGGCCGCGGCCTCATCCTCCCGCTTGGCCAGGAGCTCCTCCAGCTTCTTGACCTCGTGGCGTCGGAGGCGGATGTCCTCCTCGGCCTCGCGACGCATGGCCGAGATCTCCTCCTTCACCTCCCCCAGCGCGCTGCGGACCTTGGTCTCGGCCTCGGCTTCGGCCTCGGCCACCAGCCTGGTCGCGCGGCCCTCCGCCGTGGACAAGCGCTGGGACATGATGGCCTTGCGCAGGGCGAACCCCCCCGCGACCCCGGCCACCAGGGCCAGGAGCGCCACCAACACCGTCGTCATCGTTGCCTCCTCAGTCCCTGGAAACGGCAAACGCCGAGCGAGGCCTCCGCGGCCACCTGCTCGGCGACGATGGTGAACGGTGTGAACGAAGGGGCGGGCGCCTACCTCGGTGGGCCTGCCCGCTCCCTCACTCGTTGTCTCCGAAAAGCTGATCGAACGAACGCCAACGTGGTCGTATCCGAACTGGTGGGATCCGTTTTGGTCTCTCTAATTCACAATCTACGGCCACTCGGCCCTCGTTGCAAGAGCCGAGCGCGCTCATCCTTCTGGGGGCTCCAGGGGCCCCTCGGGCGGGGATCCGGGACCCTGAAGGGCCGTCCGGCACGCCTCGGCGGCCAGCCGGGGGCCGAAACCCCGCCTGACAAGGAGGCCGTACAAGCGGCGGAAGGCCACCTCCGGTTCCAGCCCGGCCATGCGGGGGGCCCGGCGCCGAGCCAGCTCGAGGGCCCGTTCCGTCTCGTCCCCGGCTTCGGTCACGGCCTGGTCGGCCACGTCTCGGGCCACGCCCTTCTGGGCCAGGCTCGCCAGGATGCCCCGGTCACCGGCCAGCCGACGGCCGGTCATCCCTCGCACCATCTCCCTGGCGAAGCGGGCGTCGTCGATCAGCCCACCCAGCTCGAGGCTCTCCAGGGCCGCCTCCACCTCCTCCGGCTCGAACCCGGCCTGGCGGAGACGCCGGGCCAACTCCGCCCGGCTCCTCCACCGAACCGACAGGAGCCGGAGGGCCCGATCCTTGGCGGATCCGCGTGGGCGCCCCGCGTCGCCCCGCTTCTTCATGATTGGGCCCACCGGGGGCCAGCCGGCCCCTTCCCCTTAACCGGCCGGCGCCCCGGCGGGCTGGCTCGCCGCGCCGTCGAGTTCGACAACCTCGTCGTCCGAGAACGAGGTGATGCCGACGGCCGCGCGCACCCTCCGTTCGATATCCAACGCGACGTCCTGGTGCTCGGTCAGGAACTGCTTGGCGTTCTCCCGCCCCTGCCCGAGCTGATCGCCCTCGTAGGTGAACCAGGCGCCGCTCTTCTTGACGATCTCCACGGCCACGCCCATGTCGATGAGGCTGCCTTCCTTGGAGATCCCCTTCCCGTAGACGATGTCGAACTCCGCAAGGCGGAAGGGCGGGGCCAGCTTGTTCTTCACTACCTTGACCCGGACCCGCGAACCGATGACATCGCTCCCGTCTTTCAGGGTGTCGATCTTGCGGACGTCCAGCCGGACCGACGAGTAGAACTTGAGCGCCCGGCCCCCGGGCGTGGTCTCGGGGTTCCCGAACATCACCCCGATCTTCTCGCGGAGCTGGTTGATGAACATGGCGGTCGTTTCGAACCGGGACAGGGACCCGGCGAGCTTCCGCATGGCCTGCGACATGAGGCGAGCCTGGAGGCCGACGTGGGAGTCCCCCATGTCTCCATCGAGCTCGGCCTTGGGGACCAGAGCGGCAACGGAATCCACCACCACGATGTCGACGGCGCCCGACCGGACCATGATGTCCGCGATCTCGAGGGCCTGCTCACCGGAATCGGGCTGGGACACCAGCAGCTCGTCGATATTCACGCCGAGCGTCTTGGAATAGGTCGGGTCCAGGGCGTGCTCGGCGTCGATGAACACTGCGATGCCCCCCATCCGCTGGGCCTCGGCGATGATGTGGAGGCAGACCGTGGTCTTGCCCGAGCCCTCCGGGCCGAACACCTCCGCGATCCGTCCTCTGGGGATCCCGCCGATACCGAGGGCGACGTCCAGGGCCAGCGAGCCCGTGGGGATCACCGAGACCCCTTGTCCGGCCGGATGCTCCCCCAGCCGCATCACCGCCCCCTTGCCGAACTGCCGCTCGATCTGGGCCAGCGTGACGTCGAGCATCTTCTCCTTCTCCATCCCAGACGACCTCCTCAGGTCCCCGCGGCTGCCCGACCGATTCCCTGTCATCCGGGGCCAGCCGCCGAGCGGCACTCTAGCAATGAGGACCGACACAAATTACACCCCTGTAGTTCCCAGCGAAAGCTAACCTACCCGAACGTGTGTTCGAAGTCAACCTTCGCCGGCGGCCGGTTGCGCAAGAGGCGCCTCGGAGATCGGCTCGTACCGCGCTCCGGCCGGCGAGAGGTGGCTGCGGTACAGCACCAGCCGGTCGACCCGGAAGGGCTCCGAACCGACGGGCGTGCCCACCAGGTCCGGGGCGGCGTCCCTGATGTCCTGGGGCGGGTTCAGCCTGGCCACGGTCAGGTGCGGGGTGAACGCCCGCTTCTCCGGGACGAAGTGCTCGGCGAGTTGGCGGTCCAGCACCTTCACCATCGGGGCGAACCTGCCCTCGGGGTCGGCCAGGCCGACCCACACCACGCGGGCCCTCCCGGGACTGGGGAAGACCCCGACACCCGTGAGCGAGGTCTGGAACGGAGCCCCCGAGGCGGCGGACTGCGCCACGGCGTGGCGAACCTCCTCGAACAGGCGGGGCCACGTCGAACCCAGGAACTTCAGCGTGACGTGCCATCCCTCCGGCCTCGTCCACCGAGCCGCGGGGATCCGTTCCTTGAACGCCGAGACGACCTCGGCGACGCGCCGCTTGGCGGCCTCGGGGATGTCGACGGCCACGAACAATCGCAACGGCTTGGCTTCCGGGCGCGCCGCCCGGTCTCGGGCCACCGGGTCAGCCCCGGTCGCCGATCGGCCGGAGCCGCGCCTCCAACTCTCCGCGGATCGCGTTGAGGGCGGCCTGCTCCGCCCACCGGCGGACCATGTCTCGGTCGCCCGGAGCCCGGAATGACGCCGATCGGCCTCCGCCCTCCAGGTCCACCGCGAGGCAGACGGTGCCCGGCGGCTTGCGGTCGTGCGGGTCCGGACCCGCCACGCCCGTCAGGGACACACCGACCTCGGCGCCGAACAGGCGGCGGGCCCCCGCAGCCATCTCCCGGGCGCACTCCTCGCTGACCACCCCCGGTCCGTCGATCGTCGCTTTGGAGACACCGAGGACGTCGCGCTTGGACTCGGCCGTGTAGCAGACCGCTCCGCCCTTGAAATAGACGGACGCCCCGGCCGGGGCAGAGAGGCGATGGGCGAGGCTTCCTCCCGTCAGCGACTCCGCGCAGGCCACGGTCAACCCCTGCACTTCGAGGAGGCGGCCGACCACGTCCTCGAGCTCCTCGTCCCCGGTCGTGAAGACGTACGGAGAGAGCCGGGCTGTGACTTCCACCGACACCGGCTCGATCAGTGGCTCGGCTTCCTCACGCGTGGCCGCCTTGGCGGTGATCCGGATCTTCACTTCTCCCGAGGAGGCCAGGTACGCAACCGTGGGGTTGGCCGAAGCCTGGAACAGGTCGTCCAGGATCTCGGCCACCTTGGACTCGGCGATGCCCGTGGCCCGGATCGTCCGGGAGACCAGCGCAGCCGGCCCGGCCCGGGCTGCCAGCTCGGGGAGGATCGCCCCGGTCATCATCTCCTTCATCTCCGCCGGCACACCGGGCACCAGGTAGACCAACTTCCCCTCGTCCGTCTCGAGGACCAGTCCCGGGGCCGTCCCCCGATCGGGCAGGATGTAGCGACCCCCATCGGGGACGTCGGCCTGGCGGAGGTTGATCTCCGGCATCGCCCGACCCAGGCGGGCGAACTTCTCCCGCAGGAAGTCCTCGATCTCCGGATGGCGGAGGAGCTTCACGCCGAGCGCGGCCGCCACCCCCTCCCGGGTGATGTCGTCCTGGGTGGGTCCCAGGCCGCCGGTGGCGATCACCACGTCGGCCCGCCCGAGCGCCTGCCGGAACGCCTGGGCGATCCGCGCTTCGTTGTCTCCCACCGCCTGGTGATGCATGACGTCGACCCCGATCTCCGCCAGGCGTTGGGAGATCCACTGGGCGTTGTTGTTGCAGATCTGTCCGAGCAGGATCTCCGTTCCCACGCCGATGATCTCGGCCCTCATGCCCCGGTCCCCCGGTTCACGGGTGGACGGGCGGGGCGACGCAGCCACGGGATCGCCTGCGCCACGTACTGCACCCCGGTTCCGACGGTCAGCACCACCGCGGCGATGAGCAGTCCGAGGCGGAGGCCGTCCCACCCGGCGCCGAGCGGGAGGATGTACAGCGTGATCGCAGCGAGCTGGAGGGTCGTCTTCGCCTTCGCGCCGGAGGAAGCGGGCAGACCCCGCCCCCGAAGGCCGAGGAGCACCCGGAGCAGCGAGATCGTCAGCTCCCTGGCCACGATGAGCGCGGCGGCCCACACGGGGAACTCCCCGAGGGCCGCCAGCGTCAGGACCGGGGCCGCCACCAGGATCTTGTCGGCGAGGGGGTCCAGCCACTGGCCCGTTCGCGAGGCCGAGGCGTACCGGCGGGCCAGGTAGCCGTCCAGCCCGTCGGTGGCGGCGCCGGCAATGAAGATCGCCGCGGCGAGGTAGGAAGCGTTCCGGTCCTGGGCCGCGATCAGGACCACCAGGAACGGCGCCAGGAATACGCGCGCCACCGACACGATGTTCGGCCAGCCGAGCCCCAGCGGGGTCAAGGGCTGTTCCCGGATGGAGCCCTCCTGAAGGAGTCGGTCGTGTAGGTCGCCTTGAACGGGGCGTCCTGATTCCCCGCTCGTCCGACCCGATGCCCGTTGACCGTGATCACGGCGAGTCCGCCGCGTTCCAACGAAACCTCGATCTTCTGGTTGGCCTGGAAGGTGCGGGATTCGTCCTTGCGCATCAGGCCTTGGAACCCCACCTTGCCGTCCGTGCGGACGCTCGCGTACACGGGGTCCACGGCGTGGAGGATCACCATGACGGTGCTGCGCTGCACCGGGATCGAGGATCCGGCCACGCCGCTCAGGCCTTCGGTCTTGGGCGCCGCCTTCGAGCGCGACAGCAGCCCGGCCGCGGCGAACACGGACAGGACGAGCAAAGCCACCCCGATCAAGAAGGCCCAGCTCGGGTGATGCCGGACGAGTTGCGGGAGGTGCGGATGCGCAGAGCGGGGGCCCCGGATCGGCCCCGGCGCAACCTGCGGCAGCGTGGCGTGGGGGCCGCCGAAGTGCCGGTTGTAGATGGTGAGCACCTTGCCGGGATCGAGGCCCAGATAGGTGGAGTAGGAGCGCAGGAACCCGCGCACGTAGACGTCGCCGAGAAGGGCCTCGAAACGTTCTCGCTCGAGCGCCTTGAGATAGTCCGCCCGGATCCGGGTCTCCCTGGCCGCCTCCTCGATCGACTTGCCCCTCAGGAGGCGGGCCTTGCGGAGTGCCGGGCCGATGCCGATCCCCTGCACCCGGCCATAGTACACGACCGACTCCTTCAGGAGGGCTCCATCCGGGAACAGCCCTTGACCCCGCTGGGGCTCGGCTGGCCGAACATCGTGTCGGTGGCGCGCGTATTCCTGGCGCCGTTCCTGGTGGTCCTGATCGCGGCCCAGGACCGGAACGCTTCCTACCTCGCCGCGGCGATCTTCATTGCCGGCGCCGCCACCGACGGGCTGGACACGCAGGCCGGCGGTCGTCTATGGTTCCGACGTCACCGAGCGAGACCGGGCCTTCGGGTTCGGGAGAGCGGAGTGATCGAGGGAGCGGGCTTTCGGGTTCGCTCCCTTGCTATTTGGGAATCGCCTTCGCCCGCGACTCCTGCCACTCCTCCCATGTGATCAGGACGTCGCGCGCCTTGGACCCCTGGCTCGGGCCGACCATCCCCCGCTCTTCCATCAGGTCCATGAGGCGGCCCGCCCGGGCGAACCCGACCTTCAGCTTGCGCTGGAGCATCGAGGTCGACCCGAGCTGCGACCGGATCACCAGGTCGGCAGCCTGCTCGAGGAGGTCGTCGTCACCGGCCAGGGACTCGTCCTCCTCGGACGGCGGCTTGCCCAAGCCTTCCACGCCGGCCACGAACTCCGGGCTCCGTTGCTCGCGGCACCAGCCGGTGACCGTCTCGATCTCCTTCTCCGTCACCCAGGCGCCCTGGATCCGGATGGCCTTCGACACGTTCGCCGGCTGGAACAGCATGTCGCCGTGGCCGACCAGCTTCTCCGCCCCACCCACGTCCAGGATCACCCTGGAGTCCGCTTGCGACGCCGTCATGAACGCGATGCGGGACGGGATGTTCGCCTTGATCAGGCCGGTGACCACGTCGACGCTGGGCCGCTGCGTGGCCACCACGAGGTGGATGCCGACGGCCCGGGCCATCTGGGCGACGCGGCAGATGGCGTCCTCCACGTCTCGCGGCGCCACCATCATCAGGTCCGCCAACTCGTCGATCACCACCAGGATGTAGGGCAGCCGACCGAAGCTCTGCTCCTGGCCGGGCGGTACCCGGAGGGTCCCGTCGGCGTGTCTCGCGCTGTACGCCTCGATGTCCCGCATCCCCACGGCCGCCAGCGACTCGTAGCGCATCTCCATCTCCCTCACGACCCAGGCGAGGGCCTCGGCGGCCTTCTTCGGATGGACGATCACGGGGGTCAGCAGATGCGGGATGTCGGCGAAGTGGGACAGCTCCACCCGTTTGGGGTCGATCAAGACGAGCTTCACGTCGTCGGGGGATGTGCGCATCAGGACCGAGGACACGAACGTGTTGATGAGGGAGGACTTGCCCGCCCCGGTGGCCCCCGCGATGAGCAGGTGGGGCATCTCGGCCAGGTTCACCAGCACCGACCGGCCGTGCACGTCCTTGCCCAGCCCCACGAACAAGGGCTTGACAACGTCGCGGGCCGCTTTCGATGACAGCACGTCCCCGAGCATCACGAAGTCCCGCACCTTGTTCGGGACCTCGACGCCGATGGCGGACTTGCCAGGAATGGGGGCGATGATCCGGACGTCGGGCGTGGCCAGGGCGTAGGCGATGTCGTCGGCCAGCGAGAGGACCTTGTTGACCTTCGTCCCGGCCTCCACTTCCACCTCGTACATCGTCACGGTGGGGCCCCGGTGGGACTCGCCTACGGACGCCCGGACCCCGAAGTTGTGGAAGGTGCGCTCGAGCGCGGCCATGGTGTGCTCGGCGTCGCGGCCGTCGGCGGGGGCAGCTTGTACCCGTTCCCACGGGCGGTGAGCGGCAGGCTCCGCTTGGGCTCCCGCCCGGGGCCCTCGGGCTCCGGGGCGGGCATGGCCGGGGCGATCTCGATGACCGCGTCGCCGTCGGCGGCCTCGCCCCGTCTCTTCCGGCGGGGACGCCCGGCCGGCTCGTCCTCTTCGTCGTCGCCGGGCGCTGGCACGGGACCCACGAACAGACGCCGAAGACCTCGGGCGAACGCGGAGAAGGGCGTCGCCGTGAACACCAGCGCCCCCAGCAGGACGAGCCCGATGCAGACGACGATGGCGCCGTAGGGCGACACTCCCCTGGCGAGGGGCCACCCCACGGCGGCCCCGAGCACGCCGCCGGCGCCCCGAACGGCCTCGTATCCGGAGGTGGGGCTGGGATTCCCCCCGCCGATCGACAGGATGGCCAACGTCCCAGCGGCCGCCATCGCCAGGCCGACGAGCATCCGGCCTCGGACTTCCGGTGACGTCCCGGCCATGAGCAGGATGGCCCAGAACCCGGCCACGAACGGCAGCGCATATCCCGCCGGGCCGAACAGCGCCCTGGCTCCCACCTGGAGGATCCTGCCGAAGGGCCCTCCGGCCCCGAACCACAGACCGAGGACCGAGAGGAGGGCGAGGATCATCAGGCCGATCCCCAGGGCTTCGCCGGCCCGCGAGGCGAGGTGCCGCGACAGAGAAGCGCCCGCGCGGCGCAGCCCGCGCGACCCGCCGCCCCGCTTGCGAGGAGCCCGGGCGGAGGCACGCCGCCGTGGCGGCCCGGACCGTCCCCGGCGACCCCCCCTGCTCGCGCGTCTCTTCTTCGTCTTCGTGCGGACGGCCATGGCTAGACCTCCATGATCACCGGGACGATGATCGGCTTGCGCTGCGTGACTTCGACGAAGTAACGCCGCAACGCCCTGCGGATGTGCTCCCGAAGGACGGTCGGATCGCTCACGCCTTGGACCGACGCTTCCTTGATCGAGAGAAGCGTGCGGTGGCGGGCTTCCTCCAGGATCGGCTCCGCGGCCTCGTCGAACACGAAGCCCCTGTTGATCACGTCGGGGCCGGCCAGGACCTCGCCCGAGTGGGCGTCCACGGTGACCACCACGACGACGATCCCGTCGCCGGCCAGCTTCCTGCGGTCCCGGAGCACGACCTCACCGACGTCCCCGATCCCCAGCCCGTCGACGAACGTCATCCCGGCCGTCACCCGTTCGCCCTTTCGGACGATGTCGCCGAGCTCCACCGTGTCTCCGTCCTCGACCAGGAGCACTCGCTCGGGCGGGATGCCGACGTCCCGGGCCAGCCTGGCGTGGTGGGCGAGGTGGCGGAGCTCCCCGTGGATCGGGATGAACCAGCGAGGCCGGACCAGGTTCAGCATGAACTTGAGCTCCTCGCCGGCGGCGTGGCCGGAGACGTGCACGGGGGCCGCGGGGACGTGGAACACGTCGGCTCCCGTCCGGTACAGCCCGTCAACGGTCCGGTGGATCGCCGTCTCGTTCCCGGGGATCACGGAGGAGGACAGGACGACGGCGTCGCCCGGCACGAGATGGATGTACTTGTGCTCGTGCGCGGCCATCAGCGACAGCGCGGACAGCGGCTCGCCCTGGGATCCGGTGCAGCAAACGACCAGCCGCGAGGGATCCATGGTCTCCACTTCCTCGATGGCGACGATCTCGGTCTCGGGGACGTCCAGGTAGCCCAGCGCTCGGGCGGCGCTGACGCTCTGGTGCATGCTCCGGCCCAGGAAGGCGATCTTCCGGCCGGCCGCGGCGGCGGCGTTCGCCACCTGCTGGATGCGGTGGATGTGGCTGGCGAAGCACGCCACCACCACGAGCCGGCGGGCGTCGCGCACGATGTCGCGAAGCACCGGCCCCACGGTCCGTTCGCTCCCGGTCATGCCTGGATCCTCGGCGTTGGTCGAGTCGGAGAGGAACACGTGGACCCCGCGACTGGCTTCCTGGGCGATCCCCTGAAGGTCGGTGACCCGGCCGTCGATCGGCGTGGTGTCCAGCTTGAAGTCCCCCGAGTGCAGGAGCGTGCCGGCCGGGAGGTCCACCGCGAGGGCCACGCCGTCGGGGATGGAATGGGCCACTCGATGGAACCGCATCGTGAAGGGGCCACTCCGGAGCTCCTGGCCCGGGACGATCTCGTGGAACTGCGCCCGGTCCCGGACCCCGTGCTCTTCGAGCTTCCCCTCGATCAAGGCCAGGGTCAGCTTCGTCCCGTACACCGGGAGGGCGAACTCCCGCAAGAGGTACGGCAGGGAACCCACGTGGTCCTCGTGCCCGTGGGTCAGCACCACGGCCTCCACCCGATCGGAGTTGTCCCGGAGGAACTGGAAGTCCGGCAGGACGAGGTCGATCCCGGGCATCTCCACCTCGGGGAAGGAGAGTCCGGCATCGATCACCAACAGCCGCCCGTCGAGCTCGAGCGCGGCCATGTTCCGGCCGACCTCCCCCACGCCTCCCAGGAACACGAGGCGCGCGGATCGCGGATCGGTGGGGAAGGCGGTCATCTCGTCTCCGGGCGGGCGACCTAGAGGGCTCCCGAGTCCCGCATCGCCTGCTCCACCGCGGCCCGCTCGTCCGGCGTGGCGGGCACCAGCGGGAGCCGGGGCGGCCCCACGGGCCGGCCGGCGATCTCCATGGCCACCTTGAGCGGGATCGGGTTGGAGGTGACGAACAACCCCTTGAACAGCGGCATCAGGTCGTCGTGGATCTTCCGCGCCGAGGGGACGTCACCGGTCTGGATCAGCTCGATCATCTCCTTGATGCGGTCCCCGACCAGGTGCGCCGCCACCGACACCACTCCCACCGCGCCCATGCAGCACAGCGCGAAGGTGGCCCAGTCGTCACCGGAATACAGGTCGAAGTCGGGAGGGCTCTCCTTGATGATGCGACTGGCGGTCTGGAAGTCTCCGGTGGTGTCCTTCACCGCAACGATGTTGTCCACCTCCGCCAGGCGAAGGAGCGTGTCCGCCTCGATGAGGCAGGCTGTCCGGCTCGGGATGTTGTAGAGGATGACCGGGAGGGCGGTGGCGGAGGCGACCTTGGTGAAGTGGGCGATCAGGCCTCGCTGGGGAGGCTTATTGTAATAGGGGGTCACCACCAGCACGCCGTCGGCCCCGGCCTGCTCCGCCTCCTTCGTCAGCTCGATCGTCTCGGCCGTGTCGTAGGTCCCGGTGCCGCACACCACTTTCCCGTGGCCCTTGGCGGCGTCGACCACGGCACGGAACAGCTCGCCCTTCTCCCGGTGGGTCAGGGTCGAGGCCTCACCCGTCGAGCCTGCCACGACCAACGCGTCGGTGCCTGTTTCGAGCAGATGGGTCGCCAGTGACTGCGCGGCGTCCAGGTCGAGGACGTAGTCGTCCCGGAAGGGCGTCGCCATGGCCGTCAGGACCGACCCGAAGCGACCGGTCATCTCGGTGCCTCCTTCCTTCGTCGGGGAGGTTACCCCGTTGCTCAACGCTTAACAAGCGCCACATGGGGCACATGTTGAACCCGTTGAAACTGAGGCCGCCGCTCCGCCCAGCAGGCCGATGGCTATCCTAGCCCCCGTGCGCATCTACACGAAGAAGGGCGACGACGGAACCACCGGCCTCCTGTACGGGGGCCGCATCCCCAAGTCCGATCCGACCGTGGAGGCCTACGGCAGCGTGGACGAGGCTGTAGCAGCGTTGGGACTGGCCCGGGCCGTGGCAGAGCGGGGAGGCGCCCGCGAGCTGATCCTGCGCCTCCAGCGCGAGCTGTTCGTGGTGGGGGCGGACCTGGCCACGAGCCCGGAGGAGCGCGACAAGCTCCGGCCGGGGGTTTCCCTGGTCACCGCGGAGATGGTGGAGCGGCTGGAAGGGCTGATCGACTCCTCCGTCCAGCAGCATCCCCTCCCCCAGCAGTTCGTGGTCCCCGGCGCCAGCCCCGCCTCGGCCGCGCTGGACCTGGCCCGGACCCTGGTGCGACGGGCGGAGCGCCGGACGGTCGAGCTGCGCGACATCGGCGGAGATCGCCTGGGGGGCCCGATTCGTGGCGGTCGCTTGACAGCTTCCGCCCGTGGGATGTCTAGCCGCGGTCGCTCTGAACGCGCGTCCCCCGCCGGCGCCGGTAGCATCGGCGGGACGGAGTTCTCCCGAGCTCGAACAGGAGGCCGACCCATGGT
Organism: Actinomycetota bacterium; assembly: GCA_005885015.1. GTDB lineage: Bacteria > Actinomycetota > UBA4738 > UBA4738 > UBA4738 > AC-52. The sequence goes on along the minus strand of VAYG01000044.1, from coordinate 19,186 downwards.
GCGGGTGCACATCTGGGTGCGACGGAAGGACGGCATGGCCGCGGACGACTTCCGCGAGTACTGGCTGGCGAAGCACGCTCCGATCGCCCGCGACGGCTACGAGCACCTCCGCGGGTACGAGGTGGACCTGGTGACCCGGGTTCCCGAAGGGCAAGACGCTCCATACGACGGCGTGGCCACGCTCACGTGGGAGGACCGGGACGGCTTCAAGGCCGACATGCAGAGCGAGGCCGGGAAGCGGGCCACCGACGACCTCGCCAACTTCGCCGCCGCCTTCGGCCTGCTCTTCGTCGAGCACGCCGCGGTGAAGTGAGGGGGCGGGCGCCATGCCGATGACCCGCGAAGAGATCGACACGTTCCTGGCCGAGGCCCGCCTGTGTGCCCTCGCCACGGTCGACGAACGGGGAAGGCCCAGGGTGCGTCCGCTGTGGTATCTGTGGCGCGACGGGGCCTTCTGGTTCACCACGCGGCTGGAGGCCCGCCACACGGGGAGGGACCTGGCGGTGTCTCCGCGCGTGGCCGTCTCGGTCGCCTCGGAGGAGCGGCCATACCGGGCCGTGGTGGCCCACGGCCACCCGGAGGTGGTCGGAAAGAACGAGGAGCTCCTCCTGGCCATCTCCACCCGCTACGGGCAGGCCCAGGGGCGGACGTGGACGACGCAGGTGATGGAAGAACCGGATCGGGTGGTCCTTCGGATGACCCCCCAGACGTTGATCAGCTGGGACTACGGAAGGGACGACTAGGCGGGGCTCGCGGCGACGGTCACCCGGACCCGCTGGACGGAGTTGTTCGCATAGCCGCCCACGTTCCACTCGGGCATCATGGGCTGCTCTCGCCCCGTGGCGTCCCGGGCACGGCACATGAGGACGTACGAACCCGGCTCGGCCGTCCAGTCGAACGACCACGGCGTCCATGCGGTCGGCCCGGGCGGCGAGCCCAACCGGGCCGGGGCCCAGCTCCGCCCTCCGTCCGCGGTGACCTCCACCCGTTCGATCGGCCCCCAGCCGGACCACGCCCTTCCCTCCAGCCGGCACGGGCCGCGAGGCACGACCCGGTCCCTGGTCATGAACTCGGGGCTCCCCGGAGGGAGCATGAGCGCCCGGGGAGCGATGCGGGTCACCGGCTCGCCCACCTCGTCGGGGTCCTGGCGGTAGCGGTACCCCCGGACCTGCTGGTAGCCCCTGAAGGGCTCGGACACGACCTCGATGGATCGCAGCCACTTCACGCTGGTCATCCCGTACCAGCCGGGAACGACCAGGCGGAGGGGAAAGCCGTGCTGGGGGGGCAGGAGCTGGCCGTTGAGCTTGTAGGCCAGGATGACCGTGTCCTTCATAGCTTCGTCCAGGGGAAGGCTGCGCGCGTAGTCCTGCTCGACCCCTCCCTCGACGCCGTGGTCGGCCCCGGTGAACACGACCTCCGCCGCCGAGACATCCGGCTCCGCCTCCGACAAAAGCCCGACGAGCGAGATCCCCGTCCACTCACCGGTGCCGATCGCCTCCGACAGCCACGGCTGCGAGAGCGGCCGGGGGGACAGCCGGGCCCGGCCGTTCCCAGCGCACTCCATGGTCACGGGCAACGTGACGGCCGGACGGCTGAGGATGTCGTCGAGGCTCAGCGTGAGTGGCTTGCGCACCCGACCCGAGACGGTCAGGTTCCAGCTGCCGGGGTCGATCGCGGGGATGTCGTAGTGGATGAGCAGGTAGTGCAGCCCGACGGGAGTGATCTCGTAGCGCAGGGCCTCCAGCGGCATGCCGTGGTTCCGAGCGGCCAGCTGGAGCTCCTCGATGGTGATCTGATCGCTGGCCTCCGGCTCGGCCGGCTGCATCATGGCCTCAATCCTCCAAGCCCCCCAGCAGGCTCCCCCGAACGGCTCGTTCCTCCGTCTCGGGCGGCGGCCATGCTTGCACGAACGCCTCCGCGCCGAGCAGCTCGGGCTGGAGGTCTTCGGGGAGGTACTCCAGCTCGACCTGCTGGGTCCGGTGGGCCCGGATGGCCTGCAGCTTCCGCGCCTGGTCGGGAACGCCCCGAGGCATGAACGGGCCTTCCGGGTCTCCGATGTCGATACCCCTGACGCGCAGCGCATTCCAGATCTGGTCCATCGCGGACCGCGGGATGGCGTTGTAATAGAGACGCTGGAAGGAGCCATCCGACCGGGGGGCGGCGTCCTGCTCCCCGCGAGCGCGATGGAACGCTTCCGTGGCCGCCTGCCCCACCGCGATGTGGTCGTCGTGCTTCGTGATGCCCTCGGGACCGAACGTCACCACGACCTGCGGCCTGACGTCCCGGAGGATCTGGGCGATCCGCTCGACCAGCTCATTCCTGGCGACGTCCTTGAGGCCCCCATCTGGATACCGGAGGAACTCGATCCGGGCATCCGGCTTGCCGACCGTCCGGAGGGCCTGCCGCTCTTCTTCCTCCCGGACCGCCGCCAGGTTGTCCCGAGTGGCCAGGGACGGGTCGCTGATGGGTCCCGCCTCGCCGCTCGTGGCCACGACCAGCGTGTAGTCGATGGCTTCCCCCTCCTTCGCCAGGGTGCCACCGAGGCCGTAGCTGTCGTCATCCGGGTGA
>VAYG01000044.1:6428-16531 GCA_005885015.1 Actinomycetota bacterium | reverse complement strand
TCACTTCCTTGACGGCGAGGATCACCCCGGGCATGAACGAGACCCGCTGCATCGAGTCGTGGCGGAGGGTCAGGGTCTGGCCGGTTCCCCCGAAGATCACCTCCTGGTGAGCGACCAGCCCGGGGAGTCGGACCGAGTGGATCCGAATGCCGGAGACGTCCCCTCCTCGAACCCCCTCGATCGACTCGCCACCGGGACCCTCCCACGACTCTCCGCGCGCCTTGGCCATGCGCTCCGCGGTGGCCATGGCGGTCCCCGAGGGAGCGTCGAGCTTGCCCTCGTGGTGGAGCTCGATGATCTCCGCGGCCGGGAACACCCGGGCCGCCATGGCCGCGAACCGCTGGAGCAGCACCGCTCCGATGGCGAAGTTCGGGGCGACGATCACGTTCGACTCGTTGCCTTCATCCGCCAGTAGCCGCTCGATCTCGGCGAGGTGCTCGGGCCCGAGGCCGGTCGTTCCCACCACGATGTGCATGGCGTGCTCGATCGCCCACCGGACGTTGTCCATGACGGCGTCGGGACGGGTGAAGTCCACGGCCACCTCGGTCTCGGCCTGGAGCAGTGTCTCGATCTCGTTCGAGACGAGCACGTCGATCTCGGGGTGCCCGATCATCGGCCCCAGTGGCTTCCCGTCGAAGGAGGGATTGATCCCTGCGACCAGGGCCAGCTCGGGATCGTCGCATACGGCCTGGCACACCAGTCGTCCCATGCGCCCGGCCGCCCCCAGGACCCCGACCCGGATCAACGGCTGCCCTCCGCGTGGGCCGCGGCCTCCAGAGGCGCGGGCGACGCGGCGACTTCCGCCGTGAGCCCGGTGTCGAAGGCACCCTCCTCGAAGGGGCCGATCACCGCGAGGGCCATGGGCCGGCCGAACACCTCCTGGGCCACGGCCTCGGCGTCCTCGTGAGTGACGGCGTCGGTCCGGGCCAGGACCTCGTCGACCGACAGGATCTCCCCGTGGCTGATCTCCGAGCGCCCGATCCTGGACATCCGCCCGCTGGTGTCCTCCAGGGAGAGGACCAGCGAGCCCTTGAGGTGACCCTTGGCCCGCTCCAGCTCGTCGTCGGACAGCCCGCCCCCGGCGATGTCCGCCATCTCGCCCCGGGCGATCTGGAGGACCTCGTGGGCCTTCGAGGGAGTGGTCCCGGCGTACACCGCGAACAGCCCCCTCTCCGCGAACATAGTGTGGTAGCTGTACACCGAGTAGGCCATGCCGCGCTTCTCGCGGATCTCCTGGAACAGGCGAGAGGACATCCCTCCGCCGAGCGCCGAGTTCACCACACCGAAGGCGAACCGTCGAGGGTCCTTCCGCGAGTAGCCGCCGGTCCCCAGCGTGATGTGCGCCTGCTCGGTGGGCCGGTGCCGTACCTGGCTGGCCCGGGACAGCGGCGGGGTGTCCCCGCCGGCCCGCACCTTTGGAGCTTGGCCGCGGGCAAGGCGAGGGCCCGTGTCGACGTGCCGCTCCACCAACCGGCACACATCGGCGTGGCGCAGGTTGCCGGCCGCGGCGATCACGAAGTGCGACGGCCGGTACAGGCGCCGGTAGAACCGGTTGACCTGGTCGCGTGACACGGAGGCGATGGTTTCACGGGTGCCGAGCACGGGACGCCCCAGCGGATGCCCGTCCCACAGAGCCTCCGCGAAGAGGTCGTGGATGAGGTCCCCGGGGTCGTCGTCGCGCATGTTGATCTCCTCCACGATCACCATGCGCTCCGCTTCGAAATCGGCCTTGGCCAGGACCGAGTTCTGGAGCATGTCGCTCATGTGTTCCACGGCCATGGGGAGATCCTGGTCGCGGACACGACAGTAGTAGCACGTGTACTCCTTGGCTGTGAACGCGTTGAGGTCCCCGCCCACCGCGTCGAAGACCTCGGCGATCTGCCGGGCCGAGCGTGTCTTCGTCCCCTTGAACAGCAGGTGTTCGAGGAAGTGCGACGCCCCGGCCACGGCCGGACGCTCGTCGCGCGACCCGACGTCCACCCAGACGCCCAGGGCCACGGAGCGCATCCCCGGCATCGTCTCGGTGACGATGCGCAGGCCCGACGCGTACTCGGTTCGGGAGATCTCCGGGGCGGAGGCGGCGGCGCGTCGAGGACTCAATGCTCTCGCCGGGTGCCGCGATCGCCCCGGTCCCGGTCTCGATCCCTGCGAGGACGGAAGCCGCGGCCGCGGTTCTCCCCGTCGGGACGAGGCCGACGCTCACCCTCTCCCTCCTGGCGGGGCCACCCGCCCTCGGGCGGGTCCCAGCCCTCCCCCACGGGCTTGAGGGCGATCCGGTTCCGGTCCGGCTCGACGCTCTCAACCTCGACGGTGAGCTTGTCCCCCTGCTTCACGGCCTCCTCGACCGATTGCAGGCGTCGGCCCCGGCCCAACTTGGAGATGTGCACGAGCCCGTCGGTGCCGGGCATGATGTTCACGAACGCGCCGAAGTCCGTGGTCTTCACCACCGTCCCCTCAAAACGCTCCCCGGCCTGGGGCAGGCGCGGGTGCACGATCTGCTCGATCATGTCGACTGCCCGCTCCGCGCTCTCCCCGTCGCGAGAGCCGATGAACACCCGCCCATCGTCCTCGATGTCGATGTCGGCGCCGGTCAGGGCGATGATCTCGTTGATCCTCTTGCCCTTCGGCCCGATGACCTCGCCGATCTTGTCCACCGGGATCTGCTTCATGATCACCCGGGGTGCCTTCAGCGAGAGCTGGCTGCGAGGCTCTGAGATCGTCCTGGTCATCACGTCGAGGATCGCCAGCCGGGCGTCCTTCGCCTGCTTCAGCGCGCCGGCCAGGACCTCCGCGGGGAGGCCAGTCACCTTGGTGTCCAGCTGGAGGGCAGTGACGAAGTCCTTGGTGCCGGCGACCTTGAAGTCCATGTCCCCCAACGCGTCCTCGGCCCCGAGGATGTCCGTCAGGGTCACGAACTCCCCCAGCTCGGCGACCAGGCCCATGGCGATCCCGCCCACCGGCGCCTTGATCGGAACGCCCGCGTCCATGTGGGACAGCGTCGAGGCGCACACGCTGGCCATGGACGTGGAGCCGTTCGACTCCAGCACGTCCGACACCAGGCGCAGCGTGTAGGGGAACTCGTCCTCGCTCGGAACCACCGGGACGAGGGCCCGCTCCGCCAGGGCCCCGTGGCCGATGTCCCGGCGCTTGGGGCTGCCGATGCGACCGACCTCCCCGGTGGAGAAGGGCGGGAAGTTGTAGTGGTGGATGTAGCGCTTGGAGTCCTCCGGGTCGAGCGTGTCGATCATCTGGGTCATGCGGAGCATCCCCAGCGTGATGACGTTCAGGACCTGGGTCTCGCCCCGCTGGAACAGGCCCGAGCCGTGGGCCCGCGGGACCAGCCCGACCTCGCAGGTGATGGGGCGGATCTCGTCCGGCTTCCGGCCGTCCAGCCGGATGCCTTCCTCGATGATCCGCCTGCGCATAGCCTTCTTCTGGAGCTCCTTGAACGCGGGCGAGACCTGGGTGGCCATGGCCGCGTACTCCTCGCCGAAGCTCGCCGCGAGGTGCTCCTTCAGCTCGTCCTTGAGGGCGTCGAGGTTCGCCTCCCGCTCGGCCTTGGCGTGGACCAGCGCTTCCTTCAGGCGCGGCCCGGCGAATTCCTCGACGGCCCGGTAGAGGTCTTCCGCGTAGGCCGGGGCGGGGACGAACTCCTTCGGCTTCGTACCCGCGTCGGCCACGATCTGCCGCTGGAGCTCGATGATCTCGCCGATGGGGCCCTTGGCGAATTCCAGTCCCTCGGCCACGACCTCCTCGGTGGGCATGGTCGCGCCCTCGAGGATGCGTTCCCACGAGCCCTCGGGCGCCTCGCCCTCCACCATGAGGATGTCGATGGAGCCCTGGTCGTTCATCCGGCCGGCCACCACGACGTCGAAGGTGGCCAGGTCGAGGTCCTGGTAGGTCGGGTTGACCTTCCACTGCCCCCCGATCAAGCCCAGGCGGACCGCGCCGATGGGACCGTCGAACGGAAGCCCGGCCAGCATGACGGCCAGGCTGGCCGCGTTGATGCCGGGGATGTCGTACGGATTCGCCTGGTCCACCGACAGGACCGTGATGACCACCTGGACCTCGTCGCGGTAGCCGTCGCGGAACGTGGGCCGGAGCGGCCGGTCGGTCAACCGGGCCGTGAGGATGGCCGTCTCGCTGGGCCGGCCCTCACGCCGGAAGAACCCTCCGGGGATCTTGCCGGCCGCGTACATCCGCTCCTCGACGTCGACCGTGAGCGGGAAGAAATCGATCCCCTCGCGGGGCTCCGCCGTCGTGCACGTGGCCAGGACCTGAGTCTCGCCCAGCGTCACCACGCACGATCCGTGCGCTTGCTTGGCGAGCTTGCCGGTCTCCCCGACCAGCGTCGTGTCGCCGATGAGCCTGCTCTTGCTGATTACCATGCTTGCCTCCTCGAACTCGGGCGCCGGGACGGCGACCCAATCGGTAGGGTTCGAGGAGCCCGGGTAAGGGCGCCCCGGGAGGGGAACCGGCCAGTTCTCAGTGGTGGGCCTCGGGCTCGTCGAGAAGTCGAAACCGGGGTCCGCAACTGATAACTGACCGCGCCTCGCCTCCGGCTCCGTGCGGTCCTTGCGGTTCCTGTCTGGGTCCAACCCCTTCCTATGAAGAGTGCGGCTCATCGAGCCGCCCCTGGTTCCTTCCCTAGCGCCGGAGCCCCAGGCGCTGGATCAGCACCCGGTAGCGCTCCACGTCCTCGCGCCTCAGGTACTCCAGCAGCCGCCTGCGGCGGCCCACCAGCTGGAGCAGTCCCCGCCGCGAGTGATGATCGGTCTGGTGGGTCTTGAGGTGCTCGGTGAGCTCTTCGATCCGCCTGGACAGCAGAGCGACCTGTACCTCGGGCGAGCCTGTATCCGACTCCCCTCGCCGGTATTCGCTGATCAGCGCGGACTTCTGCTCTTTGACAAACGCCATGGGATGTGCAGCCAAGGGTAGCACATGCCCCGGGACCCCTTAGGACCCCCGGAGCACGGGATGGCCCGCCGACTCGATGTAGGCCGGGAGGAGCCGGCCGGTGACCTCGCCCGACGGGCTGATGGTAACCTCCGCCACCGCCGTGGTGGCCCCGGCCGCCGAGAGGTTCGGCCACACGAAGTTGCCGAGGCTGTAGAAGATGGGGCGTCCCCGATAGCTCTCCATCGGCTGGAGACGATGGGAGTGGCCCCCAAAGATCACGTCGGCCCCCGCCTGGACCAGCCGGTGGGCCAGGCTGACCTCGGACGCCCGGGGCTGGGTGTCCAGCTCGACCCCCCAGTGGATCATCACCACCACCACGTCGGCGACCCCCGCCGCGGCCTTCACCGCCCCGATCATGGCGGCCTCGTTGTGGCCGGCCGCCGTGCCCGGATGGCCCGGCCTGGCGACCGCCTCGGGATAGGGGTCCACGACCTTGTCGAAACCGAGCACGGCGACCCGCCAGCCACGGATGGTGAACAGCGCTGGGGAAAGCGCCTCTTGCGGGTCCGCCCCCGCGCCGATCGGAGCGATGTCATTGCGGCGGAGCTGCTCCCGCTCGTCCATGAGTGCCTGTGGCCCGAAGTCGTAGGAGTGATTGTTGGCCATGTTGGCGACCTCCACGCCGGCCGCCCGCATCGCCGGCAAGGCGGCGGGATCGCCCCGGAAGTTGAACTTCTTCGGCACCGGGCTCCCCAGCCTCGACACGGCGCACTCCAGGTTCACCACGGTGAGGTCGTCCCGCTTGAACAGGCCGTTCAGCCCGGACCAGGCGTAGCCGTAACCGTAGCTCCTGAAGTTGGGGATGTAGTTGGGGTCAACGCTGACGTCGCCCGTCCCGTGGATGACCAGCCTCCCGCGGCCGGCCGGAGCGGTGGCCCTGGGGGAAGGCGAAAGCGATGGCGACGGTGACGCCAGGGGCGACACCGATGGAGAGGCCGGCGGCGTCGATCCCGTAGCCCGGGTCGGGGTGGTCCCAGGTTGGAAGGCCGACCGGGCGAAGACCCCGGCCAGCCCAAGGGCGACGACGACGGCCAGCAGCGCGCCGAGCGAACGCGCCAGACCGCCCCGCTTGCGATGCCGCCCCCTCGCCCCCATCGGTTACCGAAGGCTACCCGACGGGCGAGCGGGAGGCGGCTCGGCGACCGAGCCGCCTCCCATTGGCCTCGTTCAGCGGGAGAACGAGATGGTCTCCGTGACCTTGCCCGATGCGTTCTTCTCGATCGTGATGTGGTATTGCCCCTTCACCTGATTGGCTCCGCGTGCAGCGCCAGCCCCCAACGCCTTGGCCTTCCAGTTGAGCTCCCCCGTGCCACAGTCCTGGAGGCCCCCCTGGCCGTCATACGCGGCGAACCCGAGGCTCTGGTGGCCGAAGGCGTCGAACCGGCGGACCGTGCCGTTCCAGTCGAACGGGATCTGAAGGTCCGGGAAATTGAGGTCGAACTGTCGGTCCACGAGCGGGATCTGGAAACCGATGAAGAAGAACCCGAACGTGAACTGGTCTCCGGTCTTGGGGCAGGTGATCGTGAAATTCGTGAAGAAAGGCTCCCAGAGGTTGCCCTGGTCCTGCGTGTGCAGGACGTCGAACAGGAGGTCCATGTCCTGGGACGTCTTCCCCTGGTAGAAGACCCTCTTGTCCGCGGGCGCGTTTCCGGAGCGGGCGGTTGCCAGCGGGGGGAACGCGGCAACCAGCAGACCAACGATGGCAGTGGTCAACGCCAATCTCTTCATGGCCCCTCCTTCGCGTGGACGGCTCGCCGAAAGGATCCCTCCCCTTCCCCTCCTTTCTGGCCTGGGCAGTAGCCGACACTATGGCGACGGCCCGCGCGGGGCAAGAGTTCCCTCAGCTGGTGTGGAGAAGCTCGCGGGTCCGGTCGACGTCCTCGCCGATCTGGCGGGCCAGCTCCTCCGCCGAGGCGAAGGGGACCTCGTCGCGGAGCCGGTCCCAGAACTCGATCGCGATCGGCTCCCCTTGGATGTCCCGGTCGAATTCCAGGAGGAACGCCTCCACTCGCAGGGGCTCGCCGCCGAAGGTGGGATTCGTCCCCACGTTGATGGCGGCGAGGAAGGACCCGTCCTCCAGTAGCGCCTTTCCCGCGTAGACGCCCTGCGCGGGGAGCAGCATCCCTGGCGGCACGCTCAGGTTGGCCGTGGGGAACCCCATCTCCCTCCCCCGGCCCGCCCCCTTCACGACCGTTCCGTCGACGGCAAACCTCCGGCCGAGCCCCTGCGTCGGCCAGTCCAGGTCTCCTTCCGCCAGCGCGGCACGGATCGACGACGAGGACACCGGGCGACCGTCGATCTTCAGCAGGCCCACGCCCTCCACGGAGAAGCCGTGGCCCTCCCCGAGGTCGGACAGCATGGCGAGCGTGCCCGCGGCCTTGTGCCCGAAGGTGAAGTTCGACCCCACCACGGCGTGACCGGCCTTCAGCCCGTCGACGAGGATCCGGGCGACGAAGTCCTCGGGCGGCCACCGGGAGAGCTCCTCGGTGAACTCCAGGACCGTGAGGACCTCCACCCCGAGCTGTTGGATCAGGGCAGCTTTGCGGTCCATGGAAGTGAGGAGCGGAGGGACGTTGCCCGGGGTGAGGGTCTCGCGCGGGTGGCGATCGAAGGTCAGCGCGACGGGGGTCAGACCGCGATCGTTGGCCACCTCAACGGTTCGATGGATCACCGCCTGATGACCGCGATGCACGCCGTCGAAGAATCCGATGGTGACCGCGGTCGGCCCGACGGACAGAGGCAGCGACGCGATCCCACGAGCCAGCTCCATCAGCGGCAGGGTACAGGATGACCTGCTAGTGCCTTGCGGCTCTAGGAAGGGTAAGCCAACCAGTTCTGATTCGTCTTCCCCTCGGCCAACAGCCTTCGGGACCTAGCTCCGCAGGCTTGAGCTGTCCGGCCGAGACGACTCGACAGCCGATCCGTCCCATCTCCCGCCTTCTCGTCCCACGTCACGGCGCCTACATCCTCGTGCGGCCCCGGTGATTGGATCTGTTCTTCCCGTCCGAGTGGCCCTCAAGCCGTGTGCGCACTTGGGAGACCTGGGCACGTGTGCTCCACTCTAGACATGGAGCCCAGGCGCCGAGAAAGATAGGCGCGTGAGCCCGCTCGAACCGAGAATAGGAGACTCGCTGGGTCCGGAGACTAGGGCCGCCGACACGTTAGTCGGCAGAGAGCGAGAGATGTCGGAGTTGCTTGCCGGGCTGCAGGACGCGATGTCCGGCCACGGCCGGCTGTTCCTCATCGCGGGCGAGCCGGGGATCGGCAAGACGCGATTGGCCGACGAGCTGGCCACCGAAGCCAAGGCCCGCGGTGCCACCGTGCTTTGGGGCCGGTGCTGGGAAGCAGGTGGCGCCCCTGCCTACTGGCCCTGGGTCCAGTGCCTGCGGACATGGATAGGGGGCCGAGACCTGAAGGGCATAGCCGACAAGCTGGGGGCGGGCGCCGCCGATGTCGCCCAGATCATTCCAGAACTGCGCGATCACCTCACTGACCTTCCTTCGCTTCCTTCGCTTGATCCCGAGGGTGCGCGATTTCGGTTGTTCGATGCCACTACAGCCTTGCTCAGGGCTGCAGCCCAGGTGCAGCCAGTGGTGCTGGTTCTGGATGACCTTCACGTTGCAGACACTCCGTCGGTACTCCTCCTGAGGTTCGTTGCTCGGGAGATCGCCGGTTCTCCGATCCTGATCGTGGCGGCCTACCGGGACGTTCAACTCACAACAGGACATCCTTCTACAGCCGCCCTTGTCGACGTCATACGGGAGCCGACGGCTCGACAGATCCAGCTCGGCGGTCTCACTGAGGGCGACGTCCGGAGGTTCGTCGAGGAACTGATGGGAGCCCAGCTCCCCGACAGACTCGTTTCGAGCGTCTATGCAAAGACGGAGGGGAACCCGCTGTTCGTGGGGGAAGTGGTACGTCTCCTCGCCCACGAGGGCCGGTTGGTGGAAGCCGAAGGGGTCCTGGCCCTCGCCTTGCCCGAAATGATCCGCGAGGTCATCGCCAGGCGCGTGGAGCCTATTTCGCCGCAATCCAAACGTGTATTGAGCTTCGCCTCCGTCCTCGGCCGGGAGTTCGATCTCGACGCCCTGAGCCGTGTCATGGACATGGAATCCGACGAGGTCCTGCAGGCCCTGGACGAGCCGATTGCCGCTCGGATCGTCAGCGAGGTCCCAGGGGCGCTCGCACGACTGCGCTTCGCCCATGTCTTGATCAGGGAGACGCTGTACCAGGAGATCACGCCGGCGCATCGGGCTCGCCTGCACCGGTGGGTGGGCGAGGCGCTGGAGAGCCTTTACGGGGAGAGCCGAGAACCTCACTTGGCGGAGCTGGCACACCACTTCTTTCAGGCCGCGCCTGGTGGCGACGTGGATCGAGCCGTTCGATACGCACGGGCAGCCGGCGACCGCGCTGTCCGGCTCCTCGCGTACGAGGAAGCCGTTCGGCTGTACCGCATGGCCCTCGAGGCCCTCGACCTGAAGCGGCCCCCCGATGAGGAGTTGCGATGTGCGCTTCTCCTTGCCTTGGGCGACGCGCTCATCAGAGCCGGCGACGGACCGAGCGCGAAGGAGACCTTCCTTCATGCTGCCCAGAGCGCGCGAGACCTGAGGGTCCCCGAGCTGCTTGCCCAAGCCGCCCTCGGATACGGCGGTCGCTTCGTATGGGCTCGGGCACGAGGTGACCGGACCCTGACTTCCCTGCTTGAGGAAGCTCTCTCGTCCATGGGGCCCAAGGAAACCGGACTGCGCGCTCGCGTCCTGGCCAGGCTGGCCGGCGCTCTCCGAGACGACGCGGACGCGGAACGGCGAGATACTTACAGCAGGCAGGCCGTCGAGATCGCCCGACGCCTGGGTGATGCTTCCACGCTGGCGTACGCGCTGAGCGGAAGATCGGCCGCCATCTGGCTGCTGGGAAACATCAACGAGCGACTGGCTGTGGCCGACGAGCTTCTCCAAGTGGCGGAGAGAGCCGGGGACCGAGAGCTCGCTTTCGAGGCCCACACGCACCGCTACCTGTCGCTTGTGGAGCGAGGTGACATCGAAGCTGCTCAGGCAGATCTGGAGATCCGCGAGCGGTTGGCGGGTGAGCTTGGTCAGCCGGCACAGCATTGGAACGTAGCCGTGGCCGAAGTCGCCCTCGCCTCA
>VAYG01000044.1:0-6365 GCA_005885015.1 Actinomycetota bacterium | reverse complement strand
CCCTCTTTTTCGCTGAAGAGCTCTTCGTCCTGCGGAAGCTCCAGGGGCGCTTGGAAGAGATCGAGGAGTCGGTCCGTCGGTGGCCGGACGAGAATTTGGACAAGCCCATCTTTCTCTGTCTTCTCGGTGCGCTGGAGGCTGAACTCTTCCGGAACACCGGCGCTGCGGCTGCCCTGGATCGTCTGCATGCTCGGGGCTACTTCGGTCTTTCCGTAGACAACGAACGGCTCTTTGGGATGTGCTTGCTGGCCGAGGCGGTCCGGTTCCTGGACGATCGGCAGACAGCCGCGCAACTGTACGACCGCCTCCAGCCATTCGCTCACCTGAACGTGGCGCCCGGGGAGATTTGCATGGGATCGGTTTCCCGGTATCTCGGGGTCCTTGCGGCCACCCTGACGCGATTCGACGAAGCGCAGAGACACTTCGCTGCGGCTGTCGAAATGAACACCAGGATGAGTGCTCAGCCCTGGCTCGCTCTCGCCCAGTATGACTGGGCCCTCATGCTCCTGGCTCGGGGCTCGCCGACCGAGCCTCAGTCCTTCTGGAGGGGGCCACGTCGGGAGTCGATGCCCCGCCTCAACCCCCGAAGGTTGTGGCGGCTGGCGGTCGTCCCAATGTCTTTCGCCGAGAGGGCGAGTACTGGTCGGTGGCCTTCGAGGGAGAGGCGTTTCGACTGAAGGACGCCAAGGGGCTGCGGTACCTCGCTCGGCTGCTCGCTCTTCCGGGACGGGAGATCCATGCCCTGGACTTGGTAGGAGTGGAGGAGGGAGTGGCCCTGTCCCCGGGAGGAAGCCCTGGCCGAGGCCTGGAGGGCTCGGGCCTGGGCGATGCGGGGGAAATCCTGGACGACCGGGCCAAAGCTGCCTACCGCATCAAGCTCAAAGACCTCGAGGAGGATCTGGTCGAGGCGGAGGGCTTTGGAGACATCGAGAGGGCGGCGAAAGCCAAGGAGGAGATCGATTTCCTGACTCAGGAGCTCGCTGCCGCGGTAGGCCTCTCGGGCAAAGACCGGGTGGCCGCCTCGGCCGCCGAGCGGGCCAGGGTCAACGTGACCAGAGCCATCAAGGCCGCCCTGGTCAGGGTAAGGGAGCACTCACCCACCCTGGGCAAGCACCTTCAGGTCACCGTGAGGACCGGAACGTTCTGCTCTTACACCCCCGACCCCAGGCTCCCCGTCTCCTGGAAGGTCTGAGTCTCGCCAGGATTCCCTCCAGTCCCCGCCTTGCCAGGTTCTACAGCGAAACCGTGCGCGGATTTCCTGGCGTGTTCACCGGGATTGAACGTCCGTTCCGTCGTTTCTCACGCCTGATGGGTGAAGGCACCAGTGGACGAAGGGGTTCAGCCCCAGAAAGGGAGGGCAAAGTGGCCACCCGCAGCAGCACCATGCAAGCCGGGACCGGTTCCACCGTCATTTCGACGCGGTCCGCAGCAGGTCTCGGCGTCGCGATCCTGGCTCTCGGGATGTTGGCCGGGCTGCTCATCGGCCGCGCAGGGACACAGCAGGCGGAGCGGACGGTCCCTGCCAACACTCGGGCTGTCATCTCGAAGGGAGCACGGGTAACCGGGCTGCAGGACTACGGCGTGCGGCACGCCTCCGAGTTCGCATCTGCCTCGCTGTTTAGCCCGGAGGCCCTCCGCCAGTACGTTCCGCCGGCGGCCTCGGTCGCGGAGACCATCGAGGCTCTCCGGCAGTACGTGCCGCTGACGGGAACGGGCTCCGTTGCCGACACCATCGAGGCTCTCCGGCAGTACGTGCCGCTGACGGGAACGGGCTCCGTTGCCGACACCATCGAGGCTCTCCGGGCAGGGTAGCGCACGGCCAGAGACGGCCTGCCAGCAGGAACGTGGCGCCACCATCCCCATGGTCATCCGGCCGGCGAGAACGGCGGCACGGTGAAGGGGGCGGTGACTCGAGCCGTGGCTCCGATGTTGCCGGTCGCCATGGTCATCGCTACCGGCCGAAGTGGAGGTGAGCCGCGATCGGACGACCGGCGGACGGTAGAGCGGGACGCCGGACTCGAGATCGTGCGGATCAGTCCGGTCTTCACGGACCACAGCGAAGGAGGCGGTGACGGATGTTTCGCCTGAGGATGCGGCAGCAGCTTCCCCGGCTCGTCCGGGGAGCTGGCGTCCTCTAGGCGGAACGGTCCGATGGCGGTCCCGCGCAGCTCGGCGAGACGCGCCCGCATCCCAGGCAAGGCATCACCGTTGGGACACCCGATCATGGCGGCTTGAGCCCATAGACCGATAGCGAATGGAAGATCGGGGGACATGGGGACAGCCTTTAAGGCTTACCCCGTCGAGCCCATCGACGGATAGGGAATCACCACCCCCGTGCCGACAGATAAGGGGAGAGGGTTCACCTCTTAGGGCTTAGCCCTGGACTCCTCCCCCGAGAAGGGGCCGGGAAAGGGAAGGACTGGGACGATGAGGGAGAAATCGAAGCTCCGAGTGGTCGCGACCCTCGTGACGATATGCGCCACGGCCTCCGTGCTCGGCATCGCCGGCGCCTCATCGGCCGGTGCCGCCGTGATCACCCCGGCGTCCGTCACGATCAAGGACGTCACGGTCACCGAAGGAAACGCCGGCACTTCCGTGCTGGCTGTGTTCACGCTCCAGGTCAACAAGCGGGCCCGCGGGTCCGTTGCGTACTCCACCGTGAATGGGACCGCGCACCAGCCGGCTGACTACCTGCCGAAGAGCGGGGTGGTCAAGTTCAACGGCAAGGGCTCGCGCAAGGTTTCGATCACCGTCCTCGGTGACGGTGTCGACGAGTTCGATGAGACCTTCTCCGTCCGAGTGTCGAGCCCTCAGAACCTCGTCATCGCCGACGGGGAAGGCGTGGGAACGATCCTCGATGACGATCCCCTCCCTGTCCTTTCAGCATCCGACTCGATCGTTCCCGAGGGGAATGCCGGAGAGACCACGATGGCGTCAGTCGACGTGGCCCTGACCGGCCTCACCGCGAAGACGGTTCATGTGGACTATTCCACCGCAGATGGTTCGGCCGCAGCTCCCGACGACTACCAGGCGACCAGCGGCACCCTGACGTTCTCTCCCGGCCAGGCCGTCCAGAGCGTCGAGATCCCGATCGTGGGAGACGACTCCGTCGAGGGAGACCAGACGTTTGCCCTGAACCTGTCGGGGCCTGACCAGGCGACGATCGGGAAGGGCCAGGCCACGATCACGGTCCAGGACAACGACGTGGCCGCGCCGATCACCATGAGCATCGGCAACGCGTCGATCAAGGAAGGAGACAGCGGGGTCAAGTCCCTTGTCTTCACCATCAGCATCTCGGTGCCGGCGCCCGTCTCGGTCGACTATCAGACCGCGAACGGATCTGCCCTGGCCCCCGGCGACTACCTCCCGGCAAGCGGGCACCTGGACTTCACCGCTGGTGGACCGACCAGCCAGTCGGTTTCGGTCTCCGTCGTCGGCGACCGTCGACTGGAGCATCTGGAGAGTTTCTTCGTGAACCTGGTCAATGCCGCAGGCGCCCAGGTCGCGAATGGCCAGGCGACCGGTGAGATCCGAGACAACGACACCCGAACCACGCTCAGGGTCTGGAAGCGATATGGCCGGATTCAGGCGAGCGGCTTGCTCACGCCGGCGCACCCGGGGAAGCGGATGATCGTGAGGTTGTATCGCTACACGAACGGTAGGTGGGTGTGGCGCTCGACCCACCGCCCCTATCTGCACGGTACCAGCGATCTGAACCTCGACGGGTTCCCGGACAGCCGTTACGGCACCTCTTTCCTTCGGCCGCGCGCGGGCACGTGCAAGGTGGTCGCGACCTTCCTCGGCGACTCCGATCACCGCAAGAGCTGGGTTTCGAAGAAGATCAGCTGCTGAGACATCCCGAGAAGGAGAGCTCCGACCGGAGGCTCAACGATCCGGTCGGAGCTCCGGACCGTTGGCTACCCCGGGGCGCCAGGATGACCTCCGGGTCAGGGCGGCTCGGCGGCCTGGCCCGGTCCGTTCAAGAGCCAGATCAGGAAGACCGCCCACGATGCATCCTCCTGATTTCCAGGTTCAGCAATGACCTGCCCTGGCCTGAAGTATTCCGTGTATATGACCCCGACCCATGATGGGTTGTCCGCACTTCCCCCGAAATACCCGCCGCTGAGGATGTCCACTCGCGTGACCCATTCGCCCATAGAATTTGAATACGTGTACCAGCGGCCCTCGAATTCCACGCCCGCCGGCTGCGTGCACACACCGTACTTGGCGGACTCCTCGATCGCGGCGCGCCTGAGAGCGTCGATAAATGCGGGGGGGTATTGGGGACCCGGTGATGCCTGCAGTCCTGTCCAGTCGACTCGGTTCACAGGGTCATCGACCCCGTAGGAATAAGGCGGCCGGAAAGCCATCATCGCCGGATCGCGGCTAATGAACTGGGTTGTCTCCGGATCATAATAACGGACCCGGAGATAGATGAGGCCAGACTCGGAGTCTGTGTACTGACCAGCAAAGCCAAGGGGCTGGGTGACCGAGCCGGCGAAGCTCGAAAGATTGCCGTACGCGTCATAGGTGTACGTGGCTGCGATGGCCCCCAAGGAGTCGGTCAGCATCCGGGTGGTCCCGAGCTGGTCCCCGTGGTAATAGAGGACCGTCGAGCCGGCCACTTGTTCAAGCGGCAACCCGTTCGCACCGGTTACGTAGAAGGTTCCTCCGTCCCCTATGACAAGGGGCATCCCTTCAGCCACGTCCCACGCGAAGCCCTCGGGCGTGTCGTTCACCATCTTCGACATTCGAAGGCCGTCGCCGTTGTAGGCGAAGGAGGCGGTCGTTGTCCCCTGGGAAAAGGCGGTAAGCCGGTTCGCCTGGTCGTAGGCGTAAGCGGCGGGGGAACCTGATGGCGGAGTTGTCTCGGTGCGGTTCCCCTGGCTGTCGTAGGCGTAGGTCGTGATGCCCGTGGAAGTAGTCGAGGAAGTGACCTCGTTCGCCTTGTCGTAGCCGAACGTGTTTGTCCCCGTTGAATTGGTCACCTCGATCAGCTCGTCGGCCTGGTCGTAGGTGTAGGACGCCGAGGCAAGGGAGTCGGAGGTCAGGCGGTTCAGCCCGTCGTAGCCGAAGGTCCGGCTACTCTCGGACGTGATAAGTCCGTCATTGTTCCGGGTGTAGGAGAAGGTCAGAAGGGTGGTTTGCCCCTTGGCATCAGTGACTGAGGCGAGCTGGTCGGCCTGGTCGTAGTCGAACGTCGCCACCACCCCATTGGGATACGTCTCCTCGATGAGGTTCGAGTCGGCGTCGTAGGAGAACGTCACTGCGTGGGGGGCTGGGAGCCAGTTGGTAACGGAGATCAGGCGGTTCGCCGCGTCGTATTTCCTCTTGATTGTCTTGCCGGTCGGGTAGGTGATCCGGGTGAGGTTCCCGCCGAGGTCGTAGGCGTAGGCGACCTTCTGGCCGTCACCCTGGACGTCCCTGGTCAGCCTGTGTAACGCGTCGTACCTGTAGGTGGTCTTCCCTGTGGCGTCGGTCATCCTGGTGCGCTGGCCGTCGGTGTCATAGCTGTAGGTGACAGTGGGTGTAGTGCCATCCGAATACGAGATCTTTGTTAGCTGGTTTGCCGCGTCATACGTGTAGTTGGTGACGCGCCCCCCTGGGTCGGTGAGCGAGGTGCGGTTCCCAGCGAGGTCGTAGCCGTAGGCGGTGACTAGTCCCAACCCGTCCGTCATGGTGCTGACCCGGTTAAGGGCATCGTAGGCGTAGGTCGCCGTAGTCTCGCCGAGGCCGTTGATTTGGGCCAAGATGTTCCCGTCGGTGTCATAAGTGGTTTTGAGCGTCTGCAGCACGTGTCCCCCGGAGTCAGCGCGGGTGGACTTGGTCAGCTCATTGTCGAGGTCGTAGGTGTTGGTGGTGCGATTGCCGCTAGGGTCGGTGACCTTCACCAGATTCCGGTCGCGATCGTAAGCGTAGGTGGTCTTGTGTCCAAGGGGATCGCTGACCGTGGCCGGGTCGCCGAACAGATTGTAGGTGTAGGTGGTAACGTTCCCCTTGGGGGAGACCATGGTTAGGCGCTCCCCGATGGTGTTGTAGGTGTAGGTGGTGTCATCTCCCACCGGATCAGCCACGCTCCCCTGGTCGCCGTAGGCGTCGTAGGCATAGTTCCAGGTGCGGCCGTTGGGGTCGGTCATCGCGGTGACGTCACCTGGATGGGAGCCATCCCCGTAGGCATAGGTCGTCATGGCGACCTTCTTGCCTATGGGTGTGGAGGTGGTCAGGAGGTTACCGTTCCCGTCGTAGGTGTTGGTGGTGGTGACCCCCTTGGGATCGGTCCTGGTGAGAACGTCATTCATGGCGTCATAGGTGTAGGTCGAGCTCCGGCTCAGGGCGTCGGTGCGCGAGAGGACGTTCCCCCGTGG
>VAYG01000177.1 GCA_005885015.1 Actinomycetota bacterium | reverse complement strand
CTTCAAGGCGGCGGGGAGGGAAACGGACGCGCCGGGTCGGGACGTGGCCAGTCCGAGCACCGCCTCGATGTGCGCGGCCTCGGGGACCACGCGGTGGGAGAGCAGTGCGTGGCGAACCACCCGGCCGGCGATGGCCGGCGACAGATCCCGGAGCGCTTCCACCCGGAGCATCGAGTCGTCGCCGTCCCGTTCAACCACTTCGGGCTCCGCCGCCGCCGCCAGCTCCTCCAAGAACTCGGCGTCGGCGCGCAGGAGGGCGGCCGTGCGGACGAGGGCGTCCCGAACCCCCCGGCCCAGCGCCTCCTCCAGGGCCGGGATGACCCGGCGCCGCAGCGCGACCCGCATGAACGCGGGGTCCACGTTCATCGGGTCTCGCCGGGGGCGGAGCCGGATGGCCCGGCAGAACGCCGTCGTCTCCTCCCGGGTCACCTCCAACATTGGCCGGACGATGGGGCGGCTGACCGGCTTCATCGCAGCCACGGCTCCCAGGCCGGAGCCACGGAGGATGGCCAGGAGGACCGTCTCGGCCTGGTCGTCGGCCGTGTGGGCAACGGCCGCGACGGCTCCGACCTCCTCGGCCACGTCCCGAAGCGCCTCGTACCGGGCGACCCGGGCCCACGCCTCGACGGACTCGCCCCGACGGGGCTTCGAATCGGCCGTCCGGACCACGATCGGCACCCCGAGGCCTTCCGCCTGCCCCCGGACGTAGGCCGCATCCCTCTCCGATCCCGGCCGCAGCCGATGATCGAAATGGAAGCACACGGGTTCCACGTCCAAGAGCCGCCGCAGTCGCACCAGTGAATGGAGGAGGCACAGAGAGTCGGGGCCACCCGATACGGCCGCCACCACCGTCCCCCCCCGCTCGAACATCCGATGGGTCCGGGCCGAGCCGGCGATCTTCTGGAGAACCCGGCGGACCGCAGGGGGCCTCGCCAGCGAGCGCGCTGCTCCCCGCGAGGGGGCGCTGGCCATCGCGGCCGCTAGGACGCCAGGACCCGGTCCACCCATGACTCGGGCCTGGCGATCTCCTCCATCGTGGGCAGGCTGGCCGCGCTGTCCCACACCTGGTTCAGCCCGGCCATCCCGGCCCGCTGGACGACCTTCGACACGAACCGCTGCCCGAGGTCGTACTGGCGGACCTTCACGTCGAACCCGATGGCACGTTGGAAGGCCCGTTCCAGTCCCTTCCGGTTCCGCCGGCTGTGCATGATCCGCCGGAACCTCCCGGCCGCCGGAACGCTGTCCACGGACACCCGGTCCATGACGTAGGTCCCGTGGCCTTCGAGGAGCGACATCAGCGCCTGCATGCGCCGGACCATGTCTCGCTGATCCGGAGTCATGAGCAGGAACACCCAACCGAGCCCCCGGTGCTCCGACCGGCCGCTCCGCAGGTCGTCGAGCGCCGCGCGGAGGCGATCGACCAACCATCCCGGGTCCAGCTCGACCGAGTTCAGGTAGGAATCCATGAGCCCGGTGAGATATCCGCGCAGCCATGGCGCCGTGCCGAACTGGAGGTCCGGAACTGGCGGGCGGGGAGCGAGAACTTTCGCTCCACGCCGACGATGTTCGGCCCCACGAAATAGATGAGCCCCTCGTCGTCGGGTGGAACCAGGATGTCGTACTGGCCGAGGACGCGATGGCCGAGGTAGCCGAGCAGCCCGCCCAGCTGGGCACCGAGCGCCGCCCGGCGCACCGTGGCCAAGGCGCCCTCCTGGCGCCCCGTGAGGAGCTTCCGGGCGAAGGGCTCGATCATCCGCTCGAACCCGCGGAGGTTCGCCTCCAGCCACTGTTCCCGGGACATGACCCAGCCTCGGGACCGCTGGCCCCCAGGTGAGAGCTCCGTGAACTCCTCGACCAGCCGCTCCGCTTCCGGCACGACCTCGGCGATGTCCTCCGCGAGCTGGGCCCGCTCCGTGGGCGAGATGATCCCCCCGGCCCCGGCTACGCTGCGCCCGACCAGGGCGGCGGTTCGCCAATCGACGAGCCTCTCGGCAGCAAGGGTCACAATGTCATTCTCCACGAGAGGGCCTCCGAAGACCGGGCCGACCCGGCCCGCATGGTGTTCGCGCGCCGGGACTGGCAGGTTCTACCCCTGGCCTTTCTTTCTGGCGGCCACCACCGCCGCGGCTCGGGCCCGCCCCTCGGCCACCCGACGGTCCACACCCTTGTCCAGCTGTTCCTGCAGGACGCGGTCGAACGTCTCCTGATCCAGGTTGGCGGCGGCGCGCGACCCGGTCGCGGATGCGCCCACGGGTGTGGGCGTTGCGGGCGCGGCAGTTGCCGCCGGCGCGGGGGTCTCCGCCGCGGCCGGCGGTGCCTCGGTGGCCGCCGCCGCGGGCTGCGGGGGAGCCTGTTCGGTCGCCCCTACATCCTCCGCCGTCTTGGCCGAGGGGCGGGGCTCGGGCGCCGCGGCCTCGGCGGCCCCGACGGCGTCGGCCTGCGCCGCCGGCTCCCCCTGTGGTCCCGCGGTGGGGCGCTCGGCCACCGCCGTCGCCGTGGCCCGGGTGGCGGATGCCGGAGCGGCAGCGGCGGCATGGCCGGTCGCGGGTGACGGCGTCCACCGAACCGCCGCGGCCTGGCGGGCCAGGATCTCCGGTCGAGATCCCGGCGGGCCCGTCCGGGCCCGTTCCTCACGCCCGTAGAACTTCGGGGCGAACCGAAGGTAGCCGAGGGCGATCACCACCAGGATCAGGACACCCATCACCGCGCAGGCGATGGCCATCTGGTAGATCCACGGCGTCACGTGCGACGTGGGTGTGATCGACGACTTTGGCGTGATCTCCACCTGGGCCAGCGCGGCGCTGGCCGAGACCACGAGCAGGGCAGACGACGCGGCGAACATCCAACCGATGCGTGAGATCACGTGCCGGACCCGCACGAGGCGGATTCTAGCAGCGGGCCCGTTGCGACCTGCCCGTACGCGTGCGGGCGAGCGACCAACCCGTTTGACAGCCCAATTCCGAAGGGATATTTTCGAAAGATGTCTTTCGGAAATTACCTGGAGCTGACCGATCCCAAGGTGATGCGGGCCCTGGCCCATCCCGTTCGGATGGCCATCCTCTCCCATCTCCACGAGGCCGGCCCGGCCACCGCCACCGAGTGCGCCAAGGTGACGGAGGAGAGCCCCTCGGCGTGCAGCTACCACCTTCGGCGGCTGGCCGAGCTGGGGTTCGTCGAACAGACGCCGAGCGGGGACGGGCGCGAACGCCGGTGGCGGTTGCTGATCTCCGGGTACGGCATCCCGAAGGAGGCCCAGGACCGCCCGGAGATCCTCGCGGCCATGCGTCCGCTCACCCGCCGGTGGATCGAGGACGCCCAGCGGGTCGTGGCCGAGTACATGCGGAGGGAACCGCGGTTCGAGCCGGCCTGGCGGAAGGCGGCCACGTTCCAGCAGACCAATCCGACCGTCACCCCCGAGGAGTTGATCCGCATCGGGGAGCAGATCCAGGAGCTGTTCGCCCCCTACCAGGAGCGCCAGGAGCACCCCGAGGGAGCCGAGCGGGTCCACGTCTCGTTCGTGGCCGTCCCCTGGCCCCCGAAGCGCCGGAGCGGACGGAGGCCCAAGACCAGAAGGAGCACGCATCGTGGCAAGCGGTGACGGCGGCCCGGCGGTGGACTCCGGGCGAAGGCGGCGCCTCCGGCCGGGGGATCGGAGCCTGTGGCGGCACCCCGACTTCCTGAGGCTGTGGACGGGGGAGACCATCAGCCAGTTCGGGACCCAGGTCACGCTGCTGGGGCTCCCACTGATCGCGGTACTCCTGCTCAAGGCCAACGCCTTCCAGGTCGGTCTCCTCGGCACGGTGGAGTTCCTACCGTTCATCCTCTTCGGCCTGCCGGCGGGGGCCTGGGTCGACCGGCTGCGGCGACGACCCATCCTGATCGTCGGCGACGTCGGGCGCGCCCTGTCGCTCGGCTCGATCCCGATCGTGTACGAGATCGGGCACCTGACCCTGCTCCAGCTCTATGTGGTGGCCTTCGTCAACGGCGTGCTCACGGTCTTCTTCGACGTGGCCTACCAGTCGTACCTCCCCTCCCTGGTGGACCGGGATCAGCTCGTGGAAGGCAACGCGAAGCTCGAGGGGAGCCGGGCCGTGGCGCAGCTGGCCGGCCCAGATCATCGCCGACGCCTTCAGCTACGTCGGCTCGGCCCTCTTCGTCTTCCTCATCCGCAGAGCCGAGCCGCCCGTGGAAAGCCACGAGCCCGGGACCAGGCCGAAGATCCGCACTGAGGTCGCCCAGGGCTTGCGGTATGTCCTCGGGCAGCCGCTGCTGCGCGCGATCGCCGCGTGCACCGCGAGCTCCAACCTGTTCAGCCAGATCGGGTTCGGCATCTTCATCCTCTACGCGGTGCGCGGGCTGGACCTGAACCCCGGCCAGATCGGGTTGATCTTCGCCATCGGGAACGTCGGCGCCTTGCTGGGAGCCCTCTCGGGCAGCGCCATCGCCCGCAGGCTGGGGATCGGGCCGACCATCGTGCTCTCCGCGCTGGTGTTCGGGCCGCCCTTGATCCTGGTCCCCCTCGCCCCGCGCTCCTCCCCCTACGCGTTCCTGATCACCGCGATGTTCATCGGGGGGTTTGGTGGCGTCGTGTACAACGTGAACCAGGTGGGGCTCCGCCAGGCCATCACGCCGCTGCGGATGCAGGGGCGGATGAACGCAACCATGCGGTTCATGGTGTGGGGGACGATCAACACCATCGGGCTCAGGCCGACGTTGTGGGTGTCGGCCATCGGCAGCTGCCTGCCCTTCCTCCCGGTGCTGTTCTCCCCGGTGCGGTCGCTCCGGACCATCCCCACCCCGCCAGAGGAGCCGGCGGTTGTCCCGGCCGGGGCAGCGCTGGAAGCGCAGGCAGCGCCGGAGCTCGTCCCCCGCGCCCAGCTCCCGCCGGCGGATCTGCCCGGCTCAGTGTGAACGAGCGGTCCGCCTCCGCGAGCCCGGAAGCATCGAGCGGCGCCGTTCCTCCCGGCGCCGCTCGTCCCCTCGCGTCCTTCGGCCCTAACCGTTCCAGGGCATCGTCGGCCACCAGTAGTGCAGGAAGATCGACG
>VAYG01000043.1 GCA_005885015.1 Actinomycetota bacterium | reverse complement strand
CAGCGTCGACGTGCTGACAATGACCGCCACGCCCATCCCTCGAACCCTCGAGATGGCCGTGTCGGGCATCCGTGAGATGAGCGTGGTCGACACGCCGCCCGAGGACCGGCAGTCCGTCCTGACCTACGTGGGGCCGTTCGACGAGGAGATGGCCCTGGCGGCGGTCCGCCGGGAGCTCCTTCGGGGGGGCCAGGTGTTCTGGGTCCACAACCGGGTGCAGACGATCGAGCGCGCCGCCGGGCACGTGCGGCAGAAGCTGGGCGAAGAGGCCCGTGTGGTCGTGGCCCACGGGCAGATGGACGAGGAGCGCCTGGAGAAGGTCATGCTCGAGTTCTGGGACAAGAGCGCGGATGTCCTGGTCTGCACCACGATCATCGAGAGCGGGCTGGACGTCCCTTCGGCCAACACCCTGGTCGTCGAGCGCTCGGACCGCCTCGGCCTGGCCCAGCTCTATCAGCTCCGGGGCCGAGTGGGGCGCTCGGCGGAGCGGGCCTTCGCCTATCTGTTCTTCTCGCCGCAGGCAGCCCTGACCGAAGAGGCCCACGACCGGCTCGAGGCGATCGGGCGGTTCACCGCGCTCGGGTCCGGATTCCGGCTGGCCATGCGCGACCTGGAGATCCGGGGCGCGGGCAACCTCCTGGGGGCCGAGCAACACGGCCACATCGCCGCGGTGGGCTTCGACACGTACCTGAAGCTCCTGGCCGAGTCGGTGGCCGAGATGAAGGGCGAGCCCATACCAGAGGAGCGGGACGTCCGGATCGACCTGCCGGTGAAGGCGTTCATCCCATCCGAATGGGTGGGCCAGGAAGCCCTGCGCCTCGAGCTGTACCGGAAGATCGGCACGGCCCGCGACCACGACGAGTTGTCTCAGGTTCGGGCGGAAGCCGAGGACCGGTACGGTGCGCTGCCTCCGCCGGTGAGCGCGCTGCTCGCCGTGGCGTCGCTGAAGATCACCGCGCGGGACATCGGGGTGGAGGAGGTCACGACGTTCCGCACGCAGATCCGCATCCGGCCCGTCGACGAAGCGACCGGGCTGGAGGCGAGCACGCGCGTCGGGGAGGCGACCTACCACGCGACGACGCGCACCATGAACTTGGAGCAGCCGCCGGCGATGGGTGGCGAGGCCCTGACCGGCTGGGTCGAGACCGTCCTCCGGGCCGCCGATGGATCGACCGGCGCGACCGGGCCCTAAGATGCCCGCGACGTTGCCTGCTCACGAGTCGCCGTCCGAGCGCGAGTCCCCGATCCCAGCCGGCCCGGCGCCGTCCGGGGCCGAGGGCGAGCGCCTGCTGGACCTGGTGAAGGTCATGGCCCGGCTCCGCGGGCCGGACGGTTGCCCATGGGACCGCGAGCAGACCCATCAGAGCCTGGCCCGGCACCTCCTCGAGGAGACCCACGAGACCCTGGAGGCCATCGAGGCGGGAGACCCCGACCGCCTTCGGGAGGAGCTGGGCGACATCCTGTTGCAGGTGGTCTTCCACGCCGAGATGGCTCGGCAGGAGGGCGCGTTCGACATCGACGACGTGGCCGCCGGGATCGTGGCCAAGCTGATCCGGCGCCATCCGCACGTCTTCGGGGACGTCCAGGTCGATTCGGCCGCGCAGGTCCTGGTCAACTGGGAGCGGATCAAGAGCGAGGAGAAGGGTGAGCATCTTGTCGACGACGAGATCCCGCCCACGCTTCCCGCGCTGGCACGGGCGGCCAAGGTCCAGCGCCGGGCCGCCGGATCCGGGTTCGACTGGCGGACCTCGGAGGCGGCCATGGCGAAGGTCCGGGAGGAGCTCGATGAGCTCGAGCGGTCATCGCCGGACCAGGCGGAGGAGGAGCTCGGCGACGTGCTGTTCGCCGTGGCAGCGCTGGGCCGCCGCCTCGACGTGGACCCCGAGACGGCCCTGCGCAAGGCGACGCGGCGTTTCGCCGGCCGGTTCGACCGGATGAAGGACCGGGCGGAGTCGGAGGGAGTCGAGCTGGAAGCCCTTTCAGATCAAGAGCTCCTCGACCGGTTCCGCGCGGCCCGCTGAGGACGGCCCGCTCCCCATCTCGGGGGGATCCGGCCATACAATCGGACCCCCGATGAGCGACATCGAAGCCATCCTGGCCCGTGAGATCCTTGATTCCCGCGGCAACCCGACGGTCGAGGTCGAGGTGCTGCTGGATGACGGGAGCGTGGGCCGCGCCGCCGTCCCCTCGGGCGCGTCAACGGGAACCCACGAGGCGGTTGAGCGTCGGGACGGCGACGCCCAGAGGTTCGGCGGCAAAGGCGTCCTGGGCGCCGTCCGCGCCGTCGAGGAGGAGATCGGCCCCGAGCTGGAGGGCATGGACGCCCTTGACCAGCGGGCCATCGATCAGGCCCTGATCGATCTGGACGGCACCGATGACAAGGGCCGGCTCGGCGCCAACGCGATCCTCGGTGTCTCCCTCGCCGTGGCCAAAGCCGGCGCCGACTCGTTGGGGCTCTCTCTGTTCCGATATCTGGGCGGCCCCGGAGCGCACCTCCTCCCGGTTCCACTGATGAACGTGATCAATGGGGGAGCCCACGCCGACAACGACCTCGAGCTCCAGGAGTTCATGCTCGTTCCGTTGGGAGCGGCCTCCTACAACGAGGCCCTCCAGTGGGGGGTCGAGGTGTTCCATGCGCTAGCCGCCACCCTGAATGAGAAGGGGCTCTCCGCCGGCGTGGGGGACGAGGGTGGGTTCGCCCCCCGCATCGGCACGGCCCAGGAAGCGCTCGACTTCGTGGTGGACGCGATCGGGAGGGCGGGGCTGGAGCCCGGCGCCGAGGTCGCCCTGGCCATCGACGCGGCCGCCTCCGAGATCTTCCGCCAGGAGGCCTACCGGCTCGAGGGCCGGGAGCGGACGGCGGCGGACATGATCGCCCTGTACACCGAGCTCATCGCTTCCTATCCCATCGTGTCGATCGAGGACCCGCTGGCCGAGGACGACTGGGACGGCTGGCTGGCCATCACCGAGGCGCTGGAGGACCGGGTCCAGATCGTCGGCGACGACCTGTTCGTGACGAACCTCGAACGGCTGGAACGGGGCATCGACGAGGGGGCCGGCAACGCCATCCTGGTCAAGGTCAACCAGATCGGCACGCTGAGCGAGACGCTCGAGGTGGTCCGGATGGCGAAGGAGTCCTCCTATGGCGTCGTGGTGAGCCACCGTTCGGGCGAGACGGAGGACACCACGATCGCGGACCTCGCCGTGGCCACGAACGCCGGACAGATCAAGGCCGGTGCGCCGTCTCGGGGCGAGCGAACGGCCAAGTACAACCAGCTCCTCCGGATCGAGGAGGAGCTGGGGAACATAGCCCGGTTCGCCGGGCGAGAGCCGTACGGGCGCATCGCCGCCCGCCCTGAGGAGGCGGCCGAGGAGCCCGAGGAGGAGGAGGGCTCGTGAGCGCCGCCGCCCGATCGGTCCGGGCTCGCCGGCGGGTCCGGTTCACCCCGCGGGGAGCGCTCCTCGCGCTGGTCGTCATGGCGTTGCTCTTCTACCTGGTCGTGCCCATGCGAACCTATGTCTCCCAGCGCAACAGGCTGGACCAGCTGGAACGACAGACCGAGCTCCTGGTCAGGCAGAACGCGGACCTCCAGAGCCGGGTCAAGCTCCTGGGAGATCCCCGATACATCGAGCGGGTGGCCCGGGAGTGCCTCGGCATGGTGAAGAAGGGCGAGATCGGGTTCATCGTGGTGCCGCGGAGCGGCCCGCCCCAGCCGGCCAGCTGCTAGGCCTCGCCCGCGGGGGCCTCCGCCGGGCGGCCCTGGACCGTGAGCCGGCCCACGGGGCCGGTGTGAGGAAGCTCACTCCCCGGGAGTGCGGGCGGTCATAAGCCTTTCCACGCCCATTCCCTCACCATGCCGCACCTGGTTCCTGTACCGAAGGCAAAGGGGTGATGAGTGGCAACGATCAGCGAAGCCTTGGATGTCCGGGCTCGCCCGGAGGTGCTGTCGCCGGTCCAGCGGTATCGCCGCATGGGCCTGGTGTTCGGCATGGCCCTGCTCCTGCAGGTGGCCCACTTCGCCGAGCACGTCGCGCAGATCTATCAGAAGAACGTTCAGCACGTGAAGACGCCGCCGCACGGGCTGCTCGGCGTGTGGCTCGACGTCGAGTGGGCGCACTTCATCTACAACGTGGGCCTCGGGCTCGCCATCGTGATGATGTTCGTGGGGTACCGCATGTGGCGTAAGGAGTGGCGCCAGTACAACGTCGTGGCGTGGGTCGCTCTGGTGGCGGCCATGGTCGTGCAGGCCGGCTGGCACGTGAGCGAACACGCCGTGAAGATGTATCAGTACTACGCCCACGGCTGGAACCCTGCCCCGGGCATCCTGGGCCACACGCCGAAGTTCGGAACCGGACCGTTCCAGGTCGTGTACCTGCACTTCTGGTACAACCTGGCCGTCACCGCTCTCCTTGTCGTGGCCTACCTCGGATACCGGGCCTATCGGGCGCCCAAGCTCGCTGAGGAAAGTTGGAGGTCCTGATGCTGCTCATCGCGATGACCGGACAGCAGGTCCTGGCCACCGTGCTCTTCGGAGTCTTCATGATCGGGCTGACGAGCTTCTTCATGATCTCGATCATGCGCGACCGGAGAGAGGAACGGGAACGCTCGAGGGGTTGAGGAGCGAGGGGGCCCTCCGCGCCCTCGCTCCCGCTCGCCGGATGAGCCCGCCATGACCCTGCCGCATGTGCCTCTGGCGCACCTGGGCGGTTCGCCCCTGAACTTCATGTTCACGACGGCCGCCCTGGCCCTGAGCCTGGGGTTGGGGTACGTGGCCGTATCGCGCCTTCAGGACCGAGGATTCGCCGGTCTTTCTACCCGAGCCGGATGGGCCCTGGCCGCGTTGGCCCTGGCCAGCTTCGTCCTGTCGATCGCCATGCCGCCCATCGGCCCGCAGCCTTCGAAAGCGCGTCCGGCGACCGCGGCCCGCCTGGAGATCCTGTCGCCCCGGCCGGGGGAGGTCCTACACGGTGATCCGGCCTACCTGGATGTGCGGGTCCGGGTCGACGGGGGGAGGATCGTTCCCTTCACCTCGCGACTCCTCACCTCCGATGAGGGACATCTCCACGTGTTCATCGACGGTGAGCTGGAGGCGATGACCGCCGGCCTGGATTCGCGCATCCAGATCGACCGAACCGGCGACCACCAGCTGGAGATCCAGTTCGTGGCGGTGGACCACGCGCCCTTCGATCCCCCCGTGCTCGCCAACGTCACGTTCGACGTGGAGCGATAGTCCGACCCCACCCCGGGTAGGCTTCTGGCGAGGCCCCCCATGAAGAACCTGCTTCGCCGACTCGACGGATACCAGCAGCGGCGCCGATGGTCGGCGTTCCCGGTTGCCGTGGTCAAGAAGTTCGGCGACGACCGGGCCGGCAACCTGGCCGCCCTGATCGCGTACTACGGCTTCTTCTCCCTTTTCCCGTTGCTGCTCGTGATGGTGTCGGTGCTCGGGCTCGTCCTCCGCGGCCACCCGGACCTCCAGCGGTCGGTGATCAACTCCACGCTCGCCGACTTCCCGGTGATCGGGGACCAGCTGAGGCAGAACATCAAGGCGCTGACCGGCGGAGGCGCCGGCGTGGCGCTGGGCGTCGGGACGCTCCTGGCCCTATGGGCGGGGCTGGGGGTGACGAACGCCGCGCAGAACGCCTTCAACGACGTGTGGAACGTCCCGCTGAAGGAGCGGCCCAACTTCGCGGGGTCTCGCGTCCGCGGCCTGATCATGCTGGTGACCCTGGGGATCATCACCCTGGCCGCGGCCTTCCTGTCGGGACTCGGGACGGGACCCGGCGCGGTGATGTGGCTTCGCTTTCTGGGGATCGCCGCCACCTTCCTCCTGAACGTCTTCCTCTACGTGGTCGCGTTCCGTGTCCTCACCGATCGCGACCTGACCGTGCGCGACGTCCTGCCGGGGGCCCTGGTGGGGGCCGTCGCCTGGACGCTCTTGCTGTCGCTGGGCGGCTACTACGTGCAGCACCAGGTGAAGAACGCCTCGGCCCTGTACGGGTTCTTCGGATTCGTCCTGGTGCTGCTGGGCTGGATCTACCTTGGCGCGCAGTTCACGTTGCTGGCCGCCGAGGTCAACGTCGTGCGGAAGAGCCACCTGTGGCCGCGGAGCCTGCTGTCGAAGCCTCCGCTGACACCGGCCGACCGCCACTCGATGACCCGTTCGGCCAAGGTGGAAGAGCGGATCGAGGAGGAGGACGTGGACGTCGCCTTCGAGGAGGGCGGGGCTGCCATTCCCCAGGAGGCTCTCGGGCGAGAGCCGGCACCCCGCTCTTCCCCCGACGGACGGCGGGACAACGGCGGGTTCCTCCGCTCGGCAGCCGTCGGCGCCGGGCTCGCGGTGGCTGCCGGAGTGGCGGCGACGGTCAAACGCCGCCGCGGATCCTCCCCGCCCCGGCCGTAGGGAGCGATCTATTGACGGTGCTGGGGCCCGGTGGGATAGTGCCCTTCCCAGTCCATTTGTGGCGAAAGGAGTCACAATCGCAGAGCTAGAGGTCGGAGCGGTCGTGGAGGGGACCGTGCAGCGCATCACGCCCTACGGGGCGTTCCTCCAGATGGAAGACGGCAAGATCGGCCTCGTCCACATCTCGGAGATCGACCGGAACTACGTCCGCTCGGTGGAGGACCACCTTCACCTGAACGACAAGGTGCAGGCGAAGATCGTGGCCATCAAGGAAGACGGCAAGATCGACCTCTCGATCAAGGCTCTGCAGGACCCCGCGCCCCGGATCGACCGGCGTTCGGGTAGGGACCCCGAGTTCGAGCAGAAGCTGAAGCGTTTCATGCGCCAATCCGAGGAGCGCCAAGTCGACTACAAGCGCTCCGTCGAGAACAAGCGGAAGTGAAACGGTAGGTCTGCCTGGTCAACTGGGCGGTCAGCTAGGTTCGTATCCGCTGGTGGAGAGGTTGCGCCCCCAAGTCTGACCCAGGTGAGCGTTTCGCGGGTCAGGAGACCGGCTGAAACGCGCTAGACGAGCCCGCTGGACGAACGGTCTCCCCAGTTTTCGATGTGGTGGAGGAGCTTGCCAGAGCTTCTTCCCTCTTGCGCCTCCGGATACAAGGGGGTACAAGAGCTAGCATCGGACGCTGCCCACAGCCGTCCGAAGAAGGGGTGGGAGGATGCTCCGATCCCGGATGAGCGCGCTCTTGGCGGCGGCCACGGTGGCCGGAACGATCGCCGCGGTGGTGCGTGTCACCCCTGCGGTCGCCACGGCGCTCACCCCACCCTCGGCCCGAGACTTCATGGGCATGGCCTACGATGCCGCACGCAACCAGGTCGTACTGTTCGGTGGAGGGGACCCGAGAAACTTTGCCGATACCTGGACTTGGGATGGCGTCGACTGGACCCAGCGCACCCCCGCCCATTCTCCCTCGGGGCGGCGCGGGATGGGCATGACCTACGACGCCGCCCGGGCCCAGGTGGTGATGTTCGGCGGTTACAACGGCGGTTTCCTTGCCGATACCTGGACCTGGGACGGCACCGACTGGACCCAGCGCACCCCCGCCCATTCTCCCCCCGCACGGTACGGGATGGGCATGACCTACGACGCCGCGCGGGGCCAGGTGGTGTTGTTCGGTGGATTCACCGACGTCTTCTTGTCAGGCACCTGGACCTGGGACGGCACCGACTGGACGGAGCGCACCCCGGCGCATTCCCCCTCGGCTCGCGAGGGCCCAGGTTTGATCTACGACGCCGCCCTGAGCCTGGTCGTGTTGTTCGGGGGCCGAGCCTTCCCCATCTACAGCGACACGTGGACCTGGGACGGCACCGACTGGGCCCAGCGCACCCCCGCTCATGCTCCCTCGGGGCGGGAGTACATGGGCATGGCCTACGACGCCGCGCGGGCGGAGGTCGTTCTGTTCGGGGGGATAGGCGAGAGGCTCCGTGCCAACACCTGGACCTGGGACGGCACCGACTGGACCCATCGCACCGCGGCCCACGCCCCCACCCGGCGGTTCGGGATGGGCATGACCTACGACGCCGCCCGCAGCCAGGTCGTGCTTTTTGGGGGAATCACCGGGCCGGCCGGCTCCCTCGGCGACACCTGGACCTGGGACGGCACCGACTGGGCCATTCCCTTCCGAGCGTCTCTCACGGTAACCCCAGAGTCGGGACCGCCCGGCACCCTCGCGATGGTTCATGGATCGGGGTTCGGCGGTGGCGAGGAGGTAGTGCTCATCTTCATTGACTCTGTCACCGGCATCACCAAACTCAGGATCGTAAAGGCCCTCGGGACAGGGAGCTTCACCAAGAGGGTCATCATCCCCCTCAACGCCACAGTGGGCACGCAGCACGTCAGGGCAAGGGCACGTGGCAGCGGACAGTCTCGGAGGAAGGATTTCACGGTCACATGAGACCGCCACGGGCGCTCACGCAAGGTCGCGCCAGAATTCGGCCCATTCCCGGCCGCCGAGTGAGTGCTAGGTCAGCCGCGGAGCAAGTATTGCTGCTTCCGATGAAGCGATCATGAAGCGGCTTACCCACTGAATCGCGAGAGAATCGGCAGGTCGTGGCCCCTTCTCGTCGAGAACAAGCGGATGTAGCCATTCCGGCCGGTGTAGGCGGCTGCTGGCCGGCATGTATCAGCGGCTAGCATGGAGCACGAACGTCAGGTGATGGGCCCATTCAGGAGAACAGGCCGACATAGCCAGCCTTTCGGATCGCAAGGCCGTGACCGCCCAGCTGGGGCGGGAGCCGGCCATCCCGTTCACGGTGGTCGCCCGGTGCGGCTTGGGCCATCCGCTGGTCATCCGTAACCGCCCCGTCGACCCGGATGGGAACCCGTTCCCCACCCTCTACTGGCTGACATGCCCGCAGACGGTGGCCGCCGTCTCTCGGCTGGAGTCCGAGGGGTGGATCAAGCGCCTGGCCGACCGGGCCGAGACCGACCCCGACTTCCGGATCGCCCTGCGCCGGGCCCACGAGGAATACCCGAGGGAGCGCGGCGAGCTCCAGCCCGGAGCGGAGGCGTGGGGAGGGGTGGGGGGAGCGGCGAGCGGGGTGAAGTGCCTGCACGCCCACTTCGCGTACCACCTCGCGGGAGGAGTGGATCCCGCGGGCGAGTGGGTGGCCCGCCGCATCGAGGAAGGCGAACCTATCCACTTCGAGAAGCCGGGACGGCGGGTGGCGGCGATCGACCTGGGAACGAACTCAATCCGCCTGCTCGTCGCTCGTTTCCTTCAGGGAGAGACCGAGCCGGTCGAGCTGGCCCGCGACATGGTGATCACCCGCATCGGTCAGGGGGTGGACAAGACGGGCCGGATCGCCCCCGACGCCCTCCGCCGAACCGTCTCGGTGATGGAGCGGTACTGCCGGCGGGCCCGCGCGCTCGGGGCGGAGCGGATCCATCTCGCCGCGACCAGCGCCGTGCGCGACGCGTCGAACCGCGAAGAGCTGGCGACCGTGGTCCGAAGACTGACCGGAGAGGACATGGAGGTCCTCTCGGGGCAACGAGAGGCCGAGCTTTCGTTCCTGGGGTCGACGCGCGGCCTCGACCGGCCCGCTCCCTTCCTGGTCCTCGACATCGGCGGCGGGAGCACGGAGTTCGTGATCGGGGACCGGGAGCCGAAGGCCGCGGTGTCCGCCCAGATCGGCAGCGTGCGCCTCACCGAGCGCTACATCCACACCGACCCCCCGGCCTTCGACGAGCTCGAGCGCCTGGACCTGGCCATCACCTCGGTGCTGCACCAGGTGGAGGACCGTGTGCCCGTCCACGACGCCAACACTCTGGTCGCGGTGGCCGGCACGGCCACGACGGTCCAAGCGATCGCCATCGGGCTCCCCGAGTACGACCCGGAGATCCTTCACCGTTCGGTTCTGTCCCGGGACGACGCCCAGCGTGTGTTCCGGCTGCTCGCCGACATGACCACGGAAGAGCGGCGGGACATCCCGGTGATGGCCCCGGGCCGGGAAGACGTGATCCCCGCGGGGGCGGCCATCCTGGTCGGGGTGATGCAGCGGTGGGGATTCACCGAGGCAGTCGTCTCCGAGACCGACATCCTGGACGGCATCGCCCTCTCGATGGCAGCCGGGTGAGTCCCGTGGTCGAACCGCCCGGCAGCCGGTAGGCTCCTTCGACCGGAATGCCTACCAGCAGCAGGAGAACGCGCGAACGGCAGCTGGCCAAGCAAGCGCGCGTGCGCAAGCGGCGGCAACGGATCCTGGCCCTCTCCGTCGGGCTCCTGGTCGCCCTGGGTGGTGTGGGCACCGGGCTGTTCCTGCTGGCGAAGGGGAACAAGGCCAAGCCCTCGGCCTCCCCATCCGCGTCACCGTCCGTGGGCGGCGTCGCCTGCGGCGGAACGGTCCCCGAGGCCGCCTCGCAGGAAAAGAAGACGTATAAGAAGGCTCCGGCCATCGGGATCAGCCGCAACAAGACCTACACGGCGACCATGGAGACGTCCTGCGGAACCATCGTGATGAAGCTCGATCCGAAGCTGGGGCTCCAGACCGTGAACAGCTTCGTGTTCCTGGCCAGGAAGCTCTTCTTCGACGGACTGATCTTCCATCGCATCGCCAGGGATTTCGTCATCCAGGGAGGGGACCCCACCGGAACGGGCTCCGGAGGCCCCGGCTACAAGACCGTCAACGCCCCGTCCAAGGACGCCAAGTATCCCGAGGGAATAGTGGCGATGGCCAAGGCCGGCAACGAGCCGGCCGGGACGGCCGGAAGCCAGTTCTTCATCGTGATCGGAAAGGGCGGAGCGAGCCTCACCCCCGACTACGCGATCATCGGCCGGGTGGTGGAGGGGCTGGACGTGGCCAAGAGGATCGGGCTGCTGCCCATCGAGAAAAACGCCACGGACGGTCGCCCGACGCAGGCGGTGTACATCGTGAAGGTGACCGTCAAGGCCGGCTAGCTCTCCGGCCCTTCTCCCGACCCGGGCTCACCAGTCGACGGTCGCGGCCGTTCCTCGGATCGGTGGACCCACGGGTTGGGCGTTCGATCCGTCGGCCCTCGAAATCCACAGCTGGACGGTCCCTGGTTGGCTCCCCGTTCGAAGGATGGCCAGACGGACGCCGTCGG
>VAYG01000042.1 GCA_005885015.1 Actinomycetota bacterium | reverse complement strand
GTCAGCGCCAGGTACGGATAGGACTTGTCGTCGCGGTACCGGACGTTGAACCGAGGACGATGGGACTTGATGAGGTTGTACTCGAGCATCAGGGCGTCGACCTCGGTGGTAGCGACGATCCATTCCACCGCGGAAGCCTGCTCCATCATGGCCTCGGTGCGGGGATGCAGCGGCCGACCCCAGTAGGACGCCAGGCGCTTGCGCAACGAAAGGGCCTTGCCGACGTAGACGGCCCGGCCGTCCGAGTCTCGGAACAGGTAAGCGCCCGGAGCGTCCGGGATCGAGGCGCTCTCAGGACGAAGGACACTCATGGTCTCTCGATGCCCAATTCTAGGCCGGGCGCCGCTGACGCCGCCGATTCGCTACACGAAATGCGCAGACCGGGCGGTGGATTCGGGCACGAGGGGGCGGCCTGGATCAGGGCTTCGCGACGACGAAGGTGCCGGTCATCGTGAGCGGGTGGAAGTCGCAGTGGAAGAAGTACTGGCCAGGCTGGAGTGCCTTCACCTGGTAGCTCTGGGTCTGCCCGCCCGAGACCGGCTGGCTTATGGTCCCGCCCCCCAGCTGGTTGGTCGCGGAGGAGTCCGTGAACAGCGCCCAGTTGTGGATGTTGGGTGGGTCGTTGTTGGCGAAGTCGACCTCGAAGGCCTTTCCCGAGGCGACCGCCAGGCACGATTTGTCGAATCCGTTGGCCGCCGCTCCTGCTGGGGCGACGATCTGAAGGGTGGTGGAGGACCCGCTGGGCTGGCAGGGAGGCGTCGAGCTGGTCGGCCCGACCGCCGCGGTGGGCGGGGCAAGTGTCGGGAGCTGGAACGCCAGGACGAGGCCCCCCGAGGATGTCGAGGCCACCTCGAGGTTCGTGTTCGTCGTGTCGAACCACGCCACGGCCTGCTTCTTGCCGTCGGCCTACACCGCTATGCTTGGGTTCGCCCCCCCGAGGCTGCCCTGGATCGCCTGCGCCTTGAACTGCCCACTCTGCCCTGTGGCGACCATGATCTGGTTGGGCAGGATGCCAGCCCACGTCACGTAGTCGGTCCCCTGCTCGTCCAGAGCGAGCCCGGTAGACCAGCCGGTAGTTGGCGCAATCGGAGACCCATGAGCGGTCGGGGGGGAAGCTACAGAGGAAACGGCCCAGGCCTTCCCTCCGGCCGGATGAGCTTCATGAACAGCCCCGCTACTGTCGTAGTAGGTCACGGTGGGGTTGCCGCTCTTGTCCAGGGCCAGCGAGACGCCATATCCACCT
Source organism: Actinomycetota bacterium (assembly GCA_005885015.1). Classification (GTDB taxonomy): domain Bacteria; phylum Actinomycetota; class UBA4738; order UBA4738; family UBA4738; genus AC-52. Next base: position 8,982 of record VAYG01000042.1, on the reverse strand, counting down.
TGGCCGGGGGCCGTTTCGGTCTTCCACGCACCACCGGATCGTGTCGCGACCTTGGTCACCCCGTGGTCGCCGTAGGCCACGACCGGATCTCCGTTCGATTTGACGCGGATCGCGGTCACCGTGGCCGGGGTGGCTGCCGGACCGGCGTTCTTCTGGACATCGTCCACCGTCCATTTCCCGCCGGTCCCGTGGGCGACCTTCAGGCTGCCGACCGAATAGAAGGACACCCAGATCGTCCCGTCCTGGGCGACGGCGACCGACCCTCCGAAGCTGGCGCTTCCCGTGATCTTGTCCGGCGTGCCGAACGACCCGCCCGCGTCGGTGGAGTAGAAGAGTCCGCTGGGCGTGGCCCAGACCACATGGTGCTTCCCCTGGCCATCGAGCGCCAAGCTGGTCGTCACCCCGGGGATGGCGTGGCCGTCCTTGTCGGCGACCTCGGTCGCTGTGCCCGATGCCGGGCCGGTCTTCTGGGGGGTCACCGAGGTCCGCGTCCAGATCCCCTTCGACAGGGTGGCCAGCATGACCGAGGGAGGTTGGGGGTCGCCTGGCCTGATCGGAGGTGGGATCTCGCCCTTCTTGAGGACGGGTTTGTACAGGAGATAGGAGACGACCGGGTTGCCACTGCCGTCGAGTTGGACCGAGGGTGACCTTCCGGCGTCGAACAGGGAATCGACCACGCTGACGAGAATGGTGCCCTGCTGCTTGATTGGAACGGCGGGTGGATTGCTGGCGGGGGCGCACGCTGCTGCGGACAGTCCGGCCACTCCGAGCAGGGCGCCGAGCTTCAACGCTCGTGATCTCAGGCTTCCAGGCAAGGCGCCGCTCATTCTATACAGGGTCTGCGCGGAGCTTGAACGACTAGGCGTGAGCACCAACCGGCTCTCGGCGCCGTTCCCTCGAGATGCCCAGGACCTCCGCCAGGAACATCCCCGTGTAGGAGGCGGGATCCTTGGCCACAGCCTCCGGCGGTCCCGCGGCCACGAGGTCACCTCCGGCGTCGCCACCCTCCGGCCCCAGGTCGATGATCCAGTCGGCCGTCTTGATGACATCGAGGTTGTGTTCGATGACCAGGACCGTGTTCCCCGCCGCTACCAGCCGCTCCAGCACGGACAGGAGCTTGCGGATGTCGTCGAAGTGCAGGCCCGTCGTCGGCTCGTCCAGAATGTAGAACGTCCGCCCCGTAGCCCGCTTCGACAGCTCCGAGGCGAGCTTCACCCGCTGGGCCTCGCCACCGGACAACGTGGGCGCCGGCTGCCCCATCCGGATGTAGCCCAGGCCGACGTCGGACAGCGTCTGGAGGTGGCGATGGATGACGGGGATGTTCTGGAAGAACTCGCACGCCTCCCCCACGCTCATGTCGAGCACGTCCGAGATCGACCGCCCCTTGTATTTCACCTCGAGCGTCTCACGGTTGTAGCGCTTCCCCTTGCACACCTCGCACGTCACGTACACGTCGGGAAGGAAGTGCATCTCGATCTTGATCTGTCCGTCACCCGCGCAGTTCTGGCATCGGCCGCCGCGCGGGGCCGGCACGTTGAACGAGAACCGGCCAGGCGTGTAGCCGCGAACGCGAGCTTCCGGTACCTGCGAGAACAACTGTCGTACGTGGTCGAACACGCCGATGTAGGTGGCCGGGTTCGACCGTGGAGTCCGCCCGATCGGTGACTGGTCGACGTTGATGACCTTGTCGATCTCCTCCCAGCCGACGATCCGCCGGTGCTTCCCCGGTACGATCCGGGATCGGTTGACCTTGACCTGGAGGGCCCGGTGGATGACCTCCTCGACCAGCGTGGACTTGCCCGAGCCGCTGACACCCGTCACGCACACGAACGTGCCCAGCGGGATGGCCACGTCGATCGACTTGAGGTTGTGCTCGCGGGCTCCTTCCACCCGAAACAAGCGCTTCGACGGCTTTCGACGGACCTGCGGGGTTGGGATCGATCGTCGTCCCGTCAGGTAGTCCCCCGTGATCGAGTGCGGGTCACGGAGCATCCCGGCGAGCGGCCCCGAGTAGACGATCTCACCACCCAGCTCGCCCGCTCCCGGCCCGATGTCGACCATGTGATCCGAGGCCTCCATGGTGGCCTGGTCGTGCTCGACCACGATCAGCGTGTTCCCAAGGTCCCGCAGCCGCAGCAGCGTGTCGATGAGCCGCCGGTTGTCCCGTTGGTGCAGGCCGATCGAGGGCTCGTCCAGGATGTAGAGCACGCCGACCAGGCCCGAGCCGATCTGCGTGGCCAGCCGGATGCGCTGCGCCTCCCCTCCGGCCAGGGTCCCGGAGGTCCGGTCCAGGGTCAGGTAGTCCAGGCCCACGTCGATCAGGAACTGGAGCCGTGCCCGGATCTCCTTCAGGATCCGCTCGGCGATCATGTTCTCGCGATCCGTGAGCTCGAGCTGGTCGAGGAACGTGACCTCGTCCTTGACCGCCTTGGTCGTGAACTGCCAGATGTTGATCCCGCCGACGGTCACCGCCAAGGACTCGGGCTTGAGCCGCGCGCCCTTGCAGGCCCGGCACGCCACGTCCCGCATGTACTGCTCCAGGCGTTCCCGCGCGCTGTCGGTCTCGGCCTCGCCGTACCGCCGCTCCAGGTTCGGGATCACACCTTCGAACTCGGTCGTGTAGGAGCGGAGCCGGCCGTAGCGGTTCCGGTACGTGACGTGAACGGGCTCGGCTGAGCCGTACAGGACCGCCTCCCGGGCCTCCTTCGGAAGTCGCTTCCACGGGGTCTTCGTCGAAACGCGGTGGGCCTTGGCCACCGCCTCCAGCAGCCGGTGCCAGTACTCCAGGCGGGCTCCGGCCCACGGCGCGATGGCTCCTTCCTCGATCGACAGCTCGTCGTTCGGCACGATGAGCTCGGAGTCGACCTCCAGCCGAGTTCCCAACCCGTCACAGGTCGGGCACGCCCCATATGGCGAGTTGAACGAGAAGTTGCGGGGGGCGAGCTCGTCGAAGGAGATGCCGTCGTAGGTGCAGGCCAGCTTCTGGCTGAAGTTGACCACCTCTTCCTTGCCGTCGGTCTGGACCGCGATGGCCGCCATGCCTTCGGCCAGCTCGAGCGCGGTCTCGATGGAGTCGGCCACGCGTCGGCGGATGTCCTGGCGGGCCACCAGGCGGTCCACCACGACCTCGATGGAGTGCTTGTAGTAGCGATCCAGCCGGATCTTCTCGGAAAGGTCCAGGACCTCCCCGTCTACCCTGGCCCGGGAGAAGCCCTTGCGGGCGAGGTCGGCGAAGAGGCGTTCGTACTCGCCTTTCCGCCCCCGGACGATGGGCGCCAGGACCTGAAACCGGGTGCCCTCGGGGAGCTGCATGACCTGATCCACGATCTGGTCCGGGGTCTGCCGGCCGACAGGCCGGCCGCACTTCGGGCAATGAGGCTGGCCGACCCTGGCGTAGAGGACGCGGAGGTAGTCGTAGATCTCGGTGATGGTGCCCACGGTCGACCGCGGATTCTTCGAGGTGCCCTTCTGGTCGATGGAGATGGCCGGCGACAAGCCCTCGATGAAGTCGACGTCGGGCTTCTCCATCTGACCCAGGAACTGGCGGGCATAGGAGGACAGGGACTCCACATAGCGCCGCTGGCCCTCCGCATAGATGGTGTCGAAGGCCAACGAGCTCTTGCCGGAGCCCGAGAGGCCCGTGAACACGATCAGCTTCCCTCGGGGGAGGTCGAGGGTGATGTTCTTCAGGTTGTGCTCACGGGCACCATGAATTACAAGCCTGTCAGTGCCCACGCGGGCATTGTACCGAGGCCCGCCAACAGGCCAGGATCAGGGCGTTCCCCCCACGATGAAGGCCCCGCTGTGCGCGTCGATCACCGTTCCCCAGTCGCCCTCATAGCAAGGAGGAAGAGATGAGCCCGGTGGCCCGTGCAGGGGAATACAGACTCCGGCCCACTTGATCAAGTAGAAGAGGTCGCCCTCCGAATCCCAGTGGAGGGGCTTCGGGTCGGCCGACCCGAGAATCACTTGGACCGTCTTGGCATCGGGCTGCTCATCTTCCCGCTTGGCCGAGCCGAGGGCATCGTCGAACGAGATGGTGTCCTTGAGCGGTTCGTTGACCGGCCCCAGCGCTCCGGACCTTGCGTGTCCCCTCAACACGATGTCGGGTAGGCGCTTCGGCTGATGCCCGGCACTGATCGGTTGGGAAGGCCTAGGTGCATCGCTCGTCCCCCGAGTGGTTGGACTGGCGGACGTCCGGGCGCAACCGCCGATCAGGATCGCCAGAGCTGGGAGCAGTGGTCCAGCCCGCACCTTCATTGGCTGATTATGCGACGTGCTCTGAACCCGGGAACCCCCCGTGGCTCCAGTTCGTACCAGGGGCGAAAGGATGGGTTGATGGGCAGGCTCAACCTCCGACCAGCCTTGGCCCTCGTGGGAAGCCTGGCGATGCTGCTTTCCTGCAGGGGTCAGGCGACAGCCCATCGATCGGCTCCGAAGCACGTCCTCCCCGCGCCGACGCCTGCCTCTTCCTCGACCGCCGGCGCCGCGATCGGATCGCCGATCGACGTATCGGTTCTCACCGGCAGGATCACGTTCTCGAGCGGCACGGACGATGTCTGGGTCGTGAACGCGAACGGCTCCGGCCTGAGGCGACTGACCACCAACCGCCACGACGACTTTGATCCTGCGTGGTCTCCGGACGGAACGAAGATCGCGTTCCGGTCCATGCGAGACGGAAACAACGAGGTCTACGTGATGAACGCAAACGGATCCGGCCAGCACGACGTCAGCCGCGACCCCGCCGACGATTGGGGTCCGGCCTGGACCTCGAGCGGGAAGGTCCTGTGGAACTGCGCGCGCGATCTGGGGTTCGGATTCCACGGCTGCACGGCCAACGCGGACGGCTCCGGTCTCCACGTCATCCCGAACGACGTCTACGTCGAGTACCCCTCCGGATCGCCCGACGGCACCAGGATCGCGTTCATGTCCCAACAGCCGGGGGCCCACGGGAACGACCCCAACTACGACATCTTCGTGATGAACGTGGATGGGTCGGGCTTGAGGCAGCTGACGGACGCGCCCGGCGAAGATGGATTCCCTTCCTGGTCGCCCGATGGGAGGAAGATCGCGTACTCGACGACCCGGGACGATTGCTCCAACTCCACATCGCCCGATTGCCGAGTCACCGGGGACATCGGCCCGTACCAGACCATCTACGTGATGAACGCCGACGGGTCGGGCCAGCACCGGCTCAGTCTGCAGATGGGCATGTTCGTCGACTGGTCTCCGGACGGACAGTATCTCGTGTTCTCCCCGGGGCTCCAGGTCATCCGCCCCGACGGGACCGGGCTGGCGCCGATCCCGATCACCGGCACCGGAAGCGATGCCCAGTTCGCCGACTGGGGGCGGTAGACGGTCTTTGCCGCCCTGCCCTCCGGGCACGTAGGCTGCATGTCGTGTCCACCCGGGAGGACCTCGACAAACTGCCGTCGAAGGAGCTGCACGACCGGGCCCTCCGGCTGGCAGAGCATCGGCTTGACGTCGGATTCCTCTGGCGGCTCCTCAAAACGATCCCGGTGGCCGAGGCAGCGACCGGGAACCTCCCGGAGGCCGAGGCCGATGTCGGCGTGGCCGACCTCGTTCCGTTGATCCACGACTTCACTCACGCGGGCGAGGGCGAGCTTGCGAACGCCCTCCGTCCCATGTACATCGAGTACCTGGCCAAACACGAGAAATGAGCGCGGAACGCTGATGGCGATCGACGTCGAGGCGTACCGGGCTGAGTTCCCCGTCCTCGAGAAGAAGGCCTACCTCATCAGCGCCTCGCTCGGTCCTGTGTCCACCCGCGCGAGCCGGTATCTCCAGGAGTACATGGACGTGTGGGCGACCGAGGGCGCTCCCGACCCCGTGTGGATGGAGCACATCTTCCCCCAGATGGGGCGGGTCAAGGACACGTTCGCAGCGTTGATCGGAGCCACGCGAGAAGAGCTGGCCATCACCGTGAACGTCTCGCTGGCGCTGGCCAGCATCATGTCCTGCATCGACTTCGGGAAACGCAGGAAGATCGTGCTCTCCGAACTGGACTTCCCGACGGACGGCCACGTCGCGCTCGCCCATCGTCGCCGGGGGGCCGAGGTGGTCTTCCTCGGTTCGCCCGACGGACTCTCGGTTCCGGTCGAGGCCTATCGGGATGCCATCGACGAGAACACCGCGCTGGTCATCGTGAACCGCGTGCTGTACCGGACCAGCGCGCTGCTCGACGCCAAGGAGGTCTGCCGGCTGGCCAGGAAGGCCGGGGCGTGGACGGTGGTGGACGACTTCCACGGGGCCGGGATCGTGCCGGTCGACGTCCACGAGCTGGGCTGCGACTTCTACACCGCGGGGGTGCTGAAGTGGCTATGCGGCGGGCCGGGGCTCACCTTCCTCTACGCCCGGCAGCGCCTTCTCAACCGCCTGGAGCCACTGACCACCGGGTGGTTCGCCACCAAAGAGCCGTTCTCGTTCGACCTGCAACACCTGGACTACCATGCCACCGCCCGGCGGCTCGAGCACGGCACGCCGGCCGCGCCGATCGCGTTCATCGCCCAGGGTGGATTGGACATCATCTCGGAGGTCGGTCCTGCTGCCATCCGGGAGCGGCAGCAGGACCTCATCGACTACTTGATCGCCCGGGCCGATCAGGCCGGGCTCTCTGTCCGCTCCCCGCGCGACCGCAACGCGCGAGGCGGGATGGTCAACATCGGGGTCGGGACGGAGGCCGAGAAGGTGTGCCACGCCCTGCTCGACCGGGACGTCTGCACCGATTATCGGGGGGACGGTATCCGCGTCTCGCCGCATTTCTTCAACACCGAAGGCGACATCGACCGACTGTTCGACGCGCTGCGCGAGATCCTCTGACGCGCTACTTCCCGTGCGGCTGGCCCCCCGCGGGAGCCAGGACGATCTGATCAGCCGCCTTCCAGAAACGGTCGTGGCACGGATTGGTCGCCAGCGGCGGCATGCCGCACAAGACGAACGTGACCACCTCGGCGCGCGACCACCGATACGCGGTGGGCGGAATCGGGTCCTGGGACCCGTGGACCACGACGTCGGTGACGAGGATGAGCCAGGCCCCCATGCTCTTGTCTCCCGCGAAGGCGCGGAAGATCGCCAGCTCGGCGCCGTGAAGGTGCGTGCCCCACGGGACCGCCGGGTCGTCCTCCACCAGGACCACGGCAGCCGCATCGGGAGTGGACTTGAGGCCGGCCGTACCCAGCCCGTGGATGTCGCCGACCAGGTTCGCGAGCTTGACGCTGGACTGTCGGAAGGCCACGGGGGGGTGGTCGCAGCGAAAGAGCCAACGCGTCCCCCCTTTGACGCCTGCCGCCGGCGAGACCGCGTCACCACCCGTGTCGTTCCCCAAGCACGAGGAACCGGCAGCCCCCACGGGTCTGAAGGTCGCACTGCCCCCACACGCGGCGGCAAGCAGCTCCAGGGCGAGGATGGCGGCGAGCATCAACCGGGTCCGGTTCATGGATGTCCTCGGGCCAGTCAACGTCGTCTCCTCCACAGGATGCCACAGCCCGCGACTTGTGCATGCCACGCTGAGACGGTTCAGCGCACCCGGCGGCCGGCCCTGATGACCAGACGAACCTCCCCCAGGGCGCCCAGGTTCTCCAAGGGGTTCCTGCCCAGACCGACGAGGTCGGCTGGCTCCCCGGCTGCCAACGGCCGATAGGTCAGGGCCTGCAGCAGCCGCTCCGCGGAGAGCCCGGCGCGGTACAGGTGCCACACCTCCCCGACGTGGATCCCGGGAGGAATGGGGCCGTTCCCGAGGTCGGTGCCGTAGGCGACCGCCCCTCCTTCTGCGATGAATCGCCGAAGGTTGTCGAGGGCCATCCTGACTTCTGGGGTGTCCTTGCCGAACGAGTGGATGTCCAGGGTCGACACGATCCTCATCCGTTTGGCCATGGCCTGAACGAGATCGTCGGACAGGCGCTCGGACCATGGGGCGTGGGCCAGCTCGTCGACCCCCGCCCCCACGGCGCGCTGGACCTGGCCGCGTCCCTGGCAATGGGCGGTGACCGGGACGTCGGCCCCGTGGCCGACTTCGCACACTGCGAGGAGCTCCTCGTCGGAGAGGGTCGGCCCCGCGTCGGCGTTGAGGGCGACCTTCAGCACGGCTGCGCCGCCGGCGAGGAGATTTCGTGCGGCCTCGGCGGCGTCGGCCGAACCGCGTACCTCGACGCCCGTTCCTTTGGGTGCCCAGGAGGACCGGGTCGGATAGCCGCCCGTACAGGTGATCATCGGCCCCGCGCATCGGATCAGCGGGCCGTTGAACGAAGGACTCTCGGACGCCTCCGCCAGCGAGAAGATCGTTTCGGCGGGCCACGCGAGATCGCGCACCCCCGTGACGCCCCCGGCCAGGACGGCCCCCGGATCGGACAGCCCGATGTGGACGTGCCGATCGACGACCCCAGGCATGAGGAACCCGTCGACGTGCAGTTCCTCATCGGGCTCGGGCGGCGCCGACTCGCCGGACAGAGTTTCGGACCCGCCCTCGCCCGCGAATCGCACCGCGAGGTGCTTCGAGGATCCGGCGAACACCACTCGACCCCGTTCCATGACGACGAGCGCGTCTTCGACCAGCTTTCCCGGGCCCAGCCACGCCAGGGGTGCACGAACGGCGAAGATGCTCATGCCGGCCCGGGTGCCTGCGCCAGCCGGATCGCGGATTCCCAGGCCAGCACTTCGTCCCGGATGATGGCGTTGGCGGCGGCCAACGTGAATTGCGTCTGTCGGGCGTACATGAATGGAGGTTCGACGAAGTAGAAGAGGACCTCCCCCAGCGGATGGGCAAAGAGCTCCAGCTCGAGGACCGGGTTTCCCACTCCCGTTCGGGCCCCTGTGTAGCCATGGATCATCCAGACCGTGCTCAGGAGGGACCCGCCACCGCCTTCCCGCGACATGGGCCGGTCGAGACTACCGCACGCCCGCTTCTCTCATGGCCGCGAGCTCCCTTCGGAGCTCGAGCACCTCGTCCCGCAATCGCGCTGCATA
>VAYG01000041.1 GCA_005885015.1 Actinomycetota bacterium | reverse complement strand
CGCCGCCGCGCCGCGGAACGCCACCGGGCTGCGCCTGAGGGCCGCGGCGACGGGGCGCATGCCGGGCAGCGCGTCGAGCAGCCGCGGCAGCGCATCCGGACCCTTCCGATGCTCCCCCGTCGCGCTGACCACGTGGAACGCCTGGAGCCGAACCTCCAGGGGCTCATCGGGAACGAGGGTGGCTGCCTCAGCGCTTCGCAGGCCCACAGGCACGATGGACGAAGGCGGAGCCAGCTTCAGGATGAGCCGGACCGACGCCCGGCACACCGCACACTCCTCGTCGTACAGCAGCCGAAGGGGACCGGTGGTCGTCTGGGGGCTCTCTTCCCTCCCGGGAAAGCGTTGACTGGACGATCGAACGCCTGTTCGATAGCATATCGGTCCTCGTGCGCTGGGACAACCTTCGCCTCGTCGACCCACCCGGCGGGGAGGGCCTGACGCCTCCCCTGTTCGAGCAGGGCGCGGTGACCCGCACCTTCGACACCCCGGAGTTCCAGGGGATGACCTTCTACGAGGTCCGGGCCCGCTCGATCATCAACCGGGTGCCGGAGGTGTCGCGGGTTCCATTTCGCTGGACGATCAATCCGTACAGAGGTTGCAGTCATGCCTGTTTTTATTGTTTTGCTCGGAACACCCACACGTATCTCGATCTCGACTACGGAGAGGACTTCAACTCGCGCATCGTGGTGAAGGTCAACGCGCCCGAGCTGCTCCGGAAGGAGTTGGCGGCCAGGTCCTGGACGGGCGAGCACATCGCGATGGGCACCAACGTCGACCCGTACCAGCGAGCCGAGGGGCGGTACCGGCTGATGCGGGGGATCCTCGAAGCGTTGCGCGACTTCGCCAACCCCTTCTCCATCCTCTCCAAGGGATCGCTCATCCTTCGCGACCTCGACCTGCTCCAGCAGTGCGCATCAGTGGCGGAGGTCGGCGCCAACGTATCGGTCGGGTTCGTGGACAAGGAGCTGTGGCGGTCACTCGAGCCCGGCACCCCCAGCCCGATGAAGCGCCTGGAGGTCTGCCGGACCCTGAACGACGGCGGTATCGGCTGCGGCGTGCTCATGGCCCCGATCATCCCGTTCATCTCCGATTCCCCCGACCAGCTCGCGGCGACCGTGGAAGCGATCGCCCGGTCGGGGGCCACGCACGTCACTCCGATCGTGCTCCATCTCCGGCCCGGAGCCAGGGAGTGGTACATGGGATGGCTGGCCGCCAATCATCCGGATCTCCTCCCCAGGTACCAGCGGCTGTACGCTCGCGGGTCCTACGCCCCCAAGGCCTTTCAGGAAGAGATCGGGGGGCGCGTGCACGAGCTGGCGGCCGCGCTCGGGGTCGGCCGGCGAGGGCCGGGGGACGCGCGGCGCCTCCGGCCAGCGCACGAAACGCCGGTGGGAGAGGTTCCGCCGGAGCAGCTCCCGCTGCTGTAGCGACCCGAGTCGATCAGCCCGCCGCGGGCCGCCAGGCGATGTCCCCGACGCCCTCGCCGGTGAGCCGACGGAGGTTCCCACCATCGACGTCGATCACGAAGAGGGCCGGCTCGTCGCCACCTGCGTCGGTGGAGAACGCCAGCTCTTTCCCGTCCGGGGACCACGTCACGTCGTGGATGAAGCTGTTGCCCTGGATGTCGGTCACCTTCTCCAGGCCGGAGCCGTCGGCGGCCATCACGTAGACCTGGGAGCCGCCCACGAAGGCGATCCTGGCGCCGTCGGGCGACCAGACCGGCCGCCGCTTGAGGATTGCCGGGTCCGAGGTGAGGCGGATCACTCCGCTCCCATCGCCGTTCATGACGTAGATCTCTCCGCGTTGGTCGTCCCGAGTGCTCCGGAAGACGATCTTCGCGCCGTCCGCCGACCAGTCTGGGGCCGAGTCGTCGGCGGGATCATCGGTCAGGCGCGTCTCACCCGTGCCGTCGGCGTTGATCACGTAGATGTCGGATGGACACAGGGTCGACCCCTCGCATCCGGCGATCAAGCTCTTGCCCCGCGCGCTGGAGTACACGATCCGCATCCCGTCCGGAGACCAGGAGGGGAAGCTGGCCAGCCCGTGGTCGTCGGTGACCTGGTCGACGGTCTTCCCGTCTGGGCTCGTCACGAAGAGCTCCCACCTCACCGGGGCCTGCTGGTTCTCGGAGAGGACGCTCCTCGAGAACACCAGCTCGCTGCCGTCCGACGACCATTCGTATTCCTCTCCGACAACGTCGGGAAGGACCTTGCCCGGGGGAGCGTTCGGGTCGCGGTCGTCGGCGAACAAGAGCGTCTCCCCGGAGCCGTCCGGTTGGATGACGTACACGTAGCTCGGCCCGTCGCCGCCCCCACGCCGGAACCAGATCTCGCCGTTGGCATGGACCGGTACGCCCGAAGGTCGTGTTCCCGTGCGGATCAGGAAGGCGCGAACCGCGACCGAGGCGAGCGCGGCGACGGCGACCCTGCGCCAGGCGATCCCGAGGGACAGGTCGGCGGTCTGGCGGGTGGCGATGTCGTTCCACAGGTCCGGCGCGGGAACCCGGTCCAGAGAGCGGAACCGTTCCTTCACGCTCGCGTTACGCATCTTCGTTCTCCAGCAGGGCGCGGAGACGCCGCCGCCCCCGGGACAGATGGACCCGGACGGCAGCGGACGTCGATCCCAGGATCCTGGCCACATCGCGGACCGGATAGCCCGCGTAGTGGTGCAGGACGAGCGAGCCCCGTTGCTTCGGCGAGAGCATCCGGAGCGCCGCGATCAACGAACCGGAGGGGTCGAGCGATGAACCGGCGTCCTCCATCTCCCGCAGCTCCTCGATCGCGTCCTGGCTGAAGCGGGCCCGACCCGCCAATTCCCCGGCGGCGATCCGGAAAGCCGCCCTCCAGATCCACGGCCGGGGGCGACGGATGGCGGCGCCGCGGCGCAAGGCCTGGGCGAACGCTTCGGCCACGGCGTCGTTGGTCACCTCGCGGTCACCCGTGAAGGCGAGCACGGCGCGCCACAGCCGCGGTCCGTCCTCTCGATACAGTTCCTCCACACGGTCGTCCGGCCTTCGCCTCTCGGTCACCAGCGCATCCTGCACCCTGCATGGAAGGGAGCCGTGAAGGCCGAAAGGTGAACAGCCGGAGGAACTACAACCGAAGTTTCCCGACGCTCCCGGAGGGAGGAGCGTTCACCGCTGCCGGCGAGCGGCCTCCCGCTTCCAGCAGGGCGTGTGCCAGTGGCGCCGGCCCTCGACGTCACCCTCGATGATGACCACGAGGTGCGGGATGCCGGGGTGGATCAGCTGTTGACACCCCGGGCACCGGTAGGCCTTTCCTCGTTCCCCGGTGACGGCCCGGACCACGACCCCCTCCATCTCTGCCCATGCGGGCGTCAGGCCTTCGGGACGTCCGGGGGCGTCGGGTGGGCCCTCCCGATCTCGGGCGGCCCGATGGCGACGCGGCGTCAGCCCACCACCTCTCGGATGAACGAGGCGGCCACCGCCCCGAGCTCCTCTCCGATCTCCGTGTCAGGCCGGCGGGCCCCGCGGACCCGGAACGAGTGGTCGCCCCCCTCCACCGCATGCAGCCGTGCCTTGGGTCCAAGGCGGTCGATCACCTCGTGCAGGAGGGAGAAGTCGGCCAGCGGGTCGGCCGTTCCCTGGATGAACAGCATGGGGACGGCGACCTTCGCCAGGTGGGCATCGCGGAGACGGTCCGGCCGGCCCGGCGCATGAAGCGGGTATCCGAAGAACACGAGACCTGCGGCCGGGAATCCCCCCGGGTCTTCAGCGGCCGCCATCGAGGCCATCCTCCCCCCAAGGGACTTGCCACCGGCCGCCAGCCGAAGCCCCCGCGCCCGGCGGCGGGCCTCGTCCAGGGCGGCCCGCCACGCCTCGATCAGGACGGGAGGCCGGTCGGGCGATCTGCGTCCCTGTTCGGTGTACGGGAAGTTGAAGCGCATGCAGGACACCCCGTTCGCCCCCAACCCCTCGGCGACCCCGGCAAGCAGCGGCGTCCGCATGTCGTTGCCGGCCCCATGGGCCAGGACGGCGACCGCGACCGCGTCCGGCGCGTCCCCCCACAGCGCGGACAGGGACCCACGGCTCGATTCGAAGCGGAACGCTTCGACGGTCTCACGCATCGAAGCGGTCTCCTTCCATACGCTCGATTATGGCTGGTGGGACATCCCCCAGCGGACGATGGGACAATCGCCGGGTGACCGGCCGACTGTACCTGGGGACGTCAGGATTCGCCTACGACGAGTGGAAGGGGCCCTTCTATCCTGCCGGTCTCAAGCAGAAGGACATGTTGCCGTACTACGCGAGCCGATTCGGCTCCGTGGAGATCAACTACACGTTCCGCCAGCAGCCGACTGAGAAGACGTTGGCCACGTGGAGGGACGCCACCCCGGTCGGGTTCCTGATCACCCTCAAGGCCCACCAGCGGATCACGCACTGGCTGCGCTTGGCGGACGCGGACGAGGCGGTGTCGAACTTCCTCGACCGGGCGCGGTCGCTGGGACCAAGGTTGGGCGTGATCCTGTTCCAGTGCCCTCCGAACCTACCGTTCGACCGGGCGCTGATCGAACGGTTCGTGGCGTACCTGCCTCCCACCTTCCGGTATGCCTTCGAGTTCCGCCATCCCTCCTGGACCGAGGCAAGGGAGATCCTGACGTCGCAGGGCGCCGCGTGGTGCGTCGCCGACACCGATGAGAAGCCCGCCGGCGAGGCGCCGATCCCTGCCGATCCGTTCGCATACCTCCGCCTGCGCAAGGAGCAGTACGGCGAGGACGATCTCCGGGCGTGGAGTGGACGGATCGCCGACTCGCTCGGCCGTGGCGCGGACGTCTTCTGCTACTTCAAGCACGAGGAGAAGGGGGCGGGGCCGATCTTCGCGGAGCGAACGGCCGAGATGCTTGCGGCCCCGGCCCCTGAAACCTCGCGCGAGCGGGCCCTCTAACCCGGCTAGGAGGCGGCGGCCTTCTTCTGCCTCGAACGCGTGGCCGTCTTCTTCGGCGCGGCTGCCTTCTTCTTGGTTGCCTCCACCGACGCCTTCAGCGCCTCCATGAGGTCGACCACCTTGGTCGGCTCGGGCTCCGGGATCACCTCGATCTCCTCGCCGGCGACCTTCTTCTCCACGACCTGGAGCAGGGCCTCCCGGAACTCGTCCTTGAACTGCGTCGGATCGAACTCGTCGGTGAGGTTCTCGATGAGGCCCTTGGCCATCTGGACCTCCTGGGGCCGGACATCGACCTTCTTGTCCAGCACCTCGAACTCCGAGGCGCGGATCTCGTCGGGCCAGTACATGGTCTCCAGGACGAGCACCTCGTCCTTGAACCGCAGGGTGCACAGGTGCTCCTTCTCCCGGAAGGCCACCTTCGCCACGGCGACCCTGCCGTCCTCCGCCATCGACCGGCGGAGCAGCGTGTACGCCTTGACCCCTTGCTCCTCCGGGACGACGTAGTAGGTCTTCTGGAAGTAGATGGGGTCGATCTCCTCCATCTCCACGAACTGCATGATGTCGATGGCCCGCGTCGACTCAACGGGAACGGCGGCGAAGTCCTCGTCCTCCAACACCACGTACTTGTCTTTCTCGTACTCGTATCCCTTCACGATGTGCTCGAAGGGAACCTCCTCGCCGTCGACGGCGCACGCCCGCTTGTACTTGATGCGCCCGTGGTCCTCATCGTGGAGCTGGTTGAACTTCAGGGATTTCTCCTCGGTCGCCGGGAACAGCCCGACGGGGATGGAGACGAGCCCGAACGAGATCGCCCCTTTCCACATCGCCCTTGGCATACATCACCTCCGGGGAAGAAAAGCCCCCCAACGCGGGGGAGGCCATTGTACTGCCCGGCTCCGCGCGTTCCCCCGCACCGGGGCCCGCTCCTCGCTCGGTAGCATGGCGGGATGGCCAAGAAGCGCGCCGGCGGACCCGCCTTCACCGTGGACTTTCCCAAGGAGCTCCCGGCCGAGCGCAGGGGCGAACACTGGTGGATGGAGGTCGATGGCCAGGAGCTCCGGCTCTCCAACCTGGACAAGGTGTTCTGGCCGGACGAGGGCTACACGAAGGGAGACCTCGTCGCCTACTACTACAACGTCGCGCCGCGGATCCTTCCGTACCTGGCCGGCCGGCCCCTGACCATGAAGAGAATGCCGAACGGCATCACCGGCGGCCACTTCTACGAGAAGGAAGCCCCCTCACACACCCCGCCGTGGATGCCTCGATGCGCCGTGGAGAGCGCCGGGACCGGCGACGGGCGATGGGGCCCGCCGAAGCATGAGGTGATCAACTACCTGATGGTCGAGGACACGGCCAGCCTCCTGTTCATGGCCAACCTCGGCTGCATCGAGTTCCACCCCCTCCATTCCACCTGCGGGTCGATCGAGTCGCCCGACTACCTGTTCTTCGACCTCGATCCCTTTCCCCCCGCGACGTTCGAAGACGTGCTGGTGGTGGCGGGCCTGGTACGGGTGGCGTGCAAGAACCTCGGGCTGACCGCCTATCCCAAGGCCTCCGGGGCCACCGGGATGCAGGTCTACGTGCCCATCACGAAGGGGTACACGTATGCGCAGGTCCGGGAGATGGTCGGGCGGATCGGTCACCTCATCCGGCAGGCCGACCCTGCCCGCGTGACCATGGAGTGGGAGGTGCGGAAGCGCTCCGGCAAGGTCTTCATCGACCACAACATGAACCGCGTGGGGGCCAATATCGCCGCCGTCTATTCGGTTCGACCCGAGCCCGGCGCCACGGTCTCCACTCCCCTCTCCTGGAAGGAAGTGGAGTTGAGGAAGGTTCGCCCCCAGGACTTCACCATCGCCACGATCTGGCCGCGGCTCAAGCGATCCGACTCTTTCCGCGGCGTGCTGGACAAGCCGCAGGACATCTCCGCGGCCCTCGACGCCCTGGGCGTTCCCCGGGACGACGAGGTCCCCCCGACCGAGTCGCGCCGGATCGATCCCGCGGCCGCCCCGCGGACGGGCGGAGCCGGCGCCCCTCGAGCCCGTTCGAAGAGCGAGGACGCCATCGCCCGATCCAAGGATCCGAAGCTGGCCCAGTACCTCGAGATGCGCGAGCTGGAGACGACCCCCGAGCCGGCCGGCGGGGATCCCTCTCGCGGTGGGAACACGTTCGTGATCCAGCGTCACGACGCCACTCGGCTCCATTACGACCTCCGCCTCGAGCGCGACGGCGTCCTCGTGTCCTGGGCGGTGCCGAAGGGCCTCCCGTTGGTCAAGGGAGAGCGTCACCTCGCCGTCCACACGGAGGACCATCCGATGGAGTACGCCTCCTTCCAGGGAACCATCCCCAAGGGCCATTACGGCGCCGGCGAGGTTCGAGTGTGGGACCACGGCACCTACAACCTGCTCGAATGGACCGACAAGAAGGTCAGCTTCCGCCTGTACGGCCAGCGCTACCAGGGCGAGTACCACCTCATCAAGACGCGCGACCGGGACTGGCTGATCCTGATGGCGTCGGCTTCGGAGGAACAACCACTGGACCGCCCCCCGTCCTATACACCGATGCTGGCCCAAGGGGGCTACGAGCCGTTCGACGCCAAGGGCTGGTGGTTCGAGCCGAAGTTCGACGGCGTCCGGACCCTGTTGTACCTCGAGGGCGAAAGCGTGCGGCTCGTGTCCCGAACCGGCAGGGACCAGACGGCGAGCTATCCGGAACTCGGCCGGCTGTACCGGCGGGTCAACGCCGTGAACGCCGTCCTCGACGGCGAGATCGTGGCCACCGATGAGAGTGGCCGGACCTCCTTCGAGCTCTTGCAGCAGCGGATGAACCTGGCCTCCCCCGCGGAGATCGACCGGATCCGCAAGAAGATCCCGGTGGAGCTGGTGGCCTTCGACCTGCTCTGGCTGGACGGACAGGAGCTGACCGGCCTGCCTCTATCCGAACGGCGGAGCCGCCTCCAGGACGTGGTGATGGAGGACAAGGGCCTGCGGCTGGTCTACTGGGCGGCCGACGAAGGCAAGCGGTTCTACGCGGCCGCTAGGGAACTCGGCCTGGAAGGGATCATCGCCAAGCGGGCCTCCAGCCGCTACCTGCCAGGGCGTCGGTCCGAGGACTGGCGCAAGGTCAAGATCCTCAAGCGCCAGGACTGCGTGATCCTCGGCCTGACGCCCGGGCAGCGGGGCCGGGCCGATTCCTTCGGCGCGCTGCTCCTGGGCGCCTATCGGGACGGCCGGCTTATCTGGGTGGGCCAGGTCGGCACGGGGTTCACCGACAAGATGCTGGCGGTGGTCCTGGATCGCCTGGAGGAGATCAAGGCCGATCGACCGGCGACCGACGGCGAGCTGGCCAAGGTCAAGGGGGCACGGTGGGTCAAGCCCGAGCTCGTGTGCGAGGTGGAGTACCTCCAGATGACGGCCGGGGGCAAGCTCCGAGCGCCCTCGTTCAAGGGCCTCCGGCCGGACAAGGCGCCCGAGGATTGCATCCTCGAGCCACCGGCCCGCGCCGGCTAGGAGAAGGGTTCGAAGCCGGCTCGGAGGAGGACGGCCCTGACGTCCCGTTCGTCCATCCCGCGATCAAGCAGCTCCTTGAACAGGCGGAGGACGGCCATCGGCCGCCCGCACTTCGGACAGAAGGAGAAGTGCGGTTCGACGGGCGTCTCGCACCACCCGCATGACGTGACCTCGACCCTGCTGCCCGCCTCGAGCCCGGTGTCGGCGAGGGCGTCCACGTAGCCCTTGCCGTAGTCCCAGACGACGTAGTCGTCCTCCTTGGGCTGATAGGCGGGCTCGTGGACCCTCGGCTCCCCGGTGTCGATCATGTGCTCCAGGCTCTCCCGGAGGAGCTCCCACCCGTAATAGTGGTTGGCCCCGCACTCGGTGCAGGCGATGACCACGCCCTTCGCCCCCTGCGGCTCGAACACCGTCCGCATGGCGTCGAGATCTTCCAGGTCGGCCTCGACGCTCTCCCGCTCGTCATCCGGGAGCGGACGCCCGGCCTCCGGGTCCTCCTCGCCTTCCTCCTGTCCCTCGTCGTCCTCGCCGAGGGGGTCGTACTCACCCATGCTCATCGCTCCTCTTCACGGAGCTTGAACGTCTTGAAGGACTCGGCGAATTCCACGCCTCCCGCCTCGCCCCGCTTGCGGGCCCGCTCCTTGATCCACTCGTCGACCGGCCAGTCCCCGATCTGGCTCTTGTGGCACCTCAGGGCCTGGATCTTCGCCTCGATGGTCTCGGAGATGTCGACGTAGGTATCGGCGGATCCGTCGTACGTTGGAATCCACAGGTACTTGACCTCGAACGGCTCCAATCCCGCCTCGAGCAGCTCGGGGAACATCGGCCGGGTCGAAGAGTCCGGATTGAGCACGGCCATGCAGGCCTCCCCCACTGCCCGGTGGTCGGAGTGGTTGATGTACCGGCGCTCTTCGTCCCAGAAGCGGGTTGGGTCCGGCGTCACCAGCACGTCCGGGCGGAACCGGCGGACCTCCCTGGTGATCGCCCGCCGGAGGTCGAGGGATGGCGCCACCATCCCGTCGGGCACCCCGAGGAACACGCAGTCGGTCACCCCGAGCGCGTCGCAGGCGGCGCGTTGCTCCGCCTCCCGGATCTCCCGAAGCTCCTCCCGGACCACGCCCGGCTCGTTGGACCCGGCCGACCCGTCGGTCACGCAGACATAGAGGACCTCTGCCCCTCCCCGGGTCCAGGACGCGACCGTTCCGGCAGACCCGAACTCCGCGTCATCGGGGTGGGCGAACACCACCACTGCGCGGTCGAAAGCCACTCACCTCAGCCTAGTCGAATGGCCCACGTCCGCCCAGGCACCCGGCCCCTAAGGGGCCCCCTCCATCACCCCAAGGCCCCCGCCGATACCTCAGAGGAGATGGCTGCCGGTAGGACGCCCCAGCTGACCACCAGGCTCGCCCTCGGGAGCCTGCTTCTCTTCGTCTCGATCGGGGCCGTGCTCGCCTTCCTCGTCTCTGGGCAGCTCCGAGGACGGCAGGAGCAGGCGGCCACGTACCACGCCGAATTCGTGGCCGGATCGATCCTTCGCTATGAGCTCACCCCGCAGGACGTGGCGCAGCCGGTCGACCCTCGAAGCGCCCGATACCAGTACCTCCAGGAGATCGTGCGAAAGCGGCTCCTCGCCCCCCCGGTGGTCCGGCTGAAGCTCTGGCGAGACGACGGGACCATCGTGCTCTCGGACGAGCCTCGCCTGATCGGACGGAACTTCGGGGTTGACGACGAGCTGAAGGAGGCCTTCCTCGGGGAGCCGAGCAGCGGCGTGACGGATCTGTCGGACGCGGAAAACGTGTTCGAGCGAACCCAGTTCAAGAAGCTCTTCTCCACCTATGTTCCGGTGTACCTGGTCGGTGCCCGGGACCACGGAGAGGCCGACGCGGTCGCCGAGCTCTACACGGATTACGCCGGCATCCAGAGCCAGGTCAGCCACCTGTTCCAGACCCTGGTGGCCACCCTGATCGTCGGGCTCGGGGCGCTCTACCTGCTGTTGCTGCCGATCATCCGGCGGGTTACCAGGACCCTGGCCGTGCAGAACGTGAAGCTGGAGGAGCAAGCCGGACGCCTCCAGACGCTCCTGGAGACCGAGCAGCAGACCGTGGCGGAGCTCCGGGAGCTCAACCGCCTGAAGGACGACTTCGTGGCGATGGCCTCCCACGAGGTGCGTACCCCTCTCACCTCGATCATCGGCTACGCCAAGACGCTCCGCCGGCCCGAGTTCGCCAACGACGGCGCGGCTCGGGAGGAATTCCTCCAGGCGATCGAGCGCCAGGGCGACCGGCTGTCCCGGCTCGTCGGCAACCTGCTCGCAGCCTCCCATATCGAGGACGACCGGGCCCACCTCACGCTGGCGCCGTTCTCCTTGCCCGAGCTGGTCGAAGACGTGCTGGCGGGGCTCGGTCCCAGGGCCAAGCGAGTCGCCGTTACCCTTCCCACCGATCTCCCGCCCCTGGTGACGGATCGGCAGCGGATGGAGCTGATCCTGGCCAACCTCCTCGACAACGCGCTCAAGTTCTCACCGAACGGCCACCGCTGCGACCTTCAGGCTTGGGCGGATGAGCAGGCGGTCGTCGTCTCGGTCCGGGATCGGGGCATCGGGATCGCCCCCCAGGACCTGGGAAAGATCTTCGACCGCTTCTACCAGGTCGACTCCTCCGTGACCCGTCGCTACGGCGGCGTGGGCCTGGGCCTGAACATCGTGCAGGAGCTGGTGGAGTCGATCGGTGGAACCATCGACGTGTCCAGCTCGCCCGGGGAAGGGAGCACGTTCACCGTGCGGATCCCCTTCGCCCCGCCGTGGTCGGCCGCCGAGGCCGAGCGATCTCCCCGAGCGGAGCCGGCCGCCGCTCGCTGAGTCACGCGGCGGTCAGGTCCACCGATCGGAGCTGCGTCTCGGCCTTCTCGATGGCGTGGGTCAGCCAGTCAGCATCCTGCGGTCCGCGATCGTCCTCCACGGGGTACAGGTACACGTTCAGCGCCTCGCCGGAACCGAGCTGCATCCCGTGCTCCTGTAGGTAGTCCGTGATGGCGAACTCCCACGTGAAGAGCGCGGTGCCGTCCTCGTACACGTGGACCGAGTAGGTCAGGAACCCCGTTGGCCTGGCCACGTACGTCTCGGATCCGCGAGATGGCCTCTCCTGAGCCGGGATGAAGCCGTACCGGCTCAGGGCTTCCTGGAAGTCCATGCCTGGCCGGAGGATAACGGACGGACGGACGGCGACGTGGCGCTCGGGGCGGGCATCACGCCGGTGTCTCCACCAGGTGGGGCCCCACCTCCTCAGGCGCGCGGGTGGGCTCGATGGCCCGGGTCACCGACGCGCGGGCCCTCCCCAGGTGCCCTCGCAGCTCGCCGGCTCCGTTGGCAAGCATCACGGAGGCCCGCTCGAGCTTGTTCTCCAGGGTCGACTCGATCGCGTCGAGGACCGCGCCGAGATCCGCGAGGCAGGCTCGGACGTCGCCGACCTCGCCCATCCTGGCGGCCAGCGTGGACAGAGCGAGCAGGATGGGGAGGGCCGTCGAATACGGAACCACCACTACGCCCTGGCGGTAGGCCTCCACGTGGGCCCGCCGGAGGACTGCGTAGGCCGCGTCCGGTACGGCCGCCACGGCCAGCGGGGCGGTCAGGGCCGGGTCACGGTATCCACTGACCTCCCGAACCCGTCGCGCGACGATGCGCTCCACGGCGAGCGCCGCCTCCTGCCGGTCGTGCGCGTTCGCTCCATCGTCGAGCACCGCGAGCTCCTTCACGGCCGGCCACTTGGAGTCGATGGGGAGCCGGCGGCCGTCGGAAAGCCGGAGGGCGAACTCCACCACCCGCCCGTTGACCCGGAAGTCCCGCTCCAGCATCGAGGGGGGAAGCGACCCCAGCACCTCGTGGAGGACCCGCTCGCCGGCCTGCCCTGCGGCCTGCGAGCCGGCCAGCACCGACGACAGTCGCTGGAGAGTCGACCATGCTTCCTCCTCGCGCATCCGCCGCTCTTCGTCTCGCACCCGGAGGCCCTCGAGCGCCGCCCGCACCGCGGAAACCTCCACGTGGGTCTCCCGAGCATCTCGCTCGCCAGCCGTCGCGACGTCGGCCAGGCGCCGAACCTCGCTCCCCGCAACCTCGAGCCGCAGCTCGACGGTCCGCAGGATCGCCCGGGCCCCCGCCACCACCGCGGCGAGAGCGAGCGCGACGAGCAGTTGTCGACACTCTACGGTCGGGGTCCGACACGCCCTGACCAGGGCGGATGCGCTGCCCGTGGTCCCTTAGTGGAGAGCCGAGGCCACCGAGCCCCCTCGCATGACCAGGCGAGGGGAGAGAAGCGCGGAGACGTCGTCGAGCGGGTCGCTCTCCCACAGGACCAGGTCGGCGTCCATCCCGCGCTCGAGCGTGCCGGTCGTGGGCAGCCGGAGCAGCTCGGCGGCGTTCGCCGTGGCCGCCTGGAGCGCGCTCAGAGGCGCAAGGCCCCACTCGACCATCCGGATGACCTCTCGCGGCGCGCTGCCGTGTGGGTTGTGGGGCGTTCCGGCATCGGTCCCGCACGCATGACGAACCCCCGTCTTGACGGCCCGGGCGAACACCTCGTGAGCCATCTCGAGGATCTGTTTCCCCTTGGCGACGGCGTAAGCCGGGACGTCCTCCGGATGATCGACGATCCCCAGCAGCGCGCTGATCGTGGGAACCTGGAAGATCCCCTGTTCCTTCATCCGCCGAGCAGCCCACTGGCTCATCTGCGCTCCGTGCTCGATCGAGTCGACGCCCGCCCTGACGCAGTTGTCGATCCCGGTCCTGCCGATGGCGTGGGCGGCGATCGGGACCCCCCACGAGTGCGCTTCCTCCACCGCGGCCTCGATCTCCGCGGGCGTGAACGCGGCGAAGTCCACGGGGATACCGGGCGTGAGCACCCCACCGGTGGCCACGATCTTGATTGAGCGGGCTCCGGCGCGGATCTGCTCCCGTACCGCGGCCCGGAGCCCGTCCGGCCCATCGACCTGCCGGGCGAACGTGTTCCAGCCGTGCCCCCCGGTGATCGTCAGTGCCTGCCCGCTGGCGATCACCCGCGGTCCCGCAGCGCGACCGTCTTCGATGGCCTTGCCCACCTCACAGACCACGGCGCCGAACCCCCCGAGATCCCGGACGGTGGTCACCCCCGCCGCCAGCTGCCGGGCCGCGTTCCCGATGCACTTGACCGCGGCGTAGGCCTCGGTCACCCCGGCCTCGGCCACGAAGTTCGCCTCACCGTCGAAGCACAGGTGGACGTGACAATCGATCAGCCCGGGCGTCAGGGTTCGGCCCTCGCATGCGACGGAGGCAGCGGCGCGGGCCTCCCTCGGAGCTCGCGCGTGAGCCCCTACCCACGCGATCTGTCCTCCTTCGACGAGCACCCCGTGACGGCGCCGGACGATCCTCCCGTCGAACAGGGTGGCGTCGCCGAAATAGGTGGACGTCACCGGCCACCCCCTCCTGCTCCCGGATCGCCGATGCCGGCCGCGCGTCTCAGCGGGGAGCGCTGCGGTGAGTAGGCCGTTGGGCGTTCGCCGAACAGTTCCGCCATCCGCCCTGCCAGCTCCGCGGCGTTCCATCGGCCGTCCTTCTGGATCTCGGCCACGGGCGTCCA
>VAYG01000040.1:11399-21709 GCA_005885015.1 Actinomycetota bacterium | reverse complement strand
GGAGGAGGTGCCGTCGCCATCGAGGCGATAGTTTCGGCCGAGCTCCGCCATCCCCTCGATCGGATCTCCCTCGACGTCGGCGTGGGTCTGGGGCAGGAGACCGTCGCCCTGGTCGGGCCCTCCGGCGCGGGCAAGTCCTCCGTCCTCCGAGCCATCGCCGGGCTGCTCGCCCCCGCATGGGGCCGGATCCGATGCGGGGACCGGATGCTGCTCGACACCGAACGGGGCACGTCGCTCCCTCCGGAACGCCGCCGGGTCGGCATGGTGTTCCAGGACGCGGCGCTGTTCCCCCATCTCACGGTGGCCGGCAACGTTGCCTACGGCCTGCCCTCTGCGTCGAGACGGCACCGTCGAGACGCCGTCCGTCCGGTCCTCGAGCGATTCGGACTGGCCCGGCTCGAGGGCGTGAGACCCACTTCCCTCTCGGGCGGGGAGCGCCGGCGCGTGGCCGTGGCTCGAGCGCTGGCGTCCCGGCCCGAGCTCCTGCTGCTCGACGAGCCGCTGTCCTCCCTGGACCCCGTCTCCAAGGCAGCGGTGGCCTCGGAGCTCTCGTCCTATCTGCGGGAGATGCGGATCCCCACGGTCCTCGTGTCGCATGACTTCTCCGACGTGCTGGGCCTGGCCGACCGCGTCGCGGTGATGGAGAGCGGTCGGATCCTCCAGGAAGGAACGGCCCGGGAGCTGTTGGAGGCCCCGGCGTCGTCCTTCGTCGCCTCGCTCACCGGCGTCAACTACTTCGAGGCGGTGGCGCTGTCCCGCGGCGACCTCACCGAGATCCGAGCCACGGCCGGTGTGGTCCTGGCCAGCGCCGACCCAGCCTTCGGAGCCGTCGGTGTGGTCGTGTATCCGTGGGACGTCGCGCTCTCATTGCGCCGCCCGGAGGGGTCCGCCCTCAACTCGATGACGGGCCCGATCGGGCGCGTCACCGAGCTCGGCAATCGCGTTCGGGTCACCGTAGCCAGCGATCCGCCGATCGTGGCCGAGGTGACGGAAGGCTCGGCCCGTCGGCTGGGGCTTGCTCCCGGGGTCCGGGTCGTGGCGACCTGGAAGGCGACGGCGACCAGACTGGTCCCCAAGGCCGGTGGTCCGGGCCGGGGTGAGCGGGCCACCGCGTAGCATGATGGGCATGGCCCGACGGATGCCGGCTCCGAAGCCCGGGCGTCCCCGCGACCCCGATGCCCCTCCGAAGCCAAAGCGTCCTCGGGACCGTCTCGGCCGTCCCCTCGCGCACGGTGCCACGAACGAGCTCGAGCTGGAGGATTACGACTCGCTTTCCATCGATGAGAACCATCGGCTGGGGGTCGAGCACTTCGACGCAGGCCGGTTCTTCCCGGCCCACGAGGCATGGGAGACCTGCTGGAAGCAGGCCAAGGAAACGGACGAGGCGGAGTTCTTCAAGGGCCTGTCCCAGCTGGGGGCGGGATACGTCCACCTCCTGCGGGGGAACCCGCACGGGGCGCACACGCTCCTCCGCCGGGGGGCCCGGCGGATCGACGGTTATCCCCAGCCCCACCGAGGCGTCAGGACGAAGGAGCTGGCGGCCGCGGCGCTCGCCGACGCCGCCACGATCGAAGCCGCGGAGGAATCCGGCAAGCCGATGCCGGAGCTGCGCTTCCCGACGATCTGATCCGGAGGTGGCCCCGGCAATCGTGTGAATTGGGCGCGGGGCCCCAACGCCGTCCGCGCCTACTCGGCCACCTTCGTGAGGTAGTTGTCCTGTTGGTGGACGGGGACTCCCTCGCCGAACACGGTCACCTTCCTGATGTTCATGTTGTAGGCCACGTACGCCGTCCCGTTCTTGGCGTCGACCTCGATGTAGTCCCCGATGAAGAACCCGCCCAGGATGGGATCGGCCTCGGTCTCGTTGGGCGTGATGGGATCGGTGGTGACCTTCTGCCGCTTCAGCACGGTGACCGTGCTCGCGCTCATCGTCACCATCTCGACGTCCTGCGCGTTCTGGTACGTGACGTCGAACCGGTTGGTGAACCATGCCACCACGAACTTCCCGCCGGTGGGATCGTTCCCGATGGTCGGGAAGTAATTGACCCCGCCGGCCGACAGGACCTTCGGGGTGCTCCACGTGGCGCCGGCGTTGTCCGAGTACGAAAGCTTCACAGAGGGCGTCTCGCACACCGTGTCGAACAGCCGGTAGGCGCACTCGTCCCACGTGACGAAGACCCGGGGCGTGCCGTTCACGATCTTCACGATGTTCTTCGGGACCGTGGCGATGCGGAAGTCGTTCCCTTGCAAGAATCCACCGAAGGGAAGCGGCTTGGTGACGATGGCAACGTTCCGGGTCGGTCCGAAGCACGACTCGTCGGCGCAGCCCGGGGTCCCCACGCGGAGGTGGATGATGTAGGTGATGGGCCCTTCCGGGGGCAGCTCGCCCTGGATCTCCGCCCACGTGATGTAGACGCGATGATCGGCCCCGATCGTCACGTCGCCGAATTGGACGTCCTTCTCCGCCTCGCTCAGGGCGAACGGCACGCCGCAGACGAGCGATGGGTCACACCGAACGGCCATCAGGCTGGCGTTGAAGGGATCGCCGGGGTCGGGAGGAGTGAAGTCGAACGCCGTGAAGACGATCCAGATGTAGTTGCCGCTCCCCGTGTTGCCGATCGTCATCCAGGGCTTGTCCAGGAAGACGTCCGCAGGAGATTCCGCGGCGGTGACGACATTCGGCCAGCACGAGGGATCGTCGCCGCCGGCGCAGGACTCGATGGTGAAGGGGTCGGAGTGGTACAGGCCGATCCCGTTCGTGTTGCCGGTGGGGTCGGCAGGATCGTAGTCGAGGCTTGCGGCGTAGAACTGCGGGCCGCCCTCCGTGACCACGCACTGGTCGACCGGGTCGCCTCCGGACGGCCGCGACTCGCCGCCGGACAGGGTGATCGGCGGCAGCACCCCTTCGTTCTGCACGCTGACGCCGCCGTTGTTGCTGTAGTGCCAGCCGGTGCCGTCCACCCCGAACAGCAATCCCCGGTAGTCGTTGGTGCCCTCGATGAGCCAGTTCGTGGCGCCCTTGCACATCCCGACGGACTCCTCGTTCTGGGGGAGCCCCACCGTGTCCAGGTTGAACCGGTCGTTGACGGGAGGCGACAGCGGCGGGGCCCACCGGGCGGCGAGCTTCGCTTTCATCCCGGCGACGGCCCGTAGCCGGTCGCGGAGCGCGGCCGGCGCCTGGCCCGGATGGGCGAGGTAGTAGCGGATCACCGGCGCTTGGGAAAGCTGCTCGAGTGCCTTCGGGCTGGTCGGGGTGAAGGACCGGCCCGCCGCCGGGATCGTGAACAGGCCCGCCACCACGGCGATGGCAGCGACCGGGGCGAACTTCAGCAGAGCGCGTGAGCTCATCGTCACCTCCTGGACGTCACGGGGCGCTGTCAGTGGTCCTCCGGGGCGGACATCCCGTCGACGGCGTAGACGTCGACGGGCTCGCGCCGGCCCTTCACGGTCATCTGCCCGAGGGATCTCGCCCGGATGCCGGGCGCCGCCTGGATGGTGGCGGCCGTGGCCAGGATCTGGCCTCCCTGGGCCTGGGATTGGAGGCGCTGGGCCAGGTTCACCGCGTCTCCCATGACGGTGTACTCGAGCCGTCCTCCCCCTCCCACGGTGCCCGCCACCACCACCCCGGTATTCAAGCCGATGCCCATGCCCAACTGTGGGAGCCCTTCGGCCGACGTCTCCCGGTTCAGCTCGTCCTGACGCGCCTGCATGGCGCCGGCGCATCGCAGACCGCGCTCCGCGTGGTCGGGAACGGGCTCGGGAGCGCCGAACACCGCCATGACCCCGTCGCCGGCGAACTTGTCCACGATCCCCCCGTGGTCGGCCACGACCTCGGCCATGGCGGCAAGATGACGGGCCAGGATGCCGGCCACCTCGCGGGCCGAGAGCTGCTCGGCCAGCGTGGTGAAGCCCCGGATGTCGGAGAAGAGGACGGTCACCTCGAGCTCTTCCTGGATCGCCACCGACCCCCCGGAGGCCAGCCGGTCTGCGAACTGGGCGGGGACGAACGCCCGCAGGGCCCGGGCCGAGGCTTCCCGATCGACCACCGCGGAGTGCAGCTCCTTGAACACATCGACGTTCCCGTCCGCCGCGAGGCGGCGGAACAGGCCCGTCACCATGCGGTCGATCGCTTCCTGGCTCGTGCCCAGCGACTCCGCCATCTCCGCGTACCCCAATCCCTTGCCCATGAGATCGAGGAGCTCGCGGTCCACGTCGGCCTTCTGGCCCTGTCCGGAGAGCCGAGCGGCGATCGTCGGATCGATCACGGACCCGCCGCCGGCAACCTCCCGGATGGCCCGGGCCAGGTCGTCTCCCTTGCCCAGCCGGTCCTTCAACAGATAGGCGAGCCCGCTCTGCCCGCCCCCCAGGAGGGCCAGCGCGTAGCCCTCGTCGTCGTGAGCGGACAGCACGACCACCCCGGTCCCGGGATAGCGGCGACGGATCTCGTGGGCGCAGTCGATCCCCTCGAGCTGGAAGTTGGGAGGCATCTTGATGTCGGTGACCACCACGTCGGGACGGTGCTCCGCCGCCGCCGCCAGGAGCGAGGGTGCGTCGTCGGCCATCCCCACCACTTCCATCTCCTCGGTGAGGGACAACAGGGCCCGCACGCCTTCGCGGACCAGCACGTTGTCATCACCCAGGACCACTCGGATCGTCACGCTCGCATCGCTTCCCCCGCTGTCGCCGGCTCCGCGGTCTGTATAGCATCGCGCAGATGCCCCTTCGGGTGGTGTTCGCCGAAGACAACTACCTGGTGCGGGAGGGGACCTCGGCACTCCTGTCGTCCAGCGCCGATATCGATCTGGTGGCCACCGTGGCGGACCTCGACTCGCTGATGGCCGCCGTCGACGAGCTGGGGCCCGACGCCGTCTTGACCGACATCCGGATGCCTCCCACCCACACCACGGAGGGTATCGAGGCGGCCCGGCGCATCAGGTCGGACCACCCTGGGATCGGCGTGGTGGTCCTGTCGCAGTACGCGGAGGAGGAGTACGCCTACGAGCTGCTCAAGGACGGCGCCGCCGGGCTCGGCTACCTGCTGAAGGAACGGGTGGCCAACCTGGACGAGCTCGTCCGGGCTCTCCACGAGGTGGCCCGGGGCGGCTCGGTCCTCGACCCGAAGGTCGTCGAGGGGCTGGTCGCCCGGAAGGAGCGTCTGGCCCGGTCGCCGCTGGCCCAGCTCACCGAGCGGGAGCAGGAGGTCCTGGCCCACATGGCCCAGGGCGAGAACAACGCCGCCATCGCCAAATCGCTCTTCCTGTCCGAGCGCGCCGTGGAGAAGCACATCAACTCGCTGTTCCACAAGCTCGGGCTGAGCGAGGAGGCGGACGTCCATCGGCGGGTCATGGCGGTGCTGGCCTTCCTCCAGGAGGGCGGGCCCGACAGAGGTTGAGCGGCGCACGACCACCGATTGTCCTGGGCGTGGCCAACCCCGGCAATGCGGATGCCACTCGTTCTCCACCACGTGCTGCCACCACCTCCCGAGGGGAGGGAGCGACCCATTGGGGTGGCGGAGGGCCTCCACCTCAGGACGCGGCCGAACGATGTATTACGCTCAGGTCTCTGCCCGACGAAGCTGGGGGTTCATTGGTGAAGCGCATCCTGGTGGCCACCGATCGCTCCGAGAGCGCCGGTCGCGCCGTCGACTGGGCCGCCGACATGGCGGAGCGATTCGACGCCGAGCTCGTGTTGCTCCAGGTGCTCGTCCCGGAGCAGGAGCCCGCCACCGAGGCCGGCGCCGCCGAGGCGACCCGGGCCAGCTTCGCCGCCCAGGACCTGGCCCAGTACGCCGAGCGGCTGGCGGGAACCCGGGGCAAGGCCAAGGTCGTAGTCGACTCCGACCCGGCCCGGGCCATCGTCGAAGCCGCCGCGGAAGAGGACGTCGACGTGGTGGTCGTGGGTAACGTCGGCATGACCGGCCGCAAGGAGTTCCTGCTGGGCAACGTGCCCAACCGCGTGTCCCACAACGCCAGGTGCACGGTGATCATCGTGAACACGGCGGCCCTGGATGGCAACGCCCGGCGCCGCTCCGTCAGGCGGGTATCCAGGCTGGGCCTGGAGCCCGATGAGGCCGAGGTCGAGGGGCGTCTCCTGGGGCGGGCCTCCCGGATCGCGTCCGTGATGGCAAAGCACGGGCTTCGGGAGATGTTCAGCAGGGGCGGGAAGGGTGAGGACTCCACGAGGTCCCGAGCCCGCAGGCTTCGCTCCGCCCTGGAGGAGCTCGGTCCCACCTTCGCCAAGCTCGGCCAGATCCTGTCCACGCGGCCCGACCTCCTCCCCCCCGCGTTCATCGAGGAGCTCGCCACCCTCCAGGACAACGTGCCTCCCTTGTCCCAGGAGGAGGTCGTCCAGGTGATGGAGGAGGAGCTGGGAGTTCCGTGGGAGGACGTGTTCGAGAGCATCGTGGCCGAACCGATGGCCGCCGGAACCATCGCCGAGGTCCATCGGGCCACCCTGACGGGCGGCGAGCGGGTCGTGGTCAAGGTGCAGCGCCCCACCGCGCGCGACGACATCATGAAGGACCTCGGCCTCCTCGAGCTCTTCGCCAAGAAGACGGCCGACCGGCCGGGGTTCCGGCAAGTCGTGGACATGGGCGCGATATTCGAGCACATGTCCGCGTCGCTCCGGCGCGAGCTGGACTTCCGGCAGGAGGCCTCGAACATCAGGCGGATGGCCGGCGTCCTCGAGTCCTATCCGCGCCTGGACGTCCCGGAGGTGAACGAGGAGTTCTCCACCGCTCGGCTCCTGGTGATGGAAGAGATCCAGGGCGTCCCGATCCGCCAGGCTCCCGAGGGCGAGGCCCGGCGAGAGGCGGCCCGCCAGCTCCTGGAGTCGTACTACCGCCAGATCCTGACCGACGGCTTCTTCCACGCCGACCCGCATCCGGGCAACCTCATGTGGTGGAACGACCGCATCTACTTCCTCGACTTCGGGATGGTCGGCGAGCTCGGCCCCGACATCCGCGAGCTCCTCGTGCTCATGCTCATGGCGTTCTGGCAGGAGGACGTGACGTTCCTCTCCGACGTCGTCCTGATGATCGCCGGGGAGGACCAGCGCACGGACATCGACCTGGCCTCGTGGCAGGAGGAGCTTGGGAACCTGATAACTCGATACCGCCACGTCTCGCTGAAGGAGGTCCAGCTCGGTCCGGTCCTCCAGGAGATCACCGAGATCGCCATCCGCCACGACGTCCCGCTCCCGGCGTCGCTTGCCCTCACGGGGAAGGCGCTGGCCCAGATGCAGCTCGCCACGGCGCAGCTCGACCCGACCCTGGACCCCTTCGCGGTGGCGGGCAGCTTCCTGAGCCGGGGATTGATCGATCGCATCCGTGGCCGGATGGACCCGAAGACCCTTTTCTACGAGGCCCAGAAGGTGCGGGTCCGGTTCGTCCGGCTCATCGAGGCGGTGGAGCGGCTGGCCGGAGCGCGGCCCGGCCCCAAGCTCACCGTGAACTTCCGGGGGACCGAACGGCTGGAGGACAACGTCCGGCGGGCGGGGCGCCGCCTCGCGCTGGCCCTCACCGCGGGCAGCGCCCTCGTGGCGACGGCGATCACGGCCAGCTCGACGCACGTCGTCGGGTGGCTTCCCGCGGTGCTGGGGACGGCGGGTGGCCTGCTAACGATCGGTCTGGTCGCCGATCTGGTGCGGCGTAATCGTTAACCCGACTCCGCTCGCCTGCACACCCGGCTCCAGCGATTCGTCGACGCCGAGCTCATCCGCTTCTGCGGCCGTGCGTGGAGCGGGCTCGATGCGGCCTTTCCGCAGTGCCTTGATCAACCTCCGCTCGATGACCCACGCGACGAAGGTCATCCCCACGCCGAGCACGGTCCGCTCGATCAGCCGGAGCATTCTCCCCGGTCTCCTCGTCCGCGCGGTCACGTGACGTCCCTTCGCTGGAAGGCGGCGAGGCTGGCCGCAGCCAGGACCCCGACGTACATGCCGATCAGCACCCCGGCGGCCACCGTGGTGCGGCCGTGCTGGGTGAATCCGGCCGTCTGTCCCATGATGAACCTCGCGGCGTTGTCGTAGACGGCCCACCGCTGGAACCAGGGCTTCACTCCGCGGAACATGGGCTCGAGCACGGCCAGGTAGACGAACAGCACACCTACGGCCACGGCGGTGCCTCGGCCGATGAAGGCGATCGAAGCGCCGGCGGCGGCCGCCAGCGCCGCCACCACGGCCCCTCTCGCCACGACCCCGGCGGTCGACCACAGCCAGGACGCATCCATCCCCCGGGTCACCCCGCGAAGAACCGCCGCGGGGGTGACGGCCAACCCCACCAGCACCTGGAGGGCGACGAACCCGACGAGGGCGAATGCGGCGGCCGCCAGGACCTTGGCCAGGTGGAGGCGCGCCCGGCGAGGTTCCCACGTGAGCTCCGTGGTGATCGTCCCGGCATGCCATTCCGCGCCGATCAGGGTCGCCCCGAGGACCGCGAACAACACGATGAACAGCCCCGAGAGGTTCACCGCGATCGTCTGGAAGGCGATCAGATGGAAGGTCGGATCCGGGATCTCTGGCACTCCAACGAAGTCGCGGCAGAACTGCTCGAGCGTTTCGCCCGGGGGGACCTCGTCCACGGGGATACCGAACTCCCCGTTGACGCATGCCGCGATGGCGGCCTGATGATCCGCGGCCACCTGCTGCTCCAGGGCGCGCCGGGCCGCGGGGTCCAGCCGATGCGACCGCGCGAACAGGGTCCCACCTGCGATCAGGATCGCCAGCAGGCCCGCCAGCGCGGCGATCCTGACCACCCGGCGGGCCAGGATCCTGCGCAGTTCCACCGACAGGAGGGCCTTCATGGCGCGTGCTCCGGGGGTGGCGAACCCGTCAACTCCAGGAAGACCGCTTCCAGGCTGATCTCCTCCGGCCGAAGTTCGCTCAGGTACAGGCCCTTGCGGGCCAGGATCTCCGTGACCCGCGCGGCCTCGGTCAGGGGGAGGTTCACTCGTATGTGGTCGTCGCGGCGGACCGCGTCGAGCCCGGCCGCGACCAACGCGGACCGGCCCGATTCCAGCTCCGCCAGGCGCACGATCATCGTTTGCTGCCGGCCGTGGGCCAGCACCTCCACCACCGGCCCGCCAGCCACGTAGCGCCCCTGCGAGAGGATGGCCACCTGGTCACACATCTGCTGGATCTCGGAGAGCTGGTGGCTGGAGACGAACACGGTCCGGCCCTCGCTCCCCAGTTTCCGGAGCAGATCGCGCACCTCCTTGATGCCGGCCGGGTCCAGGCCGTTGGCCGGCTCGTCGAGGATCAGCACCTCGGGATCCTTCAGCAGGGCCGCGGCGATCCCGAGTCGCTGCCGCATCCCCAGGGAGTAGGTTCGGACGGGGTCGTCCGCCCGATGCCCCAGCCCCACCTGCTCGAGCCTCGCGGTGCACGTGGACCGACCGATCCCGTGGAGGCGGCCGAGCAGCTCCAGGTTCAGCCGTCCGGAGAACCTCGGATACAGGGTCGGCGTCTCCACGATCGAGCCGACCCGCTGGATCACCCGTGCCAGGCCGCCCGGCACTTCGGCTCCCAGCAGGCGGCACCTCCCCGCGGTGGGACGGACCAATCCCAACAGGCAGCGGATGCTCGTCGTCTTGCCGGCCCCGTTCGGTCCCAGGAACCCGAACACACCACCGGGGGGCACGGAGAGGTCGAGCCCGTCCACGGCCAGCGTTCGGCCCCCGCGGAGTCGCCGGTACTCCTTGCGCAGCCCCTCGACCTCGATGACCGATCCAGGCATGAGGTCAGGCCGGGCGAGCCGCGTCCCACGCGGCGGCGAGTCGATCGGGACCGAAGGACGATTTCGGGATGTAGGCCGCTGCCCCGGACTCGGCCGCGCGGGGGCCGTACTCCTCCTCCTCGTAGGTGGAGAGCAGGAGGATCACCACCCGGTCGGATCCCTCCAGGATTCGCCGGGTGGCATCCAGGCCGTTGATGCCGGGCAGGTTCACGTCCATGAGGACGAGGTCGGGGTGGAGGCGCTCGGCCAGCTCGACCCCCTCCTCGCCCGACTCGGCCTCCCCGACCACCTCGAACCCGTCGGTGGCCTCGACGACCATGCGGGCGGCCAGCCGGAACGGCGGCTGGTCGTCCACGATCAGCACCCTGACGGCCGGGTTCGGCCCCACTTCATCCACCTCGATCATGGATCGAGCGTCTCACCGCCCCGGTGTGCGAACAAGGGTGCTCACACGACCCGGGCTGGTGGGGGCACCTTCACCCCGGCGGGCTGGCCACGGGCTCCTCTCGATCGTGGCCGTCGGCCACCACCACCGCCAGGAACGCCGACAGGGTCTCGGCCTCGTCGTCTGGGATCG
>VAYG01000040.1:0-11387 GCA_005885015.1 Actinomycetota bacterium | reverse complement strand
ATGAGCGGGGACGAGCACCGAACCCTCTCCGCTCTCGATGCGGACCTCTTCGACGTACCTGCTGACCCTGAGCATCGTCCCGGGAGGATCCTCCGGGTGGACTGGGACCGAACGGAACCATCGGGTCACCTTGGGGCCGTGGCGTGGAAGCAGCTCGGTGGGAAGCCGCGCTCCGCACGACATGCAGAACCGGTGATCGGAGGGCTGGGAGAACCCGCAGCGCGGACAGTACATGTCTCCTCCTGACCGCAGGGACGGCAGGAGGATTCTAAGGCGACCCGCGTGGTCGTTGTTCCTCGCCGCGTGGGAGGATGTGCGTTTCACGCCAACGGCCGACGAAGGAGGATGCTCGATGCCAGGGATGATCCCGGAGGACGTGTACCAGCTGACGGGGGCCGGCGACCCGCGGATCTCTCCGGATGGTCGCGCCGTCGCCTACGTGGTCTGGCGAATCGACAGGGAATCCAACGAGTACCGGAGCAACATCTGGCTGGCTCGTCTCGACGGGTCGGAGCCTCCCCGCCAGCTCACGTTCGGCCCCAGGCGGGACGCCGACGCGAGGTGGTCCCCCGACGGGCGGTTGCTGGCCTTCACCTCGAATCGCGCCGGCGACTCCATGCAGCTCTTCGTCCTGCCCGCCTCGGGGGGCGGAGAGGCGCGCAAGCTCACCGATCTGAAGGAGGACGTGAAGCACGCGGCCTGGGCACCCGACGGGTCCCGGATCGCGTTCATCTCCCGGGTCCGTGCGGACTACTACGACGAGGAGGACGAGAAGAAACGTCCGCCCCGGCGTGTCACCAGGGTGTTCTACAAGCTCGACAACGAGGGATGGACCGTCGACCGGCCGAGCCATCTGTTCGTCGTGGCCTCGGATGGATCGGAGGGGCCGGTTCAGCTGCTCTC
The DNA here is from genome assembly GCA_005885015.1 of Actinomycetota bacterium. Classification (GTDB taxonomy): domain Bacteria; phylum Actinomycetota; class UBA4738; order UBA4738; family UBA4738; genus AC-52. The sequence goes on along the minus strand of VAYG01000040.1, from coordinate 10,484 downwards.
GGGGGATACGGAGGAATCCCGGCCGGCGTGGTCTCCGGACGGGACGAAGCTCGCGTTCGCCTCGGCACGCCACGAGGACTGGGACATCGACCCGGCGGAAGACATCTACGTGATGGACGCCGGCGGAGGCGAGCCCACCCTGCTCACCACCACGGATGGGGCGTGCAGCTTGCCCGCGTGGTCGCCGGGCGGCGATCGGCTCGCTCTCACCTACACCCCGGGCGTGTTCGACGACCCACGCCACACCCAGATCGCAGTGATCCCTTCCTCCGGCGGGCGGCCGGAGATCCTGACCGCTTCCCTCGACCGGAATTGCTCCCCCTACCCGGAGATCCGGGAGCCCGTCTGGCTGGGCGATGAGCTCCTGTTCGCGGTGGAGGACCACGGCAACACGCACCTGTACAGTGTGAGCGCCGATGGATCCACCAAGCCGACCCTGGTCATCGGCGGGGACATGGGGGTCACCGGATTCGACGCCGTGCAGGGGCAGGTCGTCCACACGGCCACGGCGCCGACCGCGCTGGCGGAGCTCTTCATCGGCGATCGGCGGCTCACCGAGGTGGGTCGTCCCTTCGCCGAGGGGCGGGAGCTCTCATCGCCGGAGCGATTCACGGCGGTCTCGCCGGACGGGACCGAGGTGGAGGCCTGGATCATCCGGCCGGCCGGGTTCGACGCCGGCCGCACATACCCGCTCCTGCTGAACATCCACGGGGGCCCGTTCACCCAATACGGGAACAAGTTCTTCGACGAGTTCCAGGTCTACGCCGGCGCGGGCTACGCCGTCGTGTATTGCAACCCTCGAGGGTCATCCGGGTACAGCGAGGCCTGGGGACGAGCCATCCGCGGACCGGTCCAGGGCGGTCCCGGGTGGGGGACGGTCGATTACGAGGACGTCATGGCCGTGGTCGACGAAGCGCTGAAGCGCTTCGATTTCGTGGACGCGGACCGGCTCGGCGTGATGGGCGGGTCGTACGGCGGCTACATGACCTCGTGGATCGTCGGGCACACGGACCGGTTCCAGGTCGCCATCTCGGAACGGGCGGTCAACGACGTCCGGGGCGAGGGCGGGGCCAGTGACATCGCGATCTGGTGGAAGGCGGTGACCGGAGCCCATTACTGGGAGGAGCCGGAGGCGATGCTGGCGATGTCGCCGGCAACGTACGCGAAGGACATCACCACGCCGCTCCTGATCATCCATTCGGAGAACGACCTGCGGTGCCCGATTGGCCAGGGCGAGGACCTGTTCACGCGTCTCCGGGCGATGAAGCGAGAGGTCGAGTTCGTTCGGTTCCCAGCCGAGGGGCACGAGCTGTCGCGATCGGGGAGCCCGATCCACCGGGTGTGGCGCTTCGAGATCGTCCTGGACTGGCTGGGGCGCTACCTGAAGGAGCGCTGAGGTTCAGGAGACGACGTCCTTGCGAGAGAAGACGGCGAGGGCGAGTCCGAGGAACACCGCCACGTACGCTCCGGACAGGATCAGCCCCTGCACGATCCCGTTCCACTCCACGGGCGAGCGGAACAGGTCGACGAAGGCGAACCAGCGGTGGGTGATGAGGTAGGGGTGGATCGCTCGGAGTGAGGGCAGGCCATCCAGGATCTGGCTGGTGATGGCGATGGCCATGGTGGCGGCGGCCGCGCCAAGCCCCGAGTCGGTCACGGTGGACAGGAACATCCCGATGGCCGCCAGCGCGCCCATGCCGACGAGGGCGTACCCGGCGGTGGCGACGATGCGCACGGTTGCCGCGCCCCCACCCAGCGTGGTACCGGAGAGCGTCGGAAGGCTGCCGTACCCGAAGGCGAACCCGCCGGCGATGAGCGCCACGACCATCACCCACACGATGGCGGCGGCCAGCTCGGCCACGACCGCCGAGTACTTCGCCACGATCAGGCGCGCCCGGCCGACCGGGCGGACCACGAGGTAGCGCAGAGTCCCGGCCGAGGCCTCGGCGGCGATCGCCTCACCCGAGAGCAGCGACGCGCCCAGGGGGAGGAAGAAGGGCTGGATCAGCCCGATCACCGTGAGGGCTGCGAACAATCCGTTGTGCCGGATCAGGTCGAAGAACACGGGTCCTCCGCTGGAGGACGGTGAGGTGGCTAGGACCACCACCGGAAGCACCGCGAGACCCGCAAGCCCCCCCAGGTGCGAAGGCGGTGGAGGGTCTTCCCGATCTCAACGAGGAACATCGGCCCCCTCCACCAGGCTCACGAACACATCCTCCAGGCTCTCCTGCTCGGGCACCAAGGCGCTGACCTGCACCCCGCCAGTCACCAGGGCCGCGTTGACGAGCGCGGCCGTTGCCGGCGGAGCGAGCTCGACGCGCAGGACCCGCTCGCCGGGGGTCTCCGATCCGTCGAGCGTGGCCCCGTCCACGTCTGCCAGCACGGCGCGGGCTCGATCGGGGTCGTCGACCTCGATCCTGAGCCGGTCCGCGGTGGGCCGGAGCCGGGACGGCGGGCCTTCGGCCACCAGCCGGCCGCTTGCCAGGACACCGACCCGATCACACATCGCCTCGACCTCGGCCAGCAGGTGGCTCGACACGAACACAGTCGTACCCTCGTCGGCCAGGCGCCGCAGCAGGAGGCGAACCTCCCGCATTCCTTGGGGGTCCAGGCCGTTGGTCGGCTCGTCCAGCACCAGGAGGTCGGGGGAGCCGAGGAGGGCGACGGCGATGCCGAGGCGCTGGCGCATGCCCTGGCTGTACGCCTTGACCTTCTTGTTCGCCGCGTGCTCCAGCCCGACGATCCGGAGGACGTCGTCGATCCGGGCCAGGCGCCGGTTGCGATCTTCGGCCGGACCGCCGCTGCGAGCGAAGTATTCGAGGTTCCGCCTCCCGGACAGGTAGCTCCAGGCAGCCGGCTCTTCGATCAGCGCCCCCACGCGCCGGAGCGCCCGCTCCGCGCCTCCCGGGCCGAACATTGGCTGACCAAGGACGTCCACCCGGCCGCTGGTGGGGAAGACCAGGCCGAGGATCATCCGGATCGTGGTGGTCTTCCCCGCACCGTTCGGTCCGAGGAACCCGTACAGCACGCCGGCTTCGAGCGACAGGTCCAGCTCATCGACCGCCGCGAGGTCTCGGTATCTCTTGGTGAGGCCGCTGGCCTCGATGACGTTCAAGGAAGACGCGGCTCCAGCACGGCCAGCGCCGACTGGGGCACCAGTCCGTACACCAGCCAGGCGTGGTCGCCCCGGTCAACCAGACGAATGGACAGGAGAGGTCCGGACAGCGGGAGGAAGGTCCCCAGGTTGAGCCCGGCGGCCCGGTCCAGCATCCGGACGTCGCCCGGGATGCGCACGGCCACCACGCTGCTCCACCCGGTCCCGAAGACACGGAGGTCCTGCTGGAGCAGTTCGGCGCGCCGTTCCCGTCGAGTGCTGCCGCCGGCGTACCGTCCAGCGTGGAGCCGCCGCCGGACGTCGATCACCCTTGCCCCCGGCGGCGGCGTGAACCGGTAGACGGAGGGATCGATGGGCGCGAAGCTCACGGAGTCGAACTCGGCCCGGAGCGAGGGAGCCGTCCGGCCGCGCGCATACACCGCCACGCCGAGCGGGAGGTGACGCTCCGCGTCGATGTCGACCTCGACCCGGCGAACCAGCGTGGCCGGCGAGCGGGGGTCCAGGTCGAGCACGTAGGCGGCGCGCCCGGCCACGCGAGCGGTCTGCCCCACAGACACGGCCGTGGTCGGCCCGATCGCGGAGAGGGCCTGCCGGGCCAGCGCCGTCGGGTCGGTCAGCTTCTCGGCCGGGTTCTGGTCCGGCCGATGGGCTGCGGGGGTGGGAAGGCGATAGGCGGTGAAGGTTTGGAAGTTCCACGCCCAGGAACCGGCCCGGCTGACGAACAGCCCCCGTTCCGATCTCGGGAGCAACTCGGCGAGCCGGAAGCCGTCCGTGGACCGCCACACCCGTAGGTGGTGGGTGCCGCTCACCTGAACGAGGAGCCCGGCCGCGGAGCCCAGCTCCGACCCCGGGCCGGAGTCGGGGAGCGGGGGAATGCCGAGATCGACGAAGGCGGTGACCCGCCCGGAGATCGGAGGCCGCGCGGCCATCGCCCGGAGGACGGAGGCGACGAGGCGTTCCGGGGTGACGGGGGGGAGGGTCGGGAGAGAGGTGGCCTGGGCCTTGAAGGCCGCGATGCTGCCGAGGGCCACCCCGGCCCCCACGAGAAAGATCAGGACTCGCCCCGGCATCCGCCGACGGAACCGCACCATGCCATCTTCCTTCATACACCCGGAGTGTGGACCGCGACCGCTCCGTCCGGAGAGGGATCGGCTGTTCGCCACACCTTCTCCAGACCCGACCGAGGGAGAGACCGCGGGGGCGAGAGGCGGAGAGGCGGAGAGGCCGAGCGCCCTACTTCAGGAGCCCCGACATCTCCGTGCCCGAGCACGAGGCCTTCAAGCAGGGGAGCCCCAGAAGATCCTGCACGGTGCGCAGCAGGTCGTAGTGGTCGTACACGTGATCGTCCACCCCTCCTGGTGTACAACCAGGGCCGGCGCAGATGGTGAAGATCTTGCCGCCGCCGGAGCCGGAATCGTCGCCAGAGTGTTCGTCCATGGTGATGAACATGACGTCGGACCCCGACATGGAGGCGATGATGGGAGCCAGGTTCTGCGACGCCCACTGGTCTCCGATCTTGACCTTGCAGTCGTGCATGTCGTTGCATATGTTCGGGCTGACGAACAGGAGGTCGGGCAGCGATGCGGGTGGCTGGGCCGTCACCCGGCCGGCGCACTCCGTGCTTCTTCGCGTACAGGCCGCTCGAGCGAATCGGGTCGCAGGTCGAGGGGATCGACTCGGCCCACGCATGCCACGTGAGCCCGGCGGCGTCCACCTGGGCGAAAAGGTTGTCGTCCTCGCACAGGCGGGACGTGTTGTCGGACGTGTAGCCGCAGGTGAAACCGGAGGTCATCGCGATGTAGTTCGGCAGGCTGGGATGGGTGACCGCGGTCTCGTTCGTGGCCAGGGCGCCGGCCTTGGCCAGCGAGTTGAGGTAGGGAGCCCTCCGCGAGCCGATCACCGCGGAGTAGCCCCGATTCTCGAAGACCACCATGACGACGTGGGGCCCGACGGCGCCAGAACGGCCGGACGGAACGGCGCTGGCCGCAGTGCGGGTCGCTGGAACTCCGCTGGCGGGAGTCCGGCACAGCGGCAAGAGTGGAACGAGCAAGGCGAGAACGAAGCCCGAGGCGCGATGCACGTCCTTACCTCATCACACAACTCGGGGCGATGACAACGGCCCTTTGGTGGCCGGCATCATGGGCATCACGGGACATCCGGTGGGTATACCCTCGGCACGTGGACCTGAGGATCCTGCCCGAGGCCATCGAGCGCAGGCGGCATGAGGCGCTGCGCTTCCTCGCCTCTCCCGCCGGCGAGCGATGGAGGCGGCGGGCGGCGTGGGTGTTGATCGTGGTCCTCCCCGTGGCGTTTCGGATCCCGGCGCTGCGCAGGCACTGGGCGCTCCGGCTGCTGGAGATCGCCGGGGGAGCCGCGGTGCTCGTCAAGCTGGGCCAAGCGGTGCGCGACTGGACGCCCTCACCCGCGGGATGAAGAACGACTGAGGCCTTCGCGCAGGTCAGCCCTCGTCGTCGCCCATCGAGCTGGGCCAGCGGGGAATCCCGAACGAAGGCTCTTCGGGCTCCTCCGCAGGGCGAACCGGCGCTGGTTCCTCGAACGTCGGAGAGCTCGGCCAAACGGAGACGGGCTCCGGTGGCGGCGGGGGCGGTGGGGTCGGCGCCCGCCTGGCCGTGCTCGTCTTGGCCCTCGACCTGCGGGTGGTCGCCGACTTCCGTGCGGCGGTGGACCGCTTGGTCGACTTGGCCTTCCTCGTCCCCGCGGTCTTCCGGGTGGCCGTGGACCGCTTCGCCCTGGTCGTCCGCTTGGCCGTCGATCGCCGTGCGGTGGTGGCCTTCCTCGCTCGTGCCTTGCGGGTGGTCGCCGCCTTCCGTGCGGCGGTGGACCGCTTCGTCGACTTGGCCTTCCGCGTCGCCGAGGCCTTCCGGGCGGCTGTGGACGCGTCGCCGAGGCCTTCCGGGCGGCGGTGGACCGCTTGGTCCTGGTCGTCCGCTTGGCCGTCGATCGCCGCGCGGTGGTGGCCTTCCTCGCTCGTGCCTTGCGGGTGGTCGCTGCCTTCTTGGCCCTCGACTTACGGGTGGTCGCGGCCTTCTTGTCCCTCGACTTGCGGGTGGTCGCGGCCTTCTTCGCGGCGGTGGAGCGCTTGCTCCTCGTCGATCTCTTCGCTCCTGACTTCCGGGCCGGTGCCATGCTCTCCTCCTCTCACTCCGCGCACGCGTTCAACGGAGTTCAGCCGGACATCTCATTCTCTTTGCCGGTCGGGCGGTCTCGCAAATTGGGCACGCCCCGAGCACGCTCGGCATCACGCGCAAACCCGGTTCGCTCGAAGGAATTACTTGATGTGGAGATTCACCTTGGCCAGAACGAGGGGCCAGAGCACCACGGCCAGGACCGCCGAGATGAAGTCCTTGAAGTCGTTGATCCCTCGGAAATAGTGATGCGAGTTGGCCACGATGATCCCGACCGCCACGTAGACGGCGACGAGGAGCAGCGTCAGGCCGGAAGCCCTCCTGCCGGTGCGGTACACCACGGATCTCCTCCTGTCCGGTCCTTGCCTTGCATACCCATCCCCCCCGTCCAGAAACCCCGGCGGAGCAGCCACAGGGCATGCTTTGGCCGGAGATCAGCGGCATTTCGAGCCGGGCCGAAACGCTCGCGGCGGCTCGAGCGATGTAAGCCAGTGATGACACCACCGGCCGAGCCCAAGCACCGCTGCCCAACCTGTGGGACCCAGGAGCTGCTGGCCGTCGTGGTGGTCTCGGGCACCTCGCCGGTGGCGCTCCTCAGCTGCGACCATTGCGACCAGCGCTGGTGGGCCTGGGGTCGACGGAGCGTCTCCCTCAGCTCCGTGCTCCCGCTGTTCAGGCAGGCCTGGGCGACCGGCTACCGGCCTCGGGCTCGCCCCGCTACCAGCGAGGCCCGGATGGCCTCCGAGCCGGCCGTGGGACCCGACGTGATCCGCCAGGTCCGCACGCTCGTCCAGGGCTGGAGACGCACCGCCACGGCCTGAGCGGGCCGGCCGAAGCCGGCCGCGGGAACGAACCGAGGTCAGCCGGCGACGCCGGTATAGGAGACCTCGTGGAGCGAGCCTCCGTAGATGTCCACGTAGAAGAGATCTCCGTTCGGGCCCGTCTTGAGGTCGACGGCATACAGACCGGTGGCGAACGTCTGCAGCGTGGCCGTATCCGGGTCGCCGGTCGGCTTGGCCTGCATCCACCACAGACAGCCTCGCACCACGTCGCCGAAGAAAAACGCTCCGGTGTAGTCGGCCGGGTAGCGAGCGCCCGTATAGAAGCCGACGGCGGAGAGGACGTTGCTTCCGCCGCACCCGGTTGGAGAATGGGCCAGCGTTGCCTTCGGCAAGGTGACCCGGACCCGGCCTGAGTACAGGCGGTCCTCACAGATGGGCAGGTTCGCCGCGTCGTAGCTGCCCTGGTGGAACTGGCCCTCGTAGCATGGCCAGCCGAAGTCCTCCACCCTCGAGTTATCCGCCGAGCCGATCCGGTCGATCTCTTCCCACGAGTTCCACCCGACGTCTCCCACCCAGATCCGGCTGGAGTTGGGTCGCACCGCGAACCGGAACGGATTGCGCAAGCCGAAGGCGATGATCCGATCGTCCGTGGGGTCGTTGTTCCTGGTGAGCGGGTTGTCGGGGAGGGGGTCTCCCGTGTTCGGGTCGACGCGGAGGATCGCTCCGTTGAGGCCCGTGGGATCCCCGTGCTTCGCCGCGTCCTGAGCCCGGAGGGCCCCTCCCTCGCTCGGAGGATCCTGGCATGGATTTCCGAACTGACCCCAGTCGGCAGCGTTGAAGTTGGCTCCGTCGCCGGCCCCGACGTACAGGGCGCCATCCGGCCCGAACGCCAGGGTCCCGATCGAATGGCTGTTGTACTGCTGGCACCACCCTTCGATGAGGACGCTCTCCGGTCCGGCGTGGTTCTGCGCATCGACCAGCATCCGGGAGAGCCGGGCGCCGGCGACGCAGTATCCGTTCGGATCGTGGCACTGGTCGCCATACACAGGCGGTTGGCCTCCGATGGGGGCGTCCAGCGTGTACAGGACGTAGAGGTAGGCCGAGGTCTCGAAGTTGGGGTCCAGGGCCAGGCCGAGCAGCCCCCGGTCGCCCCAGTTGTAGACGTTGGTGCTGAGGTCGGCCACCAGCGTCGGGTTGGGGTCGTCGATGCTGTCGAACTCCAGGATCGTCCCGGCCTTCTGCCCCATGAAGACCCGGCCGTCGGGCGCGAACTGGACCACGCTCGGGAGCGACATCCCCGTGAGCACGGCCCGGTCGGTGAAGCCCGGCGGAAGGGTCTCGGCGGCCGAACGTGAGACGCGCCGCAGGACCTCGTGCGGCCCCTCGTTCCCAATCGGCCGGCCGCCGTGCGCCCGCGCAGCCGGTGAGACCACGGCCATCACCGCCATCGTGACCGCCGCCATCGCCACGACCACCGGCCAGCCGCCTCGTCCTTCGGCCATCCGACCCTCCTCCCTCGACCGGCCGAGGACGGTAGCGGGTGGCGCTGCCTCGTTCAAGGGCTCACCGAAAACCACTCGGATCCGGATTGCTAGACTCCCGGCGTCGTGGACTGGCGTCTCGAGCTCGTGCAGGTTCCCGTCTCGGACGTTGACCGGGCGAAGGCCTTCTACACCGAGAAGCTGGGCTTCAACGCGGACCACGACCACCAGGTAAGCGACCAGCTCCGCTTCGTCCAGCTCACGCCTCCTGGCTCCGGCTGCTCGATCGCCCTCGGGACCGGGCTGAGCAAGATGCAACCAGGTTCGGTCGAGGGCCTCCAGCTCGTCGTGCCGGACATCCATGCCGCCCGGGCCGAGCTCGTCGAGCGCGGAGTCGAGGTCAGCGAGGTCCAGCAATTCGACTGGGGCTCGTTCGTGTTCTTCACCGACCCGGACGGGAACGGCTGGGCCGTGCAGCAGATCCCGCCTCGCCGGTAGCGCGAGAGGTGCGCTCATCACGCTCGGGAGAAGCTTGCTTGAGGTCAGACGATTCGCTCCGGTGAAAGCGGTCGCTGCGATCGTCGCTTGGGTTCTCGCGACTGGAACGGGGTTCGCCGGCGTCGCTGGGGCCGGTGAGGTGAGGTGCGGAGACGTGATCACCGTCGACACGCGACTGCACGGCGACGTCGGCCCCTGCTCCAGCGGAGGGCTCGTCGTGGGTGGTGATGGCATCAGGCTCGACCTGAACGGCCACTCCGTATTCGGGATGGCCGACATGGGAGATGGAGTCGGCATCAGCGTAATTGGGCGGAGCGGCGTGGTCGTCACCAACGGGACCGTTTCGCACTTCGACGCCGGCGTCTACATCGAGGGCGGCGGGTACAACCGCCTTTCGCACTTGAGCGTCCAGGACAACATCTCGTCCGCCCAGGCTCACCTGAGCCCGGACGGGACGCTCTCCTTCGGAGACGGCGTCGTCTTGAACTCCGACCACAACCTGATCGATCACAACAACATCGTCCACAATGGGCCCAACGATGGCATCGGGGTGTTTGCCAACTCGGGACACAACACCATCCGTGGGAACGTCGTCACTGACAACGATGTCCGCGCTGGCCCGGGCCCGAGCTTCGATGACGGGATTCGATTGGAGTCGGGAGCTCATGACAATCGCATCGTCGGCAACATCGTGGAAGGAAATGGGCGATCGGGGATCGCGGTCTTCGCCTACGGAAGCGGAAACGTCGTGCGGACCAACGCGGTGAGGAGGAACGGGTTCACGGGAGGGGGCAACCAAAGTGGGATCGGGAGAGGAGACGGCATTCGCCTCTACCCGGGTTCGACCGGCACCCAGGTTCGGAACAACGATGTCTTTGCCAATCGGGCGGATGGGATCCGGGTGGACGGGCAGTCCAACATGATCACTCGCAACCGCACGGGAGGAAACGGCACGGGCGGCAGAGGCTACGATTTGCACGACGGCAACAGACGCCCGCCGTGCGACAACAACGTCTGGCGGGCCAACACATTCAGCCGCGGGAGGCCCGATTGCGTGAAGGGACCTCCTGGAGGGTCCGCTGGGCTGAACAGCCCAGCTCGTGCCGTTCGATGAACCGCGAACGGCGGACCGTCATAAGATGAACGGGGAGGTACGCTTTCCGGACAGCTGCGAGAGGAGGAGACCATGCCTGGCCAGCCGGTGCACTTCGAGATCCCAGCCGACGACACGGCGAAAGGACGCGAGTTCTGGGGATCTTTGTTCGGGTGGAAGTTCGAGTCGTATCCGGGCCCGTCCGAGTACCACATGACTCGGATCAGCGATCAGGCGGGTGCAGCGATCACCAACATGGAGCCCGGCAAGCGTGGGATCCGCCCCTACTTCGACGTCGACGACATCAACGACGGCGTCGCGTTGGTGAGGAAGCTCGGTGGCGAAGCCGGCGAGCCTGGCCCGGTGCCG
>VAYG01000178.1 GCA_005885015.1 Actinomycetota bacterium | reverse complement strand
CCCTCGTCTCACAAACGAGATCGCCGCGCACAAGCCCGAGAGAATGAGGGCGGCGTTGACGACGTTGTCTACATGCCCGCTCATCATCCCGTTCCACCCGAAGGCCAGCCACGTGATCAGCCCTACCAGAGGCATCCACAGGGGTGCCATCCCCAGGGCCAGCCCGGGCATCGCTGCCGCTGCCACGCCCGCCAAGCCCGCCATGATCGAGGAGATGACCGCCACTAAGGTCCACGCGTTCTGGCCGGTGGTCCGCAACAGCTCGGCGAGCAGCAGGGGGGTGCCGGCTCGGATCGTCCCGGTGAGGGCCAGCCCGTCGGAAGCTACCGAACGTGTCCGCCATACGTAGTAGGTCGTGTCCCAGCCAACCGGATAGCGGTAGCCCCTTCGCACGTAGATCGAGACGAAGAACAGCGCCACTGCGCCAATGGTCGCAAGGACGGTCACCCACGCGGTTGGGTAACCGTATTCGACAGGGCGACCCCTGGCGGGACTTTCGCGGTTGAGAACCGCACGCTGGAGCACGCTCACGCGCCCAGAGTCTATTCGGATGAGTGGTTCTCCGGGCGATGCCAGGAGGCCACTGCCGCGGCATGGCCAGGCACCACGACGATCACGTCTGTGAGGATCCCCCCGGCCCGCCTCGGTGCTCACGGCGCCGCCGGCGGGCCCGATCCACCAGACCCAGGACGGCCCCGGCGGCCACGACGACGGCGTAGGTCGCCACCGCCCCCGGGCCGGACGGGCGCACGCCCAGGAGCGAGGCGGCTAAGCCTCCCAGGATCAGGGCCCCCGTGCCGACCACCGGGGTCAGGGAGACGAAGACGGCCGGATCCGATCGGGCCGGGAGGGCCAGAGCCGTCCAGCCCATGCCGGCCACCGCCAGCAACAGGAGGACGGCGAGTCCCAGGACGAGCCCTGCCCACAGTGACGGGACTTCTCGGGGCAGCGGCGCGGAGGGAAGGGGTGAGGGCGGCGCCGGCCCGCGGAGCAAGGCCACGCCGGGGCCGATGACGGGGGCTCCTTCCCCGACCGCCTGGGCGAACTCCATCGGGGCGGTGGCCTCGAGGACCAGCACCGGTGGGTGGGCCGGGAGGAGCGCGCGGACATCCTCCCAGTACTGCCCCGTCGCTTGGGCCGCGCGAGCATCGGGAGGCGGGGTCCGCCTCCCGGCAAGCAGGTCCGCCGGGGCGCCGACGAACAGGTGTACGTCGACGGCCCGGGCCGCCGGCATGCCGATCCGGATGGTCCGCTCCGACATCACCGGCCCATACACGCCCGGCTTCCCACCTTCGTACCCGACCAGGAACACCACGGCCTGATGCGGCGGGAGGCCGTCGACGTACCGACCGGCCGTCTCCGCCTGCTGCAGGGCCCGGGGATCCATCAGGACCGGGTACCGATACCAGCGCAGGACCGCCGGGACCGCCAGCGCCGCCAGGGCGACAACCACCAGCACTCCCGCAGTTGCCCGGACCCGGGTCCGTCCGGCCAGCCAGGACCCGCCGCGGGCCAGCAACGCTCCCACGGCCAGGGCGCCGGGGAGGACGACGAGATGGGCCAGGAATCGGGCCGGCGGGACCACGAGGGTCAACGCCCCGAGGACGATGCCCGCCGCCATCACGTAGGTCCAGGCCGAGACGGCATGCAGGGCGAACCGCCGCTGTCTTGCCGACGCGAGTCGGGCTCCTGGAGTGGTCAGGGCGGGGAGGACCGCGGGCGCCAGCAGCGCGGCCGTCTCCGGCACGACCAGCCTGGCGACGTCGGTGCGGAGCTTGCGGCGGAACAGCACCCGGTCGTTGCCGATCTCGATGGTCCGATGGCTCCGGCCACCACCGCGGACACGCCGATCAGACCGGCCTCGGTTCGAAGGGGCGGGACACCCGCGGCCGAGTCTCGACGAGAAGACGGGAGGGCCAGGACGAAAGCGACGGCCAACACGGCTTCGAAGAGCGCCAGGAAGTCCCAGTGGGCCATCCCGCTCGCCACGAGGAGGGCCCCGCACGCCAACACGCCGCGTCCCCCCCCGACCGCGAACGCCAGCGGCGTGAGCGCCCCGATCTCGAGGGCGATGTTCAGCGCGTTGGAAAGGTTCTCCCCGGTGAGGTGGGTCGGACCGACGATCACCCCGGCCGTGGCCACCGTCACGACCCACGTCCACCGGTCCGTGCCGAGGCCGGCTCGGGCGAAGGCACCCACCCCAAGGGCCATGAGCGGAGCCAGGACCAGGGACAGCACCGAGGTGACGCCGAGCTGGGAGAGCCCGGTGAGCGCGCCAACGATGGCCGAGAGGAGCGGATAGCCGGGTCGGGCGGCCACGTCTCCGGAGCCGATCCCCTGCGACGCCAGATAGCGGGCCCGCCAGACGTAGTAGGCGGGGTCGAACCCGACCGGCAGGGTCAGGTGGCGGATCGGATAGGACAGGAAATAGAGGACGAAGATCCCGAACGAGACGACCAGCGCCGTGGCGGCCGCCCAGGCCCACCTACGCAGGGAGGCCCTCCCGCAGGCACCGGACGGCCTCCGCGGGGTCGGGGGCGTCGGTCACCGCGCGCACGACCACGATCCTCCGAGCGCCCGCCCCGACCACGGCCGGCAACGTGGCGCGGTCGATCCCCCCGATGGCGAACCAGGGCCGCCGCTCGTCACGAGCGGCGGCCCGCACCACCCGCAGCCCGGTGGCAGCCCGTCCCGGCTTCGTCGGCGTCTGGTGGATGGGGCCCACGCAGACGTAGTCGGCCTGCGGCGACGCCGCGCGGAGCTGGGCCTCGTCGTGGGTGGACAGGCCGATCAACATGTCCCGACCGACCAACCTTCGGGTTACCTCCACCGGGAGGTCGTTCTGCCCCATGTGCACGCCGTCGGCGCCGACGGCCGCGGCCACGTCGGCCCGGTCGTTCACGAAGAAGAGCGCCCGATGGCGTTCGGCCGCGCGGCGAAACGCCTCTCCCCATCGGAGGAGGTCGCCTCCCTCTGCCTCCTTCTCCCGGAGCTGCACGATGTCGATGCCGGCCTCCAGGATCGCCTCGAGGAACTCCTCCAGGTCGCCCTGGGCGGCCCGGGCCCCGGTGACCACGTACAGCTGGGATCGGGCCAGCCGGGCCCGGCGGGATGTCCCGTCATCGGGCGGAGCCATCAGCCGCCGGCGACCGCGCGGACGACCTCGAGACGGTCTCCGTCGGAGAGTCGGACCTCCTCGTATCGCCCCCGTTCCACCGGCTCGCCGTTGCGCTCCACGATCACGTACCGGGGGTCCAGGGCCCTGGAGCGGACGAACGAGGCGACGGTTGTCCCCACGTCCACGTGGAAGGGCTTTCCGTTGGCGACGATGCGCATCGCGCCTCGATTGTAGGGACGGCGGTTCAGGCGCGGGCCGGCATCGGCCACGAGCGGTGAGGCTCGTCCCCGGCCGACCTCAGCATCCGCTCGGTGGCGGGGAGGACGGCGGCCCAGTCCTCCCACACCGGCTCGTAGCCGAGCTCCCGGAGCCGCCGGGCCACGTCCTCCGGCGACCGCAGGTCGGCCACCTCGAACTGTTCGGTGGCCTCCTTGGGCTTGTTGTAGCCACCGGGCTCGGCGTGCGAGCCGGCGCTGGTGTGCGTGATGCCGAGCTGGAACAGCCCGTCCCGAACCTCGGGCGATTCTCGGGCGGAGATGACCAACCCGGAGTCAGGGAGGACAAGGCGCAGGGCGCACACGAGCTGGACCAGCTCCCGGTCCGAGACCGGGTTCCGGGGCTGGTAGCCGGCCGCGGACGGACGCAGGCGCGGGACGCTCACGTTCACCTGTGCCCGCCAGTACCGCGTGGTGAGGAACCGAGCGTGGGCGGCCGTGGCGATCGCCTCGTACCGCCAGTCGTGGTGGAGCCCGAGGAGGGCCCCGATCCCCAACCGCCGCATCCCGGCGCGGGCCGCCCGCTCCGGGCCCAGGAGGCGCCACTCGTACTGGCGCTTCTTGCCGGCCAGGTGGACCTCGGCGTAGGTCTCAGGGTGGTAGGTCTCCTGGTAGATCACCACGCCGTCGCAGCCCGCCGCCGCAAGCCGGCGGTACTCCTCCTCGCTCCACACCTGCACCTCGATGGACAGGGACGGCACTTCGGCCGCCAGTCCGCGGATCCGATCCTCCAGGAACTCCACGCCGGTGAGCCGCTGGTGCTCGCCGGTGAGGAGCAGGATCGAACGGAACCCCTTTGACGCGAGGTAGCGGGCCTCCTCCAGGGTCTCCTCGAGGCTCAGGGTCTTCCTGGCGATCGGCAGCTCCCTGGCGAACCCGCAGTACACGCACGTGGTCAGGCATTCGTTCGACAGGTACAGCGGCGCGTACATGCGCATGGTCCGCCCGAACCGGGCCAGCGTCAGCCGCCGGGACGCGGCGGCGAGGTCCTCCAGACGCTGCCCAGCGGCAGGCGACAGCAGCGCGGCGAAGTCACCCAGGGACCGCTCGAGGGGCGGCGTGGCCAGGGCCCGCTCGACGCGGCTCGGTGACGCCCCGTGGGCGTCCTCGACGAGTCTCGCGGTGGGCACACGAGCGATCGCCTCCGCGAAGGTCTCGGCCGGCTCGGGCGGAAGGAACCCGCGCCTCGAGCTCATGGCTGGGTCACCGCGGGGTCGGCCTGCGACGTGTGCAGCTTCTCCAGGAAACCGGNNCGGGCCCCAGGCCCGCGAGGTAGGCTCGCCGGCCGGCCTCCACGGCGAGACGGAAAGCCCGGGCCATGCCGACCGGATCCCCCGCCACCGCGATCGCCGTGTTCACCAGGACCGCGTCCACGCCGAGTTCGAGCGCCTCCGCGGCATGGGATGGCGCGCCCAGGCCCGCGTCGACGACCACCGGCACGCCCGCCTGCTCCACGATCACCTGCACCGCGTCCCGCGTCCGGATGCCGTGGTTCGAGCCGATCCACGAACCGAGGGGCATGACCGTGGCGCACCCGACCTCCTCCAACCTCTTGGCCAGAACCGGGTCCGCATTGATGTATGGAAGGACGGTGAAGCCGTCGCGGACCAGCGCTTCGGCCGCGCGCAGCGTCTCGACGGGGTCGGGCAGCAGGTACCGGGGCTCCGGCGTCACCTCGAGCTTGATCCACGAGGGCAGCCCGGCGGCCCGGGCCAGCCGGGCCAGCCGGCAGGCCTCCTCCGCGTCGACGGCCCCGCTGGTGTTCGGCAGCACGAGGTATCGCTCGGGGTCGATGAACTCGAGGATGTCCGGCCCCCCGGTGGACTCAAGGTCCACGCGACTGCCGCATCACCTCGTGGGCGCCGAACTTCCCCGTCCCCACGATCAACCGGGAGGCGAACGATCGCCCCGCGATGACCAATGGGTCGGTGATGGGCTCGACCGATCCGTGTCGATCGCCCAGGATCTGGATCACTCCCTTCGCCGGTGTTACCCGGATCAGGTTCTGCGGGTCGCCGGCACCTCCAGCCGGCCTCTCAGCCCGGTTTGCCCGAGCTCCCCGGTCTCATCGTTCGCGTCGATTATACGAGCGGTCTCCGGCACCCCCGGTCGCTGTTACACTCGGCCCATGGCGCGGTTCCGTTAGGTCCTTCGCGGCCGCCGGCGCGTGCCGGGCGCTGGACGGCTGCTGCAACGGTCTTCTTTTCTCCTGGGCCGTCTGATCGGAGCTTGCGTCGTGGCCAGTCCATCTCGTTCCGCCGCGCGTCGAATCGCCCTCGCTCGACTCCTCTCCTACGCGGGGACCTCTGCCGCGTTCACCGCGCTCGCCTACGTGGTGTACCGGCGGACGGGATCCGCGGGATGGGTGGCCGCCACGTTCCTGATCACCCTTGGCCTGCGCGGCGCCGTCACGCCGCTGGCCGGTGCCCTCGGCGACCGGTTCGACCGCCGCTTCGTCATGGTGTGGTCGGATCTGCTGGGAGCGCTGTTCTTCCTGCTCATGCCGTTCGCCCACGCTCCCTGGCTGCTGCTCTTCGTGGCCGTCTTCGCCGTGGTCGCGGAGTCGCCGTTCTTCCCCGCTTCGGCGGCCGCCCTGCCCAACCTGGTCGCCCCCCAGGATCTTGCCTGGGCCAACGGGACCATCGCATTCGGGTCCAGCGTCGGCTACGTGGCCGGTCCGGCGATCGGTGGCCTGCTGGTCGCGGCCGGGGGCGCCGCCTCCGTCTTCCTGTTGAACGCGGCGTCCTTCGTCCTCTCGGCGGCCCTGGTGGCCAGCGTCCGGGGGGCCTTCTCCGCCGACCGGAACGGTGAGGATCGGGCCGCCCGCAGCCTGCGGGCCGGCGCGGCGTTCATGCTGCGCGATCCCGTGCTGCGAACGATGGTCCTGGCGTTCGCCGTGTTCGCCGTGTCGGTCGGAAGCATCCTGGTCGCCGAGCTGCCCCTGGCCGCGGCGTTCGGGGCCGGGGCGGTGGGCTATGGGCTCCTCGGGACGTCCTTCGACCTTGGCGCGGTGTTCGGAGCGCTCGGCGCCCGCAGGCTGACCGAGGCGAACGAGCGCACGTGGCTGGTCTCGGCGAGCTTCGTCACCGCGGCCGGCTTCGCCGCGGTGGCGGTCGCCCCGGCGTTCTCCTTCGTCCTGGCCGCCATGATCGTCTCCGGTGCATCCGATGGGCTGGTCGACGTGGTGGTGGAGGTCGTCTTCCAGCGGCGGAGTCCCGACGGGGTGCGGAGCCGGGTGGTGGCGGCCCTCGAGACGACGTTCCTGCTCGGCCTGGCCGTCTCCTTCGCGTTCGGGGCGCTTCTGGTCGACGCGCTGGGCCCGAAGGCGGCGTACGCGCTGGCCGGGGGAGGGTGCACGGTGACCGCCGTGCTGCTCCTCCCCCTGCTCCGCCGGGCCGAGCAGCCTTCCATGCGGTCGGGGTGACGGGCCCTAGAATGGGGCGAGGCCGCCCTCCCCAGATCATGGGCGGAACCGTCCGGTGTCCGTGATCGAAACCGCTATCGAAGGCCGCTACCAGATCGTCGCCCGCGTCGCCTCCGGCGGGATGGGCGAGGTCTACCGAGCGCATGACGCGGTGCTGGCCCGCGATGTGGCCATCAAGGTGCTGCACCCGCAGTTGGCGGGTGACCGTGGATTCGTGGAGCGGTTTCGCCGCGAGGCCCGGGCCGCCGCCATCCTGAACCACCCGAACATCGTCGGGGTCTACGACTGGGGGTCCGCCGAGGGCACGTACTTCATGGTCATGGAGTACGTGCAAGGGATGAACCTGCGGACGCTTCTGGCGGAATACGGCCGGCTCGAACCGGCCCAGGCGGCCGAGGTCTGCCTCCAAGTACTTGCCGCGCTCGACCACGCGCACGGACACGGGA
>VAYG01000017.1:15422-26948 GCA_005885015.1 Actinomycetota bacterium | reverse complement strand
GGACGTGAACAGCACCACGCCGGGGTCGTATTCGTTCATGAAGGCCACGTAGATCGTCCCGTCCGTCGCCACCTTGATCTGCGGATCGAACTGCCATCCCACGCCCTTGCACGCGAGGCCGCACACGAATCGCTGGCTCCCCCAGGTCGCGCCGCCGTCCTCGGACTTCCGGAACAGCACGCTGGTGCCCGGGCATCTCGGCTCGCACTCGCGGGCGCTGATCCCGGTGATCAGCTGATACACCAGATCGGGGTTGCTCGGGTCGGTCGCCACGGTCGGCTCCCAATTGCTCTGGTGCCGGTACGGCGTCCCGGCCCGCCGTTCGTCGTCGAAGGCGCGGGTCGCCCCCATCGACGCTCGCGGGCTCAGTCCCGAGGTGGCCAGGGCGAGCCCTGACAAGACCAGCGCGAGCTTCCGGAACCGAACCGAGCGGATCTTCACGGCCCCCTCCTCGGATGGCGAGGACGGCGAAGCTAGTTCCTGGAGGAGGTCGAGTCAAGACGGAGCGATGGCCCCGGGGCTCTCGGCCCTGTTTCGGGCACGGAGGTCGAGGGAAGGACAGATTCGATGGAGGTGAGAACCATGCTCACCATGCTTGCTCAATACGGCGGCGGCGGCTCCGGTGGGTCCGGTGGCGGCGTCAGCTATGGTCCCGTGTTCTGGATCGTCGTGGCGATCGTCGCCGTCGCTCTGGTCGGTCTGGTCGCTTGGCGGATGAGCCGGCGACGAGGCCGCGCTGGATATGAGATGCGCGACCACACCAGCGATCGCACCGATCGGGCGGCCTGAGCCCGAACCTACTTCGAGCTATCTCGGGGCTACCAACAGGCTCTGGCTGCCCCGGCCGAACAGTCCTCGTTCGTCCCACATCGTGGACTCGGCGAGTCCGATACCTCTGGGGTCGACACGGGTCACCGCGTCGAGGCACACCCATTCGCCTTCGAGCGGGCGGGCCAGATGGACCGTCAGCTCGGTGTTGATGAACAGGTATCGGCCGAGCGGCAGGACGTTGCTGATGCCGTTGCCCGAATCGGCCGCGGCCAGCACGCGCCCCAGGGGGGAAGGCTCCTCCCCATCGACCAGCGGGACGCGCATGCGGATCCACATCGAGGCCGGTCCCGGCTCGAGGAACGACCCGCGCACGGCTCGCCACTCCATCGCCGTCAGGTAGCTGGGGTCCCATCCTGGGGCGAACGTCTCGGCCGGTGGCGATCGATCCGGGCCCGGGAAGTCGGTGGGGCCGAGAGCGACCTCGGGCAGCGTCGGATCGCTCGCTCGGATCGACCACGCGCTCGCTCTGGCTACCTCCATATCGGCCGTCACGAGCTGGGCCTCAGCGAATTGGACGCGGCGGCCGGGTCGGACCACGCTTGCCTGGACCTGCAATGGCGCCAGGGGGATCGGGCGAAGGACCTCGAGCGTGAACCGGGCCACCTGGAATCCCTCGGGCCCGAGCGACTCGATGGCCCGCCCCACCAGGGCGGCCGGCGGGCCCGCGTGCTGCGCACCCTCGTCCCAGGGGCCTCGCGTCCACTCGGTGGGGAGGAACCAGGTTCCATCTGGAACGTAGAACGCTCTGGCGGTGGCCATTTCGCGCAAGCGTAGCCGGACCACTGGCGGTTACCCTTGTGGACGTGCAGACCCTCGCTCCCGGCGCGCCCGCCCCCGAGGTCCCCGACGTCGATTTCGCCCAGGGCCCGACCGCTCTGTTCTTCTTCAAGGTCACCTGTCCCGTCTGCCAGATGGCCGCTCCAGTGGCCAGGAAGCTGGAGGAGGCATACCCAGGGCGGGTGGTCGGCGTGGGCCAGGACCCCGAGCCCAAGCTGGCCCAGTTCGATCGGGAGTACGGCCTGGGGATCCCGACGCAGGCGGACGTCCCTCCGTACCCGGTGTCGAATTCCTACGGGCTGAGCGTGGTCCCGACGCTGGTCCTGGTGGCCGCGGACGGGACGGTCGACCAGGTCGTGGAGTCGTGGGATCGGGAGGGATACAACGAAGTCTCCCGCCGCCTGGCGGACCTGGCCGGGGCCGAACCGGTCACGGTGTCCGAGCCCGGTGACGGGCTGCCCTCCTTCCGGCCCGGTTGAGGCTCGCGGAGCGCGCACTAGGTCGGTACGCATCGCAGCGGGGCACCCGATTCGGGCCGGGTTGGCGCCTCGGTTTAGACTTCCGACATGGTCATGGTGAAGCTTCGATCTCCTCTGCGTGAGCTGGTCGGGGGACGAAGCGAGCTGGACGTCGATGGCGGGACCGTCGGTGAGGTCCTGCATAGCTTGGAGCGGGACCATCCCCGGCTGGCCGGCTGGATCGTGGACGAACGGGGATGCGTCCGCCCCCACGTGAACCTCTTCCTCAACGGCGAGCGCGTCCCGCTGGACGCTCCGGTCGAGTCCAAGGATCGTATCCACGTCCTCCCGGCGATCTCCGGCGGGGCGGTCGGGGTCGCCGAGCGGACCCGCCCGAAGCTCCAGCCCATCGACCCCGAGGCCGCCGAGGAGGCGGAGCTCCTTGTCGGCACGCGCAAGGGGTTGTTCGTCCTCCGCGGCCCGAAGGGCGGGCCCATGCAGCAGACGGTGAGGAAGTTCAGCGGGCTCGCTGTCGAATACGCGATCCGTGACCCTCGATCGGGCATGTACTACGCCTCCGTGACACACGGGCAATACGGCCCCCGCGTGTACTTCACGGACGACCCGATCGGGGAATGGGAGCAGACGTCGGGTCCCGCGTTCCCAGACGATGCCGGGTCGGCCGTCGAGCGGATATGGGTGATCACGCCCGGCGATGAAGCCGACGTGCTGTGGGCCGGTGTGGCCCCGGCCGCACTGTTCAAGAGCGAGGACGGGGGCCGGACGTGGGAGCTGAACCGGGGGTTGTGGGACGACCCCAGCCGCCCGAGCTGGAACCCCGGAGCCGGGGGCCTCTGCCTGCACTCGATCTGCCCGTGGCCGGGCGAGCCGGCCGTCCTCGCCGTTGGGATCTCCGCGGCCGGCGTCTGGCTCTCGGAGGACGGCGGCCGGTCGTGGCGAAGAGGCAACAAGGGGTTGGTGGCCCGATACCTGCCGGAGGAGGCCCGAGAGGGAGCGGTCGACCTGTGCGTCCACAACATCCACCGAGCGCCTCTGGAACCGCGGACGCTGTACATGCAGTTCCACGGCGGCGTCTATCGCTCGGATGACGCCGGTGAGAGTTGGAACGACATCGGGTCGCAGGGCGGCCTGCCGTCCGACTTCGGCTTCCCCCTGGTGGCCGACCCGAACGACGCCGATCGGGCCTTCGTCATCCCGCTGAACGGCGACTTCGATCGGGTGACGCCGGAAGGAAAGGTCCGGGTGTTCGAGACGACGGACCGGGGGGAGACGTGGTTCCCGCTGGACAGCGGCCTGCCGCAGGACGCCTACCTGACGGTGCTCCGTCAGGCCTTCGGGCACGACGGCGGCGATCCGCTCGGCCTGTATTTCGGTGCCGAGTCGGGAGAGGTGTTCGGCTCGGCCGACGGCGGCTCGACGTGGACCACGGTGACCGAACACCTCGCCCCGGTGCTCTCGGTGCGCTGTTCCCGGTAGCTAGCGACGCTCGGCCAGGTAGCTCCGTCCCATTTCCACAGAGCGGGC
Source organism: Actinomycetota bacterium (assembly GCA_005885015.1). GTDB lineage: Bacteria > Actinomycetota > UBA4738 > UBA4738 > UBA4738 > AC-52. Next base: position 23,337 of record VAYG01000017.1, on the reverse strand, counting down.
GTGGGCGCCCCCGTACAGATCCCGGCGGGGCAGGTACGTCTTGCGGATCTTGGTGACGACCGAGTAGTTCGGGTCAACGACGTTGGCGATCGGCGTCTCGGCGGCCTGGGTGAGGAGCTGGTAGGCATCCAACCGGTCCAGGCCGAGCTGATCCGCCATCAGCTGGATGAGGTCGACCTGGGCGATGCGGAAGGCGTCCTCGAGGGGCCGCGCGGAGCCGACGCTCATGACGTGCGTCTCGTTCTCCAGCCGAGGCCAGGGCGTGGCCACGCCCTTCAGCAGGTCCACGACGACGACGGTGTCCATGGCCGCCTCCACAGCCACGCCGCACGATTCGCCCTCACCCTGTCGGCAATGGCCGTCGCCGAGGGAGAACATGGCGCCCTCGACGTTGACCCCCAGGTAGCAGGTGGTCCCGGCCCGCATCTCCGGCGTATCCATGTTCCCGCCGTAGTGGCCTGGCACCAGCGACAGCCTGGTCTCGAGGTTGGCCGGCGCCACTCCCACCGTCCCGTGCATGGGGTCGAGGGGGAGTTCCACGGAATGCTCGCCCCGCAGGGCCCGGTACGTCACCGTCCGTCGCTTCGCGTCCACCTCGTACATCCAGATCTTTTCCGGGAGGGGATCCTGGAGGCCGGCGGTCGTTGGCGTCGACGTCAGGGACCCGAAGAGCGGGATCGTGGTCGAGGCCGCCCAGTCTCGGGACGGCTCGATGGAGACGAAGTGAAGGGCCAGCGTGTCTCCCGGCTCGGCGCCCTCGACGGCGAAGGGGCCGGTCTGGGGGTTCACGAAGGGGAACTGGATGACCCTCGACACGAGGTCCTCGGGCCCCCGGACCTTGCCACCGAAGGCATCCTCGGTCCACAGCTCCAGGATCGTGCCGGGCTTGATCGTCCGGATGGGGCGTGCGCCCCCGAACGTCCAGGCGAACTCCGACGGATCCGGGCGGTAGGCAAGGACCTCCACGCCGTTCCTCCTAGGCCCGGCGTCGGCTCCCTGGTCGAAACAGGTGGGACAGACCGGGATGTCCCATTGTGCGCGCCGCGGCTGGCGGAGGAAAGTCGGGCCGGCCGGCTACCCGATCCCCGCCAGCGAGGGGAATGTCGCCACACGCCAGGCGGCCAGGCCGACGCCGGCCAGCACCAGGAGGATGAGGCCGGCGGTCTGCACGAACGGGCGGATGTCCCTGGGGCCGAGACCTTCCGCGAGCGCGCCGGCGATGGCCCCCGCCAGGAGCCCGCCGAGGTGGGCCCGCCAGTCGATCTGCGGGATGGCCGCGGCCAGCACCGCGTTGAGCACGATGATCATCAGCGCGCCCCGCAGGTTCGCCGAGGCCATAGCCGAGCCTCGCCGACGGTAGTTGTAGGCGACCCATGCTCCCAACAGACCGAAGATCGCCCCCGAGGCGCCGACCCCGACCTCACCGACCGGGCCGAAGGCGAAGGAAGTGACGCTGGCGATGAATCCGGACACGAAGTAGATCGAGAGGAACCGTGCCGGCCCGAACGCGTTCTCGATCAGATACCCGAACAGGTACAACGCGTACATGTTGAGGGCGAGGTGCAACAGGCCCGCGTGCAGGAACATGGCGGTGATCAGGCGCCAGTACTGATGGTGCTCCGGCAGGACGGCGGTCTTCGCGATGGCCGGCGGAAAGAGCGCTCCCAGCTGGAACAGCTTCGCGTTGTTCGGACCCCCGGCCAGCCCACCGCCCCCGCTGAAGACAATCTCCACGAGGAACATCGCGATGTTCAGCACGAGCAGCGCCGTGGTGACCGACCCAGGCCGCCCGAGGATGAACCGGACCCGGACTCGCGAACGCGGTGATGTCCGCCTGGCCTCGCGGACGCATTCGGGACACTGGTAGCCGACCGGGGCGGGCGTCATGCACTCGGGACAGATGGGCCGGCCGCAACGGGTGCAATGAACGCCCGTGGCCACCCTGGGATGCCGGTAGCACGTCTCCAGGATGAGCCCGGAAGTTCGTTCGGGCGGCTCCTCCGGGTCCTCGGGATCATCGGGCCCCCGGCCACCCTGGTGCGGCAGATCCATCCGGGCGATGGTACAGGAGTGGCCCGTTACGACTGTCTGGGGCTCACCCCGCGGCCTGCCACCACGAGAGCCTGGCGATCTCGATGGCCACGACGGGTCCGCCCGGGGGATCGGCTCGGTACTGTCGATACTTCTCCTGGAGGAGCCGGCCAGCCCGTTCCGACTCCTCCCCGTCCTCCAGGATCCGAGCGGGGCCTCCGGCCCGGATCCACCAGACCCGATCCCAGTCCTCTTCGTAGTGATCCACCACCAGCTCGACGTTGGGGTTCTCCCGGATATTGGACAGGCGCTTCAGCTCCCGGGAGCGCTTCGGCTTCTGGTCGACGGCCCAGTAGACGGTCTCGCCGTCCACGGCGAACACGAACGGGACCACGTGGGGGATCCCGCCCGCGTCCGCCGAAGCAAGACGTCCCACCCGTGCCTCGCTCAAGCGCCGCAACGCCTCCGGTCGGTCCACGCGGTGACCATAGCCCGGTGACCGTGGCGGCGTCCGGGGTCGTTCAGGCCCGCCCCGGGAGCTCGACGCCTTCTAGCTCGAGCAGGGCGACCTTGCGCTCGACACCCCCGGTGTAGCCACCCAACCCGCCCCCCGTGCGGACCACCCGGTGGCACGGCACCACGATCGGGATCGGGTTGGCTCCCAGCGCGTTGCCGGCCGCGCGGGTGGCACGCGGGCTTCCCGCCCGTGTCGCCATGTCCCGGTAGGTCGCCACCGAGCCGAAGGGGATGCGTGCCGTCTGCCGGAGCACTTCGCGGCCGAAGCCGCGGACGGCCGAGAGGTCTACCCCGATGCTGAATACCTTCCGTCTGCCCTCGAAGTATTCCTCCAGCTCACGACGGATCTGTCCCGTCGCCGAGCCGGACTCCAGGATCCGCGGCGAGATCTCGACGGCCAGCCGCTCCAGCGTCTCCTCCTCATCCCGCTCGGGGTAGGCCACCCGGGCCAGCCCGCGCGGCGTCACGGCCACGAGGAGCGGCCCGAAGGGGGAGTCGGCATAGCCGTAGGCGACGTCGAGCAGCCCGGCCTGCCCGGCCGCCTCGGCGAGTCGGGTGGAGGCCAGACGGGACCGCTCCTCGAATGGTTCGCGCTGCATCGACTGAAGGCGCGGGCCGATCAGCCGACCGCCGGACATGATCGAGAGTCCGGACGCCCTCGTCCGTCCCCCGGGACGGGGCTCCTGCCGCTTCCCTGCATCAGCGCTCTTCTTCATCGTCGTTCCACCCCTCTCTCAGCTTCCTCAGTGCCTGATACACATCGGCCCTCGCCGCATCGGCGGAGATTCCCATGGCCGCCGCCAGCTCCGCGTACGGTTGGTCGAGCACCACCCGGTGGACCAGCGCCACCCGTTGGCGGGGCGGCAAGGCCCGGACGGCGGCCCAGACGGGTCCCTGCATCAGCGGGTCGGGCGATCCGCCGGGGACGTCGGCGATCTCGGGCAGTTCCGGAACCGGGCGGGGCCGGCGGCTCCTCGCCCGCGCCGCGTCGATGGCCTTCCGCGACGCGATGGCCAGGATCCAGCCCTTCAGGTTCCCGGCATGCTTCAGCTTCGGATACGCCCGTAGCGCCGCCAGGAAGGTCTCCTGGAAGACGTCGTCGGCCTCATCAGGTCCGACGGTCGCTGCCAGGAAACGGTAGACGAGCGTCCGATGCTCCTCGAGGAACGACTGGAACGGAGGGATCCTTTGGTTCCCCGGTGCAGGCGCTGGCGCCGGCCGGTCCAACATGGCGCTTGTACGGATCATCGAAGAAGAGAACGAGCGAGCCCCTCGATTCGTGAAACGGGAGCGCGGTGTTTCTTGCCGTCCGCCCCGCCTCACAGGGGGGGCCAGGGATACGACCGCCGGGTCGATGGGAGGGCCCGCGCCCGGGCGATCGTGGCATCCACCTCGGGACCCGACAGCAGCCCCACCAGCTCGTCCCGGAGCGGTCCCCCCCTGAGCTCCCTCGAGACCCGCTCCAGGTCACCCAGGAGCGGGTCGGGAACCGGCTCGCCGGCGAAGTCCCAGATGACCGTGCGAAGCTTCGGCTCGGCGCTGAAGCACACCCCGTGATCCACGACCCACACGCGGCCATCTGTCGCTCGCAGGCAGTGCCCGCCCTTTCGGTCGGCATTGTTGACGACCACGTCGAAGGCAGCCACAGGGACGAAATCGTCCGGGCAAGCCTCCCGAAGCGTGAAGTAATGCTCGAGCGGGCTCGCCTCTATGAACAGCTGCACGGAGCCGGGCCCGCCGGGACCGTCGCGGAGGACGGTGGGAGGCACGCCCGGCCACCCCAGCGCCCGGGACAGCACGTAGGCGGCCACCTCCCGCCGGCAGAGGGTTCCTTCGGGGAAGTCCCAGAGCGGCGCCTCTCCGTCACGGGGCTTGTAGACGGCCAGCGCCTCTTCCTCGCCATCCCGGACCTCGGCCAGGTACGTGTAGTTCGACGCGTTGGGCAGCAGACCGAGCGGACGGATCTCCCCGCGAGATAGGAGACGGACGACCCGCCCGGCGCGATCCGGGCCGGCGGCGCCTTCCCGGCTCACGATTCACCCAGTTGACGATGCCCGTTCAGGGCGGGGCAATCGTGTCCCTCCGGGTCCAGCGGGTTGCGGCACAGCGGACAGAGGGGGCGACCGGCGGCGCAGATCAGGGCGCCGTGACGGGCCAGCGAGAGCATCTGTTCCCTCGTCGCCCAGAACCGGGCCCGCGCTGCATCCCTGGTCTCCTCCGCCTCCTCGGGCTCGGCGGCCTCCTCCTCGGCTTCCTGTTCCACCGTCAGCTCGGGACCGATCGCGGACAGGGCGTCGGCAGGGCCTTCGCCGGTGGCCTGCTCTTCCTCCTCCTGCGTCAGCAGCTCCTCGGCTTCGAGCATGAGCATGTCGCGCTGCTCTTCGTAGCCGATGGAGAGGCGACCGGTCCGCCATTCCGGGAGGACCGGCTCGTCGAGCCCCATCTGCTCCTCCGGGGGCCCCTCACCGGTCTCCTTGCCGATCCTGGCCAGGATCTCAACGACGGAGGCCGCCAGCAGCTGGACCTGTTGCTTCTCCAAGATGAGGGTCACGATGCGGTCGCCCTTCCGAGCCTGGAGATAGAAGACGCGGGAACCCGGGGTCCCCACGGCGTCCGCGGTTATGCGGTCCACCGGGTCGAGCTCGATCAACATCTCTTCCATCCTAGGGGCCCCGCACCGTTCGTTTCCTCGGCCCACCGTCTCGCCGGGCAGCGCGATCCCCGTGGTGAGCCCGCTGGGCCAGGTCGGTGAGGCTCCCCGTGTCGTTCAGCCGCAGGATCCGGGGGACGCGGTCTCCGATGAGCACGACCGAGACCGAAGCAGGGCTGACCACGATCCGCTGGAACAGGTCGATGTGGACGCCTGCGAAGTGCGCCACGGCGAGCCGGATGAGGTCGGCGTGGGAGACGAGGGCCACCGTGCCCCTCGGGTGGCGGGCGGCGACCGCTTCCAGCGCCGACACCGCGCGGCGCTGGGCCTCGACGAGCGTCTCGCCGCCGGGGAAGCGAACCGACGACGGGGCATTCTGGATCCGCTTCCACAGCGCCGTCCGGGCCAGCTGGCTCAGGCTGCGCCCGGTCCACCGGCCGTATCCCACCTCCTCCAACTCGGGAACGGCCTCGACCCCGAGCCGCCGGGGAGCGGCCACGAACTCGGCGGTCTCCATGCATCGCTCCAAGGGGCTCGCGTACACCGCCGAGATGGCCAGCGGGGACAGACGTTCGGCGAGAGCAGCGGCCTGCCGGCGACCTTCGTCAGAGAGATGGAGGCCCGGGGTGGATCCCGACAGGCGCTTGCCCGTGGAATCGGTCACCGCGTGGCGAACGAGGAGCAGGAGCGTCATCGAGGAAGGATACCGATGTCCTTTTCCTCCATCGGCCGCGACGGGGCGTCGCGCGGGGGGAACCGGACCGTGAACGTGGATCCTCGGCCGAGCTCGCTCTCCACCGTGACGTTGCCGCCGTGGTTCTCGACGACGTGCTTCACGATGGACAGCCCCAGGCCGGTGCCCCCGGTCTCCCGAGAGCGCGCCCGGTCCACTCGGTAGAAGCGCTCGAAGATGCGGTCCCGGTCGCGGGTGGGGATCCCGACGCCGGTGTCCGCCACCGTGACGACGGCTTCCCGGTCGTCGGCGCGAACAGCGATTTCTATCGTTCCCCCGGGCCGGGAGTACTGGATGGCGTTCTCCATCAGGTTGCGGATCAACAGGCGAACGTCGCGAGCCGAGCCGTGGATCGGGACGGGATCCTTCGTCTGGAGGACGACGGTCAGCCCCGCTTCCTCGCTTCGCGGATGGAGCCGTTCGGCCTCCTCCTCGACGAGACGGTCCAGCCTGATCCGCTCGCGTTCGCCGGCGCCGCTCTCCAGGCGGGACAGGTCGAGCAGATCCCCGACCACCCTCGACAGCCGGACCGACTCGCGTTCCAGCTGTTCGGCGAAGCGGGGGACCGCGGCGGGGTCGGCCGACGCGGCGGACAGCAACGTCTCCGCCAGGGCCTGGATCGAGGCCACCGGGGTCTTCAGCTCGTGCGAGGCGTTGGCAACGAAGTCGCGCCGCACCGCCTCCCCCACGCGCGCTCCGGTGACGTCACGCAGGACCAGCAGGACGTGCCCGTCCGGAATCCGGGAAGCGGACGCCTGGACGATCCGGCCCGTGGGACCGAGGAGCACTTCGAGGAGAGGAACAGGCCCGCCGTCGGATGCCGATGCGACCAGCCGGCGGAGCGCCGTCGATGCCAGGCCGGCCAGGCCGTCCAGCCCACCGCCCAGCAGTTCCGAGCTCACGGCGTTTCGATAGACGACCCGGCCCTGCGGGGAGAACAGGACGATGGCATCCTCGAGGGAGGAGAGGATCGCCTCCCTCGCGCTGCGGTCGGCCTCCGCGGCATCCGCCCGGCCGGCCGCATCCTGGTGGGCGTCACGGAGCCGGCGAAGGGATCGGGAGAGGCGGCCGGAGACCCCGACGAACACCAGGGAAGCGGCCAACGCCCCGATTCCCAACCCGAGAGCGAACACGGAGCCGGGCTGTGATCGAATTCCACAAGACCGGCACACCAGCCCAGGGGTCTCCATGGCCACGCTGGCTACCATGTCGGCCGGCCGCAGGGCCCGGACCCACGAGGGAGAGGAGAGGCCCACGACCATCTTGCAGGCGATCATTCTGGGGATCGTCCAGGGCCTGACCGAGTTCGCCCCGGTCTCGAGCTCCGGACACCTCATCCTCGTGCCATGGCTCTTCAACTGGCCGATCCTGACCAACGAGGCGCTCAACAAGACGTTCGACGTGGCGCTGCACATGGGGACCTTCGTGGGCGCCCTGGTGTACTTCTGGCGCGACATCTGGAAGTACCTGAAGGCGTGGGTTCGGTCGATGCGGCACCGCACCCTTGCCGACACGGATGAACGGCTCGCATGGTTCCTGGTCATCGGGACGATCCCCGGCGCCATCGCCGGGGCGTTGTTCGAGAGCGTGATCGAGGAGAAGCTCGGCGAGCCCTGGATCATCGCCATCATGCTGGCGGTGTTCGGGATCGTGCTCTACGTGGTCGACCGACGGGCTCCTGCCACGAGGGCCATGCAGCAGCTGCGGTTCGGCGACGCGGTGGCCATCGGTCTGGCCCAGGCGATCGCGCTCCAGCCCGGCGTGTCGCGGTCTGGGGTGACGATCACTGCGGCGCGGGGGGTCCGCCTCGATCGGGAGTCGGCGGCCAGGTTCTCCTTCCTCCTCTCCCTGCCCATCATCGGGGGGGCCGGCGTGTACAAGGGGGCCAAGCTCCTGACGGGGAAGGAGCACATCCCGCCGGGGTTCGGCGGCCCGTTCGTCTGGGGGATCGTGGCATCCGCCGTGAGCGGGTTCCTGGTCATCTG
>VAYG01000017.1:0-15356 GCA_005885015.1 Actinomycetota bacterium | reverse complement strand
TCATCGCGGCGGGCGTTCGTCCGGCCACCATCCACTGACCCGCCCCGGCGGAACCTTTCATCGCCCGTTCACCACCCGGCCGCAGGGGCGTCAACCCGGGTCGCTACGGTTGCGGTCATGGCAGGCGTGACCGCACGCGTACGGCCCACGGCCGGCAGCGCCCTCGAGGAAGCGGAGGGCGGGGGCGACACGAGCATGGACTGTGCCGAGATGGGATTCCTGGACCGGCGGTTGCTTCACCCCTCGATCCCCCTGCGATTCGCGGACGTCATCGCCGAGCTCGAGCGGATCGCGGTGATGGCCGGCGGATCGAGCGCGCCCAGCCCAGCCGAGGTGCGGACGGCCTGCCGCCGGGCCCAGTCCTTGCTGTGGGTCCTGCGCCGGCAATTTCTTCAGGACGTCTGTCTGCCACCGACCCGCTGACCCGGACCCCGGGTCGATGTTCGTCTCGCGTTCATCTTGGGGCCTCGGCCGGTTCATGTGCCCTCGATACCGTCGCGCTCGTGGATCCACGGCCAAGCCCGAGCAGCCGCCCTGATCCGGCGGGCGCGTCCCGAAGAGGAGGTTCGATGCGAAGCTTCAAGCGTTTTCTCGGTGCGACCTCCCTGGTCGCTGTCGTCGTCCTCGTGGGCGCGGCGTGCGGTGGAGGCGGCAGCGCGAGCGGCGGTTTCAAGGGCTCGTCGCTCACCGGCGCCGGTGCGACGTTCCCCGATCCCATCTACGAGAAGTGGTTCAGGGACTTCCGGTCGGTCGAATCGGGAGCCAAGATCAACTACCAGGCCATCGGCTCGGGCGGCGGCGTCCAGCAATACACGGCGGGAACGGTCGACTTCGGAGCGTCGGACGCTCCGCTGAAGGACGAGGAGATCCAGGCCATCAAGGCCAAGGGCAAGGACGTGGTCGAGGTACCCACCGTGCTCGGCGGGGTGGTCATCGCCTACCACGTCTCCGGCCTGGACACCGGGCTCAAGCTCGACGGCGCGACCGCCGCAGGCATCTTCCTCGGCACCATCAAGACGTGGAACGATCCAGCCGTCGCCGCGCTCAACGCGGGATTGACCCTTCCGGCAAGCCCCATCCAGGTGGTCCACCGGGCAGACGAGTCGGGCACGACCAAGGTATTCACGTCGTGGCTTTCGGCCGAGAGTCCCGCCTGGAAGTCTCAGGTCGGGGCCGACAAGGCGGTCCAATGGCCGGTCGGCACCGGTGGGGACGGGAACGACGGGGTCGCGGCCGGCATCTCCCAGACCGAGGGGGCGGTCGGCTACCTGTCCTTCGACTTCGCCGTCAACAGCGGCCTCGGGGTGGCCAGCATCAAGCGGGACAGCGACGGGCAGTTCGTGGCGCCGTCCGTGGATTCGATCAGCGCCGCCGGCGGGATCCTCGAGTTCCCGATCACATCGGACACGAACATCCTGAACTCGACGGCTCCGGGGGCCTACCCCATCTCCACAACCACGTACCTGCTGATCAACCCGAGCCCGGCGGACAAGAACAAGGGCCAGACCCTGGTGGACTTGCTCTACTGGGCCCTGACCAAGGGTCAGGATGGGGTCACCACCCTGAATTACTCGCCGCTTCCCAACGCGATCCAGCAACAGGCGCTGGGTCTGCTCGACTCGGTCAAGTTCAACGGCCAGACGATCGAGCCCTCGCCCGCAGTCAAGGGCTAGGCTTCAGGAGGTTGATGGGGACCAGGCTGGGGAACCTTCGGCCGAACGCAAGGGGAACGCCGCCACTCCGGCGGCGTTCCCGCTTGGGCGATCGTCTGTTCAAAGGTCTCTCCGTCTCGATGGCAGCAGGCCTCATCGCCCTCCTGGCGCTGCTGCTGGTGGTTCTGTCCGTCGGCGGATACCGGGCACTGTCGAAGTTCGGGCTCCACTTCCTCACCGGGCGGAACTGGAACCCGGTGTTCGGACGCGAGGATTTCGGTGCGCTGCCCTTCATTTTCGGAACGCTGGTCACCTCGGCGATCGCCATCGTCCTGGCGGTGCCCGTCGCCGTCGGCCTGGCCCTCCTTCTCAACGAGATGCAGCTGGGGTGGCTGCGCAACCCACTGGCCGTCTTCGTCGATCTGTTGGCGGCCATCCCGAGCGTCGTCTACGGGCTCTGGGGCCTGTTCATCATGAAGCCCGTGTTCGATCACACGGTCGAGCCGTTCCTGACCAACACCATCGGGCAGGTGCCCGCGATCGGCGCCCTCTTTCGGGGAGCCAAGTATTGCGTGGAGACCCAGGTCGGCAATCCCCGCGCCTGTGTCAAGTTCGGCTACAACTCCAACGGGGGGGACCTGTTCACCGCCGGGGTGATCCTGGCCGTCATGATCTTGCCGATCGTCACCGCCGTGACGCGCGAGGTCGTGGCGGTGGTACCGAGGGATCTGCGGGAGGGGGCCCTGGCCCTCGGGGCCACCCGCTACGAGACGATCCGGATGGCCGTCCTGCCGTATGCGAAGAGCGGCATCGTCGGAGCCACGATGCTCGGATTGGGGCGAGCCCTGGGCGAGACGATCGCCGTCTCCATGGTCGTGGGCAACGGGTTGGGCATCGGGCCCTCTCTGTTCCGCCCCGGCTACACCATCCCAGCGGTCATTGCCAGCGAGTTCAGGGAGGCCACCAGCGTGGGCGTCCACCGCTCGGCCCTGCTGGCCCTCGCCCTGGTGCTGGTGGTCGTCTCGCTGGTCCTCGCGGCCCTCTCCCGGATGCGCGTACGCCGGACGGCGCGACTGGTGGGAGGGCCGACCCCCGCAGGGGCCGCCGAGATCCCCGCTCTGGAGGTGACGGGATGAGCGGGGCCGCCGTGGCCACGGCCGGCGCCCGGGCACCGGGCCTCTCGCGCTCGATGAGCCGATCTCGCCGAGTCAAGGACCGCGCGTTTCGGGCGTCTCTGTGGGCCTGCGGGTTCCTGGCCCTGCTCCCGCTCGCCTTCATCGTGTGGTACGTGCTGGTCAAAGGGGTTTCCGCGCTCAACCTGGACTTCTTCACCAAGGAGCCGGCAGCTCCCGGCGAGCCCGGCGGCGGCATCGTCCAGTCGTTCGTCGGAACCGCCCTGATCGTCGGGATGGCGATCGGCATGGCCGTTCCACTCGGCATGCTGGCGGCGATCTACCTATCGGAATACGGCCGAGGCCGACTGGCCTCCGCCGTGCGCTTCGTCGCCGAGATCCTGCTCTCCACGCCGTCGATCGTGGCAGGGGCGTTCATCTGGGCCGTGGTCGTCGTGGCGATGGGCACCTTCTCCGCGCTGGCGGGCGCCATTGCGCTGACCGTCCTGATGTGGCCGATCATCACCCGGGCCACCGAGGAGATCCTCCGGCTCGTGCCCCAGGAGCTGAGGGAGGGCGCGCTTGCCCTGGGCGTCCCCAGGTGGAAGACGATCGCTCGCGTCGTCATTCCGACGGCGGGGTCCGGCATCTTCACCGCGATCATGCTGGCCGTGGCCCGTGGGATGGGGGAGACCGCGCCCATCCTTCTCACCGCTCTCGGCCAGGACTTCCTGACCACGAACCCGGTTGCCCCCGCGGACGCGGTCCCCCTTCGCATCTACAACTATGCGCGGACCCCCGTCCTGTCGCAGCACGCCATCGCGTGGGGTGGCGCCATCGTGTTGTTGGCGGCGGTGTTGGTACTCTCCATCACGGCGCGGTTCCTGGCCAACCGGCAGCAGCGGCGGATCAGGTGAGCGGGGTGGAGGCTGTTCGGCAGGAGGCTCTGACCGACGACCTCGGTTCTCGGCGGATCGAGGTCCACGACCTCAACGCGTGGTTCGGGTCGCTCCAGGCGCTCCGGGACGTGGCCGTGGTGGCCGAGCCGCAGGCGGTCACCTCCATCATCGGCCCCTCTGGGTGCGGCAAGTCGACGCTGATCCGGTGCATCAACCGGATGCACGAGGAGGTTCTCGGGGCCCGGGTGTCGGGGAAGGTCCTTTTCGACGGGCAGGACATCTACGCTCCCGATGTCGATCCAGTCGAGGTTCGCCGGCGAATCGGCATGGTCTTCCAGCGAGCCAACCCTTTCCCCACCATGAGCGTCCTGGACAACGCCGTGGCCGGCCTGAAGATGGTTGGGAGGCTGAGCCGCGGCGAGCTCCGCCGCCGCAGCGAGCAGGCCCTTCGGCAAGCAGGGCTCTGGGATGAGGTCAAGGATCGGCTCGACGAACCCGGTGGAAAGCTGTCGGGAGGCCAGCAGCAGCGGCTGTGCATCGCCCGGGCTCTTGCCGTCGAGCCCGAGGTGCTGCTGATGGACGAGCCCGCGTCAGCCCTGGACCCGGCCTCGACTCTCCGCATCGAGGAGCTGATCCAGGACCTCAAGACCCAATTCACGGTGGTCCTGGTGACCCACAACATGCAGCAGGCCGCTCGGGTTGCCGACTGGACGCTGTTCATGCTGTACGGCCAGGTCGTGGAGTTCGGGCCGACCCGCAAGATCTTCACCTCGCCGGACGACAAGCGGACGGAGGACTACATCACGGGGCGGTTCGGCTGATGCTCGAGACGCGCAAGCGATTCCACGACGAGCTGGCCGCCCTCCAAGCCGAGGTCATGGCGGAGGGGCAGCTGGCGGAGCGGGCTCTGGGCCGATCCATCGAGGCCCTCGTCCGCAAGGACAAAGACCTGGCAGATCGAGTGATCGCGGAGGACGACGAGGTCGACGACAAATACATGGACGTCGAGCGGAGGGTCATCGACCTCCTGGCCATGCAGACCCCGGTGGCGGGGGACCTCCGGCTGGTCTCGGCGATCATGCACATCAACATGCATCTCGAGCGGGTGGGGGACATGGCCGTGAACATCTCGAAGATCGCGAAGGCCACGCGGGAGCTTCCCACCGACCCGACCGTGCTCTCACACGTCGAGGAGATGGCGGACATCGCCCGGTCGATGCTTCTGACGTCGGTCGACGCGTTCGCCCGCCGGGATCTGGAAGCTGCCCTGGCCCTTCCCCGCATGGACGATCCGATCGATCATCTCAACCGGGGGATGTACCGCGAGGTCGTCGGGCTGGCTCGGGATCCCCGGCTCCTGGAATGGGGCGTCCAGATGAACATGGTGGCCCGGCAACTCGAACGGGTCGGGGACAACGCGGTCGACATCGGCGAGCAGGTCGCCTTCCTCCTGACCGGGGAGTTCCGGGAGTTCACGGACGCATCCCACCCACCCTCCCCGTGACGCGGTTCCCGTCTTCCACGTGAGCGCGATGGCTGCGTCCGCACCGGGGAGCAAGGTCCTGCTGGTCGAGGACGAGCCGGCCCTGGTCGAGAGCGTCGCCTACAGCCTCACCCGAGAGGGGTTCGCCGTCATCACCGCAACGGACGGCGAACGGGCCCTGGAGCGGTTCCGGGCCGAGCGGCCATCGCTGGTGATCCTGGACCTCATGTTGCCGAAGCTGTCCGGGCTGGACGTCTGCCGGGCCATCCGAAGCGAGTCGCAGGTCCCGATCGTCATCCTCACCGCGAAGGACTCGGAGGCCGACAAGGTGGCGGGCCTCGAGCTGGGGGCCGACGACTACGTCACCAAGCCGTTTTCCATCCGTGAGTTGGTCTCGCGGGTCAGGGCCAACCTCCGCCGGGCCCAGACCCAGCCGGCTGGGGCGGGTCCGGGCAGGCTGAGCGGAGGCCCGGTGGAGATCGATCTCGAGCGCCACGAGGCCTTCGTGCGGGGACAATCGGTCGCATTCACGCCCAAGGAGTTCGACCTCCTGGACAGCTTCCTCAGCGCGAAGGGCCGCCTGTTGACGCGGGAGTTCCTGATCAACGAGGTCTGGGGCGCCGATTACTATGGCGACACGAAGACGCTCGACGTTCACGTCAAGCGCCTGCGCCAGAAGATCGAGGAGAACCCCCACCAGCCGCAGCACATCCTCACCGTGCGCGGCTTGGGCTACAAGTTCATCGACTGAGACCGGGCGGTCCTGGCCTTCCGCCGGCCGTTGGACATGGAGCGCCCGTATCTGATATCCACCGCTCGGCGATGCTCAGGCAGGCTGCGGCCCGCGAAGGGTCTCCATGAGGCTCCGAATCATCCCCAGGAGCGAGGGCTTCTACGATCTGTTCGAGCGCGCCGCGGCGAACCTCGCGGATTCAGGCAATCTTCTTCTGAACCTCCTGATCGACTACCAGAACCCCGAAGGGGCCCACGTCGAGATCCGCCAGAGAGAGCACGATGGCGACGAGATCACCCATCAGATCATGCGCGCGCTGAACACCACCTTCGTCACCCCCTTCGACCGGGAGGACATCCACCGGTTGGCATCCCTCATCGACGACATCCTCGACGGGATCGAGGCCGTGGCGGATCTCCTGGTCCTGCACCAGATCGAACAGCCATTGCCCGAGATGAGGCAGCAGGCCGAGGTCCTGGCTCGCGCCTGCGCCCAGACGTACCAGGCCATGGCCGGGCTCCGAAGCTTCGACGGACTGAACCAGTACTGGGTCGAGATCAACCGCTTGGAGAACGAAGGCGACCGGATCTATCGGAAGACGGTCGCCCGGCTGTTCTCCGGTGAGTACAAGGCGATGGACGTCCTCAAGTGGAAGGACCTGGCGGACCAGCTCGAGGCGGCCATCGACAAGTGCGAGGACGTTGCCAACACGCTCGAGTCGATCGTGCTCAAGCACGCTTAGATGACGCCCGCGCTCGTGTTCGTCATCCTCGTGGCGCTGTGCTTCGACTTCTTCAACGGGTTCCACGACGCGGCGAACTCGATCGCCACCGTCGTTTCGACCCGCGTCCTCACGCCCTCCCTCGCTGTGATCTGGGCCGCGTTCTTCAACTTCATCGCCTTCCTGATCTTCGGGACGAAGGTCGCGGCCACGATCGCCAAGGGCGTCGTGCAGCCGGAGGTCTTCACGACCGCAGTCATCTTCGCCGGACTGGTCGGGGCGATCGTTTGGGACGTGATCACCTGGTTCTTCGGGCTTCCAACCTCCTCGTCGCATGCCCTCATCGGAGGCATGGGCGGGGCCGCGGTAGCCAAGGCCGGGTGGAGCGCGCTCATCGCCGACGGCTTCCGAAAGATCGCCGTGTTCATCGTGCTCTCGCCGATCATCGGGCTCCTCCTGGGTTTCACCATCCTGGTCGGAGTCATGTGGACGTTCCATCGGAATCGGCGGGTGGACCGGCTGAACAAGGGCTTCCGGCGGACGCAGCTCGTCTCGGCCGCCGCGTTCAGCATCGGCCACGGAGCCAACGACGCCCAGAAGACCATGGGGGTGATCCTCGCCCTGCTCATAGGGGCAGGCGTGCTCCCGCCCTCGGCGGGGGTCCCTCTGTGGGTCGTCCTATCGGCCCACGCTGCGATCGGGCTCGGGACACTGTCGGGAGGCTGGCGCATCGTCCACACGATGGGCTCCAAGATCACGAAGCTCCAGCCGGTCTCGGGCATGAGCGCGGAGACCGCCGCGGCGGCGACGCTGTTCTTCACCGCGCACGCGGGGATCCCCGTATCCACCACCCACACCATCACCGGGGCGATCGTCGGCGTCGGATCGACCCAGCGCCTGTCCGCGGTTCGGTGGGGTGTGGCCAGGCGGGTGGTCTGGGCGTGGGTCCTCACGATCCCCGGATCCTTCGCGGTAGCCTGGCTCACCTATCTTCCCTTCAAGCTGGGCTGATGATGGAGGCGGGAGCGAAACGGCGATCCGGGTCAGCCAGAAGGGCGCTCAGGCGCAGGGCCGTGTTCTTCTGGGTGACCACGCTGATCTGCGTGTTGCTCGTGCCGGCGATGCCGCCGGAACTTCGGTGGGTGGCATGGGCGACCGCTGGACTGGGCGCCTTTTGGGCCATCCTCCAGTCGCTCGAGGACCTGGTGTCGCCGCGCGGAACACCCATCGTAGAAGGTGGCCTGGCAATCGATCGCTTGTCGATGCTCGGGGGGGCGACTCCGTTCGACCCACCGCCGCCCCCGGGAGAACCGCCACCGAAGCCGAGCTGAGGGCTCAACGGCTGGGCCGGGCTCGTCCCCTTTCGCTCCTCGTGCCATGCTCGCAGCGGATGAGTTCTCGCCCCAACGCCGCCAGCCAGCCGCGATCGCGCGACTACGCCGCGCAGGCCCGCACGTACGACTACACGCGGGGGGCCAGCCCCACCGTGGTCCGGGCCCTGGCCAAGCACCTCGGACCCGCTGAGGGCCGGCTCCTCCTCGACGTGGGCGGGGGGACCGGCAATTACGCGCAGGTCTTCCAGGCTCGCGGGTTCCGCGTCCTGGTGGTCGACCCCGAGTTCGAGATGATCGTCCACGCCGCCCGCAAGGTGGGCCCGGGACGATCCGCGGTTGCCGATGCCCGCTCCCTCCCGTTGCCCGACGCCTCCGTCGATCGGGCCATCCTGGTGAACGTCCTCCACGTCATCGAGGACCGTCCCGCCGCCGCCCGTGAGCTGAGGAGGGTCCTGCGAGGCGGCCCCGTGGTGATCGCCGATCCCACCAGCGACAACGCCCCGCTCTTCGTCCACGAGTACTTCGGCGTGGCCCCTCCGGGCAACCCCAGGCTGTCAAGCGATGACATCGAACGCATCCTCCGCGACGCGGGGTTTCGTCGCGTCGTGCACGAGCCGTTCGTCTACACGGACGGCGTGGACGGCTCCTTGCCGGCGCTGCATACCGATCGGTTCCATCTGGCGGGCTCGGCGTATCTGCGCAACACGTCCTTCTGGCATCACCTCGACGAAGAGACCCGGCGCAAGGGTCTCGAGGCGCTCGCCCACGACCTCCGGTCCGGAGCCCTTGAGCGAAGGGTGAGGGAGAACTTCGAGCTCGCCGTGGAGCGCGGACACGGGACCGTGTTCGCCGCGTGGCCCTGAGGGGAGGATCCTCCGGACGGCCGGGTATAGTCGATCACAGGAAGGTCGATCCACGGGAGGGCCGCACCGATGGCACAACAGCTCGATCAGGCCGCAGGACAGCACGAAGATGTGATGCCGCTGCTCGGCATCGACCACGTTGAGTACTACGTGGGGAACGCCAGGCAAGCCGCCCATTACTACTCGAAAGCCTTCGGCTTCAGCGTCACCGCGTACAGCGGCCCGGAGACCAAGGTCCGGGACCGGGCGTCCTGGGTCCTGGAGCAGGGCGAGGCCCGGCTGGTCATGACCGGGGCCATGGGACCGGAATCCCCCATCGCCCGGCACGTCCTCGAGCACGGGGATGGGGTGAGGGACGTGACCTTCCGCGTGCCCGACGCCGCCCACGCCTTCGAGTACGCCACGGGCCAGGGCGCCCGGGGAGTGCTCGAGCCGATCATCCTGGAGGACGAGAACGGGAAGGTCGTCCGATCGTCCATCGCCGCGTACGGCGAGACCCTCCACTCCTTCATCGAGCGCGACAACTACTCGGGGCCCTTCCTGCCGGGGTATCGGTCGGAACCTGCCATCCCCGACGAGGGGCCGGAGGTCGGCATCGAGCTGATCGACCACATCGTCTGCAACGTCGAGCTCGGCAAGATGAACGAGTGGGCTCAGTTCTACCGCCGGGTCCTCGGCTTCGATCAGCTGGTGCACTTCCGCGACGACCAGATCTCCAGCGAGTACACAGCGCTCATGTCCAAGGTCATGTGGGACGGCGTGGGCCGGGTGAAGCTGCCGATCAACGAGCCGGCCCCCGGCAAGAAGAAGAGCCAGATCGACGAGTACCTCGAGTTCTACCGAGGGCCAGGGGTCCAGCACATCGCCATGCTGAGCAAGGACATCATCAAGACGGTGGACTCCTTGCGGCGGCGAGGCGTCCGGTTCATCCGCGTTCCTGCCACCTACTACGAGGCCGTGCGCGGACGCATCGGGACGATCGATCAGAGCATGGAAGACATCGAGCGGCTGAACATCCTGGCCGATAGGGACGAAGAGGGCTATCTGCTCCAGATCTTCACCAAGAACGTCCAGGACCGGCCCACGGTGTTCTACGAGATCATCGACCGCCACGGCAGCAGGGGCTTCGGCCTGGGGAACTTCAAGGAGCTGTTCCTGGCCATCGAGCGGGAGCAGGAGGAGCGCGGCAACCTCTAGCCCCGCCTGCCGTCGGGCGCGCTTCCTACAGGCGGCTCACCGGGCCGCCAACAGGAGAACCAGGATCGCCAGGTAGTGGCAGAGCACGCCGCTCGTCACGAACACGTGCCAGATCTCGTGATACCCGAACAGGTCGGGCCAGGGGTCGGGCCGTTTTCGGAGGAACACCAGCGCCCCTGCCGTATAGAGCACTCCTCCGGCCAGCAGGAGCGCTGTCGCGGCCACGGGCAGCGTGATGAATTGCGGTGCGGCGACGATGGCGACCCATCCCAGGGACACGTAGAGGGCTCCGGTGACGGCTCCCAGCCCTCGCAAACGGAGCTGCTTCAGCGCGATCCCCACTGCGGCGCCGCTCCAGACGACGGCCAGGATCACCGCTTTGAAGGCGCCGTGGAGGGCCCCGGCGATCAAGAGGAAGATCATCGAGTGGTCGAGCCGCCGCATCCGCTCGTTGGCCACGTCGGACCAGGGGTAGCGATGGTACGAGGCGCTGGTTCCGAGCATGGATGCCAGCGTGACACCGTACAGCGCCGTCGAGACGCGAGCGGCCGGCGAGCGCCCCAGCGCGACCAACAAGAGGGCGGCGGGGATCGAGATGATGAACGCCACCTGGTGGATCCGCCCGCGGAGTCTTGGCTTGGCCGGGCGCTGGAGAGCGGGGCGGGTCGTCGTCGTGGTCACTGGTCGAGCTCTGTGATCCCTCGCCAGGCTAGGCGGACAAGGAGGTCCACCGCCTCGCGCCGCCGCTCCGGAGGACCCCCCGGCTCGCGCTGGGCCACGGTCTCGACCATCCCGATCAGGGCCAGGGCCACGATCTCGGAGTGCCCACGGTCGAGCCTTCCTCGGGACTCCCGCACGATGAGGTGGGCCACCTCGGCCAGGATCTGATCGCGGACCTGGGCCACGCGCTGGCGGAACTCCTCCTCCGCTCCCACCGCCTCCTGCATCAGCAGCCGGAATCCCTCGGCGTGCTCGTCGACGAAATCGAAGTAGGCCTGGAACGAGGCCCGGATCCGCTCTCGGTTCCCGGTAGGCGCCGCCAGGGCCTTGCGCACCTCGTCGTGGAGTGCGGCCAGGTCGGCGTCGATGAGCGCGATGTACAGATCCCTCTTCGAGGGGAAGTGGTCGTAGAGGATCGGCTTTGTGACGCCCGCCTCCTTCGCCACCGTCTCCATGGACACGGCGTGGAACCCGGACGCCCCGAACACCCTCCTGGCCACGTCCAGGAGCTGGGCCCGGCGCTCGGGGGCTCGCATGCGCCGGCGCCCGGTCCGTGCCGCGGGTTGGGTCCTGGCCACGTGGGGTATTATTACCGAGCAGTAACCTACCGATAGGTAGGTTGTCGGCAGAACCGGCGAGGGTGCTCGAAGCCAGCAGGAGGACGTCCGACATGGAATTCCAGCTCTCCGAGGACCACCTGACGACCCAGAAGTGGGTGCACGAGTTCGCCGAGCGCGAGATCAGGCCGGTGGCTCCCGAGTACGACGAGCGGGAGGAGTTCCCCTGGCCGGTGTTGAAGAAGGCGGCGGAGATCGGGCTGTACGGTCTCGAGTTCTACATGGAGACCCTGGCCGCGGATCCGACCGGCCTGATGTTCCCGATCTGCCTCGAGGAGACCTGTTGGGGATGCGCCGGCATCTCGCTCGGTATCTGGGGCTCGGGCCTGCCCCTGGCCACCCTGGCCTATTCCGGGTCGCCGGAGCAGCTCATGAAGTGGGCTCCCCTGATGTTCGGGACGCCGGAGGACCCGAAGGTGGGCGCGCTGTGCGTGACGGAGCCGAACGCCGGATCCGACGTCTCGGCCCTCAGGACGACCGCGCGGCGTGACGGCGAAGGCTGGGTCCTGAACGGCCAGAAGGTCTTCGCCACCAACGGAGGGATCGCCAACGTCCACGTCGTGGTGGCCACGGTCGATCCCGACCTGGGCCATCGTGGCCAGGCGGCCTTCGTCGTGGGTCCCGACACGCCCGGTCTGCGCCAGGGGAAGAAGGAGAAGAAGCTCGGGATCCGGGCCTCCCACACGGCGGAGGTCCTGCTGGAGGACTGCCGCATCCCGCTCGAAGACGTGGTGGGAGGACCCGAGAAGCTCGAGGCGAAGATGGAGAAGGCCCGGGCCGAAGCGGCCCCGGCCCGCTCGGCGGCGCTGAAGACCTTCGAGATGACCAGGCCGTCGGTGGCCGCGCAGGCTGTGGGCATCGCCCGGGCGGCCTTCGAGTTCGCCCGCGACTACGCGAAGGAGCGGACCACGTTCGGGCGGCCGATCATCGAGAACCAGGGGATCGCGTTCAAGCTGGCGGACATGGCCATGGAGATCGACGCCGCGCGGCTGCTGACCTATCGGGCCGCGTGGCTGGCCCGCAACGGCACCTTCGAGCGTGCCGAGGGTTCCATGTCGAAGCTCAAGGCCGGCGAGGTGGCGGTGTGGGTCACCGAGCAGGCCATCCAGGTCCTCGGCGGCTACGGGTACATCAGGGACTTCCCCGTCGAGAAGTGGTACCGGGACGCCAAGATCTACACGATCTTCGAGGGGACCTCCGAGATCCAGCGCATCGTGATCAGCCGGGCCCTGGCCCGAGGGTAGCCCAGGCCTCTCCCCGCTACCGGGGCGCTCGTCGTTCCGTTCGCGCTCCGTTCTCAACGATCAGCCGGAACACGTCGGGCCGCGAGTAGTGCCCGACCGGATCGAACTTGTAGCGGACGGCTCGGGCTCGGGCCGGGTCGATCTCAGCGTGGATGATGCCCTCTTCGCCGATCAGGGGCCCGGCCAGGATCTCCCCCTCCGGCCCGACGATCGCCGAGTTGCCCTTCGACATCCAATCGTCCTGGTCGCCCCACAGCTCGCGCCCCGGAACGTCGGGGGGGACGTCCGATCCCCGCAGGCATGGAGTGGCCCCGATCACGTACACGCGGCCCTCCTTGGCGATGTGCCGCAGCGTGGACACCCAGACGTCGCTGTTGTCCCAGGTCGGGGCGCACCAGACGTCGATGCCCTGCGAGTACATCGCGTAGCGGGCGAGCGGCATGTAGTTCTCCCAGCAGGTCAGACCGCCCAGCCGGCCGAACGGCGTGTCGAAGACGAGCAGCGTCGATCCGTCCCCGTACCCCCACACCAGGCGTTCGCCGCCCGTTGGCATCAGCTTGCGATGCTTGCCCAGGATCGTGCCGTCGGGGGCGAAGTAGACCTGGGTGTTGTACACCGTCCCCCCGTCCGGATCCCGCTCGTTGATCCCCATGGAGACGTAGGCCCTGGCGCGGCGGGCCGCCTTCCCCAGCGCGTCGGTCGTCGGAGACGGCACTTCGACCGCGTTCTCGAGCAGCCGCCGGTACAGCTGCTCGGAGTTCTCGTCCCACACCCCGGCCCGCCACACCCAGTCGGGATACGCGGGGATGAAGGTCTCGGGGAACACGATGAGCCGGGCCCCTCCCGACGCGGCCTCCCTGATCAACGAGACTGACTTCGCCACCGTGGCGTCCCGGTCCAGGAAGACCGGTGCCGCCTGGACCGCCGCCGCCCGCACCTTCTCCATGGATCCCCCTCTGTATGCCTCCGATGGATTGTCCCGCGGAATCAGCCCGACGTGAGTCGCCGGTCGGCCCGGCGGGCAGGCAGGATCTCCCGGATCCGAGCCGGAAGGACCGGCCGGACGAGCTTCACCGCCGACAGGCTCCCGGCAAGGGAGAGCCGGCGGACCGTGGTCGAGCGGATGCCGTACTCGGATCGGAGCGGCTCGGGGAGCGTGGCGAAGGCCCACCCCGAGACCGCCCGCAGCACGGGGCGCCATGGGACGTCCCGGGGGGGATGGCGGATCAGGTCGGCCACCCGGCGCGTGTCCGCGGTCACTCGGAGGATCCCGCTGGACGTGATCCCCGCCATGTAGCGACGAAGGGCGGCCACGGTGGGAGGGATCGAGGAGCGGTCCAGGCCGAGCAGCTCTGCGCCGAGCATCTGCTCCCGGTGGAACCGCTCCCGGCCCTCCTCGTCGAGCCGCCCCACGGTCAGTCGCTCGAACAGGAGCTGGGAGTCGACCAGGCACGCGTGGACCCAGAGCAGGAGTTCCGGGTCGCGAGCGTCGTACGGGAGGCCGGTCACCTCGTCGATGCCGCGGATGCCCTCGTGGACGAGGTTGATCCGCTGGACCGCATCCATCGCCTCCTCCCGCGTCCCGAAGGTGATCGCGTAGGTCAGCTGGACGGTTCGCTCCAGGCGCTTCCACGGGTTCCGCTCGTAGAACCCGGTCTGTCTCGCTCCAGCGAGCACCAGCGGGTGGGCCGCCTGCATGAGGAGGGCGCGGGCGCCGCCGAAGAGCACCGTGGTCTCCCGGTTGACCTGCCACGAAGCGGAGCCCGGCCCGAACAGCCCGGCCTCGCGCTGCGATAGGCCCATCCCGCCACTCTACGGGAGCCCAGGAATCGATTCGGGTGCGGCCGGAGGCGAATGAAGGCAGACAAGAGGAGCGCCCGGCGTAGCGAGGGGGTGCCGGCCGGGGAACGGACCGGCGCGCTACGCCGGGCGCAGACCGCCCGAGCCCCTCCTCACTTCCGGGGCTCGAACGGCCCGACTTGCAGGATCGATGGATAGCCCGGCCCGGAGCAGATCGGTAGGTTGCCGGGGTCGGCCCTGGCGACCACCGTCCCGCCACGCAGCTCCACCCGCCAGCCTGCGGGTGCCTGGGACGGGTGGCACCAGTTGGCCCATGACACCCTGACGACAGCGGCGGCGCGCGGGGCCAGAGTCACCACGGGCCACCCTCGGGGACGCGGCTGTCCGTTCTGCTGCCACCAGGGCGCGGTGGACAATTCCTTTATCGCGAACACCTTGTTGTCGGAATCGGCGATCTGCACGTTCGGCCAACCGGTGAGCGTGCACGCGTGGTTCGTCCGGTTCGTCACGACGATCGAGCCGAACACGGATCCGGTTGCGCCCTGGAGCTCCGTCTTCGCCGTGAGGTCGCCGGCGCGGCACGACCGGACCAGACTGGGAGATGCGGCCCGATGGCCGGAGCCCTCCACGGCACGGACGCCAACCACCGACCCGGTGGCCGCCACTGCGATGACCAGAGCGGCCCCCCCGAACACCAGAGCGGCCCGCCGGCGAGCCCGCCGCAGCATCCCCGGGGGCGGGACGTCGTGCGGGGCCACCGAGCTGGCCCGGCGCTCCAGAACGTCTCTCAGCCGGTCTTCGAGGTCAGGCATGCTCGATCTCCTGGCGGAGGATTCCCAGCCCGCGGGATACGAGGGACTTCACCGTGCCCGGGCGGCATCGGAGGATCTCGGCGACCTTCTGCTCGGAGAGGTCCTCGTAATAGCGGAGCACGATGGCGGCCCGCTGGCGTTCGGACAGCTTTCCGAGCGCTTCCCAGAT